>DYKH01000208.1 GCA_020722685.1 Caldithrix sp. | reverse complement strand
CGCTTGATCAGCATCCAGATTATCGGCGCTTTTTCGTAATTGCTCAACAAAATCCGGTACTGTACCTTACAAATGCGGATAAATTGAGGCGGAACCTTTCCCAATAAGCGGACAGAGTGGCAAGATAGGCTCACTTTCCAACCAAGGAGAGCATATGCTTGACCACTCTGCACCACCGATTGTACCGTTTTGGGGCTGCTTGTCAGCTATTTGATCATCGTCGGGCCAGTGCTTTACGGCTGGTGGTCAGTCCCGTTGGGGGACTATCCCCGGTTGCCATCCGGCATATTACCCCGTGAGCCCATCGCTCCGGCGGTTTGCCTGGTCTGTGAAGCCGAGCGGCGTCTCAATGAACAGACCAAGCCCCAGCGGGAGCCGCCGCCGCGCATCGAGCAGCGGCATGGGCGTCGGCGGCATGTGGATACCAGCAGCCGCTTCTGTCCCAACCCGGACTGTCGCTACTACGGAAAGTCTATTGTTCATCCTTTTTGGAATGTTTTTTGATTGACTTTCGTCTCAAAAACATTGTATAATCTTTTCAGCGTATATATTCTTGTTTCATCTCACTAAACTTAGGAGGCTATCCAATGACTACCCTTCACATGGAAGTCGAAACTGCCCGCAGCACCCAAAACAGCATGAATAACACGTATCAGCAAATGAACAGCACAGTTCAGAGCATGACCAACGCTGTCAATGGGTTGCAATCCGCCTGGATGGGTAACTCGGCAACCGAGTTCTTCGGCCTGTACGACCAGTGGCGCAGCGGCATGACCCAGTTGCTCGAGCAACTCAACCAGATGCAGACCAAGCTCCAGGCTGAAATTGCCGAATGGGAGCAAATGGCCAGCAAATTGGCGTAATCGCATACAATTCAATTACATCTTTTCTAGGGCCATACCGGCTGAATTTCCTCGGCCGGTATGGTATTGCACTTTATGCCCGGATCACCTGCAACCGCTAAAAATCTCACCCAACTCAAGAACAGGTTATCTGCTCAACTTGCTCGCAAACAAATCACGCCTGCTCAACGGTATCCGGTTCGCTTGCCCGAAGATAAAGTCGAATTACCCAGCCCGCCGCCCTCCCCTGGCCCACCACCCTCGATCAATTTAATTACATCTATCCTTCCTCCAGTAGTGATGATTGGGGGAATGCTGATTTACTCCCTTATTTCGTCTGATGCCAACTTAGGTCTAATGATACCTATGCTCATTATGAGCTTAGGGTTTCCTATTGCCAACATAATCGGTGTTGCCAGTCAGAAAAAAACGTACCAGAAGGCAATGGAGCGACGTGAGCAGGAGTATCGAGGGACATTGGAGACAGTGCGGCGCAAGCTGGACTCTTTGGTTGCGCTCCAGCGTAAGGAGCTTGAGACAGCCTATCCGCCATTGATTGAACTCAAGAAAATAGCCAAAAATTCAAAGGCCCTGCTCTGGGCACGTCCACCCAGGGACGAGGATTTTCTTTCCTTGCGGTTGGGAACCGCAACGGCGAAATCCTCTTTTGTGATTGAGCCACCACGCTATTCTGATCCGAATGACAAACTGCCTCCTCTGGCTTTGCAATTATCTAACGAATATAAGCAAATCACTCTCTTGCCCTGGTGCCTGCCCCTCCAAATGATTGGAAGCGTAGCTATTGCTGGTAATTCGACCAGTGCGACAAATGGCGTTGTTAAACGGCTCGTTGTTGATTTGTTGGTGCATCATTCTCCCAGAGATGTCGAGGTTTGTGTACTTGGCGACACACGCCAGGCAATAGAGAATTGGGAGTGGCTCAAGTGGGTACCTCACACGGATTCTCTGGACGCGAATAAACGATTGCATCGCTTAGCATTCGATTCTCATAAAGTAGAAAAATTGCTCGAATATCTGGTCAACGAATACCGGCAACGGCGCAACCGTAAAGATAATTCCAGCAATACAAAACCTCTCTCCACCTCAGCCATTGTTGTGCTGGTGGATGATAGTGGGCAGATCCGTCAGAGGGCCGAAGTGGCCAGATTAGCGGAATCAGGCTACGATGTCCAGATATACCTCGTTTTTGTTGGCGGGCGAAATTGGCCTCCGGAATGTCACTCCATAGTTGAAATCCACGATAACGCAAAATTCAAATTTGTCGACACATGGACAAAAAGTGGAGAAATCTCCGGCCAATACGAAGTGGCCTCGTCAGAAGACTGTGAGCAGATTGCCCGGGCTTTAGCCGGGATGGATGTGGCTGGCAGTGAAACCCGGGTCCCATTACCCGAAAGTGTTCGACTTACTGAGGTGTTGGGGATAGATGGCTTATCTTTGGATGCGATAAAAGCCCGCTGGTCTGCTCGCATCGAAGATAAGGACTTGCTTCGATTCCCGATAGGCGTTTCGGCCCGGCAAAATCAATTAGACCTTGCAATGATCAATTTACTTCCTGATGGGGACCATTTCGGCGGGGATGCTGCCTACCATACTATTCTAATTGGCACTACCGGCGGCGGCAAAAGCGAATTTATGAAATCGCTGGTTTTAGGAGCTGCAATACGTTACCCGCCCACCCAGCTTAATTTCTTCTTTATGGATTTCAAAGGGGGTGCGGCATTCAGTGTTTTCGAAGGTCTCCCTCATGTCAACGGGGTTGTTACGAATCTTAGTCCCGAGTTGGTGGAGCGAGGCCTCGATTCGGTTGAAAACGAAATCAAACGCCGCCAGGAAGAATTTGCCGTGGCTCGGGTGCAAAATATTTGGGCGTATAACCGCGCTCGTTCTGACAATCCCCTGCCACACCTCATCCTGTTATTGGATGAATTTGCGCGTGGGCTGGCGGATTTTCCCCGCCTGCGCGAGACCCTTGACCTCTTAGTGCGCCAGGGTCGTTCCTTGGGGATGTATCTGATCCTTGCCAATCAGGATGTCAATTCCGAAGTCGAGAAACTGCTTAACAACGTCGGCTGGCGGGTTGCGCTCAAGGTTGCCAAACCCGAAGAGTTAGCTATCATCGAGCGTACCCTTTCGAACCCCACTCGCGCCGGGCAAGGTTACTTGCGCGGACTGCGCGGCGATATTGTCGAATTCCAGGCTGGCTACGGGGGTTTTCCAATGCAATCCGCATCGTCAACGGATGCCGGTGAATTCACAATCTACGAAGTCGAAGCTGATGGTGGTTACACCAGGTATTATCACAAAACCCGCCAGGGTGTTGCAGCCGAACCCGAAGCTGAAGAAGCTACTCCCCCAAACGAAGAAACCTTTCTGATCAGTCTTTTACAGCAAGCTGCAACAGATTTGCATTTGAAGTCGGCCAAGCGTATTTACCTCGATCCTCTGCCTCAATTTATCTCTTTGGAAGATGTGCTTGCAGACGCAGGTGTGCAGCTCAGTTTCCAGGCAGGCAAATGGCGCAAAGATGTCAAGCCGGAGCGCTTGATTGCGTGTTGGGGAGCATTGGATATGCCGCAAGAGTGCCGTCAGGAATTGCTCCAGGTGGATTTCGAAGACCGGGATGGGCATTTATGGATCGTTGGCGCTCCCGGAAGTGGCAGGGACGCCAGTCTGGCTTCGTTGATCATGTCATTGGCCCTGACCCACACTCCCGAGCAACTGCAATTCTATATGCTCGAATTGGGCGCAGGTAATTTGAAGGTATTCGAAGACCTGCCGCATACAGGCTCGGTTATCCGACCCCGGATCGAGTCAAGCGAGTCAAAGGAACGTCTCGTTCGCCTACTGAATTTCTTGGATGCGCAACTACAACAGCGCACCGCCCGGCGAATTTCCGGCTCGCGCGAGAGAGGCCCCAACCATCCTGCCCTCGTCGTGGTTATCAATAATTTCAAGGAACTCCAGGCGTCGTTTGCAGATGACATCCAAAAGTTATCCCGAATCGTTAGCGATGGGATGGCCGCCAATATTCATTTGATCGTTACAACAAATCGGGGGGGGCCAGAATTGCCCATGTCGATTCGTAACCTGATCTCGCGCCGGCTGGTCTTGAAACTCGCAAGCGATGACGAATACATTGATATCGTGGGTAAAAGGGTAAATCCACTAAAATCGGTGCCCGGGCGTGGTTATTGGGTAGATGGCCCCCCCTATGAAACCCAAACGGTTCAACCTCCCGCAGGTTTGATTGATTTAATTGGACAGATGAAACAAACATGGAAAGGTGAACAGCCTGCGCGAATAGAGACCTTACCGGACTGCATCCCGCTGTCGAAATTCCTGGCTGATTTGAAACCAGCACTCAAACCCGGCAAAGCATTGATATCCGTAGGCCGCTCTTACGAAACCCTGGAGCAAGTGGCCCCCGATATTCTGGAAGCCAGCCCATCCTGGCTGATCCTCGGTCCGCGTGAGAGCGGCAAAAGCAATTTCCTGGCAGTAGCAGCCTCAAGCGTACTTCACTCAGATCCGGAAAACTGGGAAGTCCGCGCTTTCGTATTCAGGCGCAGCCCATTGGTCGAAATGGGCCTGCAAGATCCTCGCCTAAAGGTACTTAGAACGACAGGTGAAATCGTCGAAAATTGCAAAGTAATTACCGAAGCCTGGAACTCCGGCAAACCGGCTGTGGAAGGGAAACGGCTTCTGTTATTGGTAGATGATCTTGGTTTTGTCTTCCAGCCAGGGAAGGAAACTCTGGCCGCCGCGCTGAACAACTTAGCGTTTTCCATCGAGTCTGCCGGTGACGTGGTCATCATGGCGACCGGCGCATTGGATGAGTTGCGAATGCAATTAGCATCCGCATTCTTGAAATATTTACGCCAGAACCGCACCGGCCTGGTCCTATCCAAAGACATCACCGAAATGGACTGGCTCGGGGCGCAAATCTCTATCGAACAACGCCGTTTGGAACTCCCGCGCGGGCGGGGTTTCTTCATCAATAAAGGCAGACCAATGCTGGTCCAAACGCCACTCATGGGTGACTGCCCCGGCTAGATGCTGAATTTCGAAAAGGCCCTGGCTTATGGCTACTCTTCACATGGAAACCGAACGCGTGAGAGAAATTGCGCGACTAATAGATCAACGCAGCGCGGAAATGCTGACCAAGGTTGCAACCTTACGCAGCGCCTCCGGGCGTTTGTCTACTGCCTGGCAGGGCGGCGAGGCTGACGCCTACCAAAATGAACTGAGGGGCCTTCTAAAACGCTTAGACGATCAGGTGGACGCTCTTCAACTATTGTCAATACAAGTCAACCAAGAAGTAGATGAATGGCAGGAAGCAGACAGGTTTTGGCAAAACAGCACTGGCGGTCAGGGGAGCGATTCGATATTGGACAAGTCGTCAGGTACTATTGGTAGCCATCCTTATAATTGGTTCAGTTGGTGGATGGAGATTGGCAGTCGAAGTGCGGATGGCCTGAAATCTTTAGGAAAACTACCTTACACCAGTTATAAAAGCATCGGCCGCCTTCTGAATAAGTTTGCCGGCAGTCCGAGGGCTGGATGGGTTGGCAAAATGGACGATTTGGGTCATATCATCAAAAGCCCTGCGGTAAAAAAAATGATACCTTTCATTGGATTCGGTTTCGGGGTTCTGGACGATATTCACAATAACGATGACTGGGGACGCGCGATTGGCAGCGAGCTAGTAGACACCGGGCTTAACCTGATTCCCGTTATTGGGCTGTACAATGCAGGTCTGGGACTCGTTAATATCGGGGTTGGGATTGGAGATTTAGTGGGCTATCATGACTGGGCAGCTCGCAAACAAGAGGATTTGGAAAAGTGGGATTTTACTGAAAAAATGGGCGATGCGATCTACGACTTTTTCACCGAGAAGCCTGTTTCTGCAACAGTTTCATTTGCCAATCCTTTCCTCGCCTCTCTCAACCCCGATTATCAAAGATTCACCGGGAAATTTGTTGCTGATAACCTGAATGACTTCGGGTTTACCGATGCAGCCCATTGGGTTCAGAACACAACGGAGCAGAGGGCATCCAACATGGACAACATCTACTCTGGTATCTATGATTTCTTTACCGGACAAAACCAAAGACTTTAACACTTGCACCTGGTGCAAGTGCAGGTGTGAGGCGGAGGGAGCGAATTTCGCGAATTTTCTTTTTCAAAACATCCGCGTCACGTCGTACCTG
The DNA here is from genome assembly GCA_020722685.1 of Caldithrix sp. Next base: position 2,130 of record DYKH01000208.1, on the reverse strand, counting down.
TCAGGGTATTCGCCAAATCCGCAAAATGTGTGTCCGTCAGGGCATTCGCGTTGAAAAAAGGTTTTCTCAAAAATCGGCCCGGTGGAAAATCTGTGATTTCTCAACTTCCTTCTGGCAATAGGATGTAACTTTTCGATTGCGTTATTGCACAAGGATGGATCATGGCAAACAACAAGAGAAACTCGCTCGCAATTGGATTGTCCCAGGAAGAATTGATGGTGATCCTGGCTTACCTGAAAACCAATAAATTTTTGGGACTTGAAGATGAGGATTTAAAAGCGTATACAAGTGAGCAGATCAACCTGGTCATGGGTCTAGCTGAGAGAGCGCTGATCGCGCGTGGTTTCATCGTCCGTGGTGCGGATGGACGGATGGAATTGTCGCCTCTGGCATTTTCGGTCGTTGGAGTTTGTGCTTTTCCAGATATCACGATCATCGTTGGGCAAAACCGCCCAAATCAATTGGAACAGAATACATTCTTCCATAGCGCCCGCAAGATGAACGTTATCCACAGCATCCCGATGACCTTCATTCACCAATTCGTTGCCGTAGAAGAAAGGCGCGACCTCGCCCAAGCATTGATTTCCACCTTGGGTATTGATTCGGCGACAGTTTCCGGCAGTATGACGGCCACCACTCAAATGGAGACCTTGGGTGACGCACGCGAGGCGGCCGAGAAAGGTGATTTCGATAAAACTGTTACACTGCTAACCGGAGGCGGGGTAGCTAAATCTGTCGCCGAGCTATTAGCCCAGTCCCTCGTCAAGCCGCTGGTCAACACCACGGTCTCTTTCATTGATCACAAGAATGACAACTTTGACGGTTTTGCCCTTTTACAATCAGAGGAGACCTTATGGTCTTTGAAGCCGGTTGAGCCGCAAAACAATTGGGAGACGGTCGAGATACGAACGGCATCGTCTCAAGATATTTTCAAACAGATAAAGACCTGGATGGCGATTTGAGTTCACTGTCCGGCTGAAAGATAGTCCCCGTTATTATGTCCACCTCCATCCACGTTGACCCCGACCATCTCTATCAGACCACTCGCACCTTTTGGCAAAACCATCTTGACATGGCTGACCAGCTCTATGCGTTGCGGACTGCACAGTACCGTCTGGAGATGGCCTGGCAAGGCGGGGAAGTCTCAGAGGAATATTTTTGCGAATTCCGTCTGTTGCTCCAGCGCCTGAACCAGATGGCCGAAGAACTTCTTTCGCTCGGCCTGACCCTTTCCCGCCAGGCCGAAGCCTGGGACGAGAGCGACCAACGCTGGACTTCGACTTTTAGAGGAACCTGACCATGTCGTATGTGGCTGTGACCTTGGAAACCGGGCGCGAAAAACTGGACCTGGCCCTGCCGATGCAGGTCCCTAGCCGTATGCTGGCGGAGGCGCTGGTCGAGAAGATGGGCTTGAGCCAGAAACGCGGTTTCGCGTACGTGCTAAGTCTGAAAACCGAACATGGGCTGCGCCCGTTGCCGGCCAACGCCAACCTGGCAGACGCCGGGGTTTTGCACGGGGCCATTTTGACCCTGCTCAGCGACGAACGCCTGGAAGAAAAATCCTTGCCGGATGCCAGCGCTTTCTTGCGGGCCGAGGGCGGGGGGATATTCCCCGTTGCAGGACGGGTGACCCTGATCGGGCGCACCGACCCAAAGAGCGGGATCTTCGTGGATGTAGATTTGTCACCTCTCCTAAGCGACCCCAAGATCGTCTCGCGCCGCCACGCCCAGATCGAGCAGGAAGGCGATCATTTCTATGTGACCGACTTGAACAGCGTCAACGGCACCAAACTCAACGGCGAACGCCTCCCGCCCAAGGAGCGCAAGCCGCTTTGGGATGGGGACACCCTCGAAGTCGGGCGCAACGGGGCGCGCTTGACTTTTGTACGTGGAAAAAAGTAGCTATCTGCCCAGCTTGCCAAAGTTTTGTTAAAACAGCCGCAAACTTGTGGAGGTACAACTCCAGGAACAATTGGCTGCCAACTAAAGCTGAATGTCACTGCTTGCCACTACCCACCGGCACTTCCAAATAGAACCCCGCTCAACCCCATAGGAGCATATCATGTCCAGCCTCCTCGGTCAATCTCTCGGACGCTACCACATCCTCGAGCAACTCGGCGCCCCACAGGG
>DYKH01000207.1 GCA_020722685.1 Caldithrix sp. | reverse complement strand
ATTCTTATCTCTAGCTTACTCTTGACTTTTCTCCTCCCATATCTGCACCAGATGCACAATCACCTCCACCGCCTTTTTCATGTTCTGAATCGAGATCCACTCCTGACGTGAATGAAAATTGTGCCCGCCGGTAAAGATGTTGGGCGTGAGCAAGCCGGCGAAGGACAGACGCGAGCCGTCGGTGCCGCCGCGAATGATGTTTTTCTTGGGTGTGAGTCCCGCTCTTCTTACTGCCTCAACTGCGTACTCTACCACCTTTGGATCTTTGTCAATTTTGTATTTCATGTTGCGGTAGGATTCTTCCACTTTGAAATCCAGCTTGGCGCGAGGATGCTTGGCAATAATCTTTTCAGCCAGCTCGCGCAAGAATGCCTCTTTCTCTTGTAAGCCCTCCGTAGTGAAATCGCGGATGAGATATTTGATCGTCGTTTCTTCCACTCCACCGCCGATGTGGTTTGGGTGCAGGTAGCCTTCCCGTTTTTCCGTCGTCTCGGGCGACAGGGCGTCTTTTGGCAAATTGTCGATAATCTCAGCAGCGATCTTGATGGAATTGATCAGCTTGTTCTTGGCATAGCCGGGATGAACGTTCACTCCGGTTATTTTCATCGTTACCGTGTCGGCGCAAAAGGTCTCGTCCTCAATTTCGCCCAAAGTTTCGCCGTCTATGGTATAGGCGTAACGGGCGCCGAATTTTTGCACGTCGAAATGCTCGGTGCCGCGCCCCACTTCCTCGTCAGGCGTGACGGCAATGCGGACGGTGCCATGTTTGATTTCCGGATGCTGAATGAGATGATGGACCGCATCGAAAATTTCTGCAATACCGGCCTTGTTATCCGCTCCGAGGAGCGTCGTCCCATCAGAGGTGATGATATCGTGGCCGATTTGATTGGCCAACTCGGGGTTTTCACTGGCGCGAATGATAACGCCGGATTCGGGTGAAAGGGCTATGTCGCCTCCCTGATAGTTGTGGTGGATTTGTGCCTTGACGTTCGTGTCGGTAACATCCGGAGAGGTATCCATATGCGCGATCAGTCCGATGACGGGAACTTCATGCGAGACGTTAGACGGCAGAGTGGCAAAGACATAGCCCCATTCATCCATGGCAGCATCGGCCAAGCCCATTGTTTTGAGCTCCTCCGCCAAGACTTGTCCCAGTATTTTTTGTTTTTCAGTACTGGGGGAAGTATCGGAGGTTTCCGAAGATTGGGTATCGAAGGTAACGTATCGCAAAAATCTTTCAACGCAAGTGTGCTTGATTTGGCTCATGTTCGAGGCTCCATGAATGAGATGACCGTCAAGTATCGTCAGGAATGGTCAAGAGTAGTCAAGTGTGGTCAAGGATAGTCAAGATTTGCAAGAACTGGTCTAAGTTTGAAACGACTTACCGGCAGAGGCCAACTCGAAAACCTTGTCTGCGAATAATGAAAAGCTTATATTGACGTCGGCTTAGTACTAAACCTCGGCAATTTAAGGGAATTTTTATGAGAAATCAAATTCTTATTTTTCTTCTCATCTTGCTCGCCTTTTCCTGTGGCGAGGATCGGCAAAGCGCTCAAAGCCGCAAATCGCAAGCAGGCATGCGCACCGGCGAACCGGATTTGTCGGATCGGGAACCCAATGGCGGCATGCTTCGCTTTTCTTTGGAAGGCAAGGCAATGTATGACAAGTTTTTCGTCGCTCAATTCACTCCCCGCGGCGATTTGTTTAACTCGGATAACTTGCAACTTTACAATTATAATCCCGGCTCGGACAAGTATCCGCAATTTATTATCAACATCGATTACAAAGAAAGCGATTTGCGCAATTGGGCCGGCAAGACCTTTCCCTTGGATTTTCTTGCCTTCACGGCCGCAGCGAATACCCTGCCTCTCAATTCGAAAGGAAAAATAGAGATCACGGAAGTCACTGAAACCGAGGTGGAGGGAAAGTTTTCCGGTCAGTTAATTCATCCGACCTCGGGAAAGACCTTTGAAATACGGGGAGAGTTTAGGGCGATGGTTAGGGTGAATGTGTGAGAGTAAGAAGGTCAAGCGTGGTCAAGAATAGTCAAGCATGGTCAAACGGCTGTCAAGCGTGGTCGGACATTGTCAAACTTCATCGAACATGGTTAAAAGGGGAATCTTAAGTTGCTGTAGGCGGGACATCACTGCATGGCATTTCGGAATTCCTCCGGGATGGGGACAAGCTTTCCCTCTTTGTCGACAAAGGCGAAGGTCATTTGCGCGAGGGCGGCTACCTTGCCGGAGGTTCTGTTTGTGACTTTGTAATGCAGCGAAAAACTCGCACGCTTCCATTCCATAACGCTGCCCTCAATGTCCAAAAAATCATGCACTCTTGCCGGCGATTTGAATTGAATCTGTGCCGAAACAGCAAAAGGCAAGGCGTTCCACCTGTGAAAATCCGCGAAACTTAGGCCTCGCTGTAGAAGGTACTCCCCACGAGCAAATTCCAAATAGTTTAGATACGCGGCGTTGTTGACGTGGCCGAACGAGTCCAGCTCATAACTGCGCACACGGTGGGTAGCAATGAACGGCTGCACCATATTAAAATTCTCACAATTCTTCCCTTGAACATTCTTGACAATTCTTGACCACGCTTGACCATACTTGACCGCTCTTGACCATTCTCGACAATACCTGACCACACCTATCTCGCGCTCTTCAACTAATCTTCCGTACTTTGATAGTCTCCGTTATTGCGCTCATCAGATTTAGCACATGATCCGAAACGTGCCGGTTGACGTCCACGATCAAATAGCCGATGTCACCCTTGGTTTGCAGGATTTGTCCCTCCACATTGATGTCGCGCCGGGCAAAGACACTGTTGATTTTTGCCAGCACGCCAGGAACATTGCGGTGGATATGCAGGATTCGATCCGTCTCCTGCACTCTCGGCAGCTCCACTTCAGGGAAATTCACCGCGCCGATCGTGGAGCCGGAGTTCAGGAACCGGCAAAGCTTTTCGCTCACGTAGGCGGCGATGTTCTCCTGCGCTTCCTTGGTGCTGCCGCCGATGTGTGGGGTTAGGATGACGTTGGTCGCGTTTTGCAGCGGCGTAGTAAACAGGTCCTGCGGCTGTCCGGGTTCTTGGGGAAAAACATCGATGGCGGCGCCGGCCAGATGGCCGGAATCCAAGCCATCCCGCAAGCTGTCCAGATCGACCACCGAACCGCGGCTGCAGTTGATCAGGAATGCACCTCGCTTCATGCGCTTGATTTCTGCTTTTCCGATCATGTTGCGGGTTTCCGGCGTTTCCGGGACGTGCAGAGTTACGACGTCGGAACGATCCAACAAGTCATACAGGCTCGCGGCCTTTTTTGCGTTACCGAGCGGCAGCTTGTCGACGATATCATGAAAGATCACACTCATACCGAGGTTTTCCAGTAAGACCGACACTTGCGAGCCGATATGACCGTAGCCGACGATTCCAACTGTTTTTCCGCGTATTTCCGTGCAGCCGCTGGCCGTTTTCAACCAACGACCGTCGTGGGCGGCAGAGCTTTTCTCAAAAATTCGCCGCATGAGCATGATGGTCTCGCCGACAACCAATTCCGCTACACTACGGGTATTGCTGTACGGAGCATTAAAGACCGGGATTCCGGCGCTGGCCGCGGCACTCAAATCAATCTGATCGGTACCGATGCAAAAAGCGCCGATGGCCCAAAGGTGAGGAAGTTTGGCGATGGCATCAGCGGAAATCCTCGTCTTGGAACGAATACCCAAGACGTTCGCATGCCGAGCCTTTTCTTCAAGCTCTTGGGTACTCCATGCGCCTTTATGACTTTCTACTACAAAATTTTCTCTGATCAGCTTCTCTTTCGCGTGATCATGAATGCTTTCCAACAAAACCACTCTCGGCGCCGGCGGTGGGGCTATTCCATTATTCGGCATGGAGAGTGATTCAACCACGGCGTTCGACAACTCCTCATTCGAGCAGAACAAGGGCAACAACTGATCAAAGCGATCGACAGTGAAATCGGCCTGTTTGCGAATGTCTTCATGCAAGTAAGAGCCGGCGAAATAGACGAACATTTTTGCCATATTGTTTTTGCGGATCAACAAATCCGTGACGCCATCGCCAACGACTGCAGTTCCACCTTCCAACAGGCATTGGCTCTTGAGCCGTTCAGCCATAAAGACCTTGCCGATGCTGAGAAAAAGCGGGTTGCTCTCATCCACGCCAATCACTTTGCCGTTGTCATCATAAAGTAGCTTGTTTGCAAATACGTTACCGCGTGGTATGTTCAATTCATTTGTTACCGGCTGAACCAAATCATCGAAGCTGGTGCTAAAAACGGCAATGTGCTTGCCCCGTTGCAGCAGCGCCTCGACCGTCTCGCGCACCATAGGATTAATCGAGTCCAATATCTGCGCTGCGACCGTTTCCACATCTCGCTTGGTAATCTCGGTGAGCTGCAAGCGCTGGCGGATAGCGTCCTCTAAGGGAATGTCGCCGTTGGTGGCTTTGTCGGTTAGCTCGGCCAATTGGGCGAGACGCAAACTACGCTCCGGCTCGGCAACCCGCTCCAGCGCTTTTCGGATGATGAGTTCAATGCCTTCGGCATTGATGATCGTGCTATCGAAATCGATGATGATGTTGTTGATCATTTTTCTTTGGTCTCAATCTAACAAGACCTGCGAGGTCTCGCAGACCTCACAGGTCGATGGTGAATCTACCTCAGCGTAGCAACAGCATGCGTCGCGTCTGGCTAAAATCTCCGGCTTTGATTTGGTAAAAGTATAAGCCGCTGGCTACGGCTTGGTTGTAGTCGTCTTTGCCGTCCCAAACCAATGTGTGTTTGCCCGCAGGCAAAGGGCCGTTTGCCATGGTCTTGATCGTCGAGCCGTCCACTGCAAACACCCGTAACGTCACATCATTGTTCCGCGGAAGGATAAAGGTGATCTTACAACTGGCATTAAAGGGATTGGGATAGCTTTGTAAAAGTCGAAATTCCTTTTCTTCCATGCCGGCTGACACATTCACTTCGGAAGAGATTTCCACAGCAAAACTCCATTCTCGCCGGGAAACAAATCCAGCTTGATTTCCGACTTTAAGAATGACGGAATGCTTTCCGTTTGCCAACGGCTCCTGCGGCACAAAGGTCACAGAATTGACGGCGATTCTCTCGCCGGCTGCTTCTCTGCCGTCCAAGAACAGCCGAATCGAAGAGGTGTCCACCTTCACCACGCGATCGGTAAAGTAGGCAAAAATGGTCGGCTGGGAATCGGTGACGGTTTGCCCTTCTGCCGGCTGCATGCCGTAAATATTCGGATACCCTCTCACCCAGATGCGCTCGTAGGAAACGTTGTTGGTTTCACTGGCTTCCACTTCCATGCTGTCCGCATCGGCGATGACGCCCAGGCCGTACATGCCGCTAATGACGGAATCAGGAACAACAATAGGCAAAGCAAACTCAAAAGTGTCTTTTGCCGCCAATGCAGGAATTTGCAGCGTGGCCAACAACAGATCGGAAGCATCGAAACGGGAATTATCGGAAAAGAGAATTTTGGCAGCGGTCGGCTCCGCGGTTGAGAACCCGTTGCTGATGATCCGACCGGAGAAAGGAATAGTCTGTTGTACCGTGGCTGTATCCGGAGCAGCATCGGTTTCGGCGAGCAAATCCGGATTCCTCCCACGAAAATAGATGAAACACCAGACGGTATTCAGATTGGCGTGACCGTTGGTATAACCCGGCCAGTCGTACTTTGCCCTCCGTCCATCTACGCTGGGATAGGCCACGTTTTTGTCGCCCCAAGGATCGTTCACGATGACGGTGGTGGCCTCGCTTTCGTAACCGATGACGCTGATATAATGCCCAGCGCTGGTCAAATCGTTTAGTAGCACAAAGGGCATTTGCGCGTCCGCCTCATTGCGCAGCTTGGCCCGCGAGGGACTCCAATCCACGCTGGAGCCCAGGCCGTGTTGTCGGGCGTATTGAGACATGTAACCTTTGGTATCTTGCCAATGGTTTTGGATGATGAATCCGAAAGCTCCATATCCGATGTTGCCGCTTGGGTCTTCGCCGCCAATGTTATAGGTGTAGCCGTTGTAGGTGTAAATCTCACACACGTAGCGGCCATAATCGCTCACATGCCGAGAAGGGTAACTGACCGTCACCGGCCATTTGTTGATGACACCGTAATAGGCCAGACACATGACTGCGGAGGTGCCGCCGCAGGCTGAGTTGCCATTGAACCAGTCGGGAGTGTCATAAGCTTGGTGCAGGTAAGGAATGTCGAAAGAGTAGCTTTCCACTGGCGCGAAATTTGACTCCGAGGTTTTTACTGCACTGGGAACGATTTTATCCGCAGCAGGCTTAAAAGGTAGCGGTTCACCTTTACCCATCTGAAACTGGCGTCCTACTTCCCGCCAATTCGCCCTCTTTGTTTCACCGCTTCGCCGATCCACATACAGCACCTGGTTGCTGGCAAGAAAGACTGGAGAATCTTCCCATGCATCGTTCGTAGCGATCCTGAACAATTCCGAACCATCGCTGCGAGCTGCGACCAAGTCCATGTTGAGGACAGCGCGATTCTCCAGCAAATCGGTTCGAGAGAACAACAACCACTTGCCGTCAAACGACCAGGCGGGATTTTCCCCTGCGCCGACATCGGTGAGCTTGTTGGCTTCCACATCGATGATGCACACCTTGCCATTGAGAGTGCTGGCGACGATTTTGTCGCCAGCCGGAGACCAAATTGGTTCAAAGTAGCCCAAGCCGTCGGTCGTCAACTTACGTCGCTCGCCCCCCGCCAAGGTCAGCAGCCAAAGTTGATCGTCTCCATCATTGTACACAACAGATCGACCATCCGGCGCGAGAGGCGTCTGATTTGCATAGACCGGGAGAGCGAATGTCCTCTGGACGTTTCCATGTACGTCAGTGATATAAAGCGTGGTGCCGACGGTAAAGGCGACCTTATTGTCGCCCGAAATGCTGGGTATGCCGCATTGCCAGGATGGCGAAGTTAGCGGCAGGATTTGTTCGGCTTCACTATCAAATAGACAGGGCGTTTGCAGGAAACGGCCTTCGCTTGATTGGGTCAATTGTTTGAAGGCGACATATCTGCCATCTGCGGACCAGGCTGCGCGATAACCGCCGCCGATCTCTGCATTGATTTGCAGGGTTCGTTGCTGGTCCAGGTCGGCTAAATAAAGTCCATGGTCCCCTTCTTGGCTGAAAAGCAGCTTGCGACCATTCCCGAATATGGCGGCTATGGAAACGCCCTTTTCCGCCAGCGGCAAATTGCCGGTGGGCGCGGCGAACATCACGCTCACAATACAGAAAATCGAGAGGAAGTGGAATAACACTTTCATAATAACTCTGAACCCAATCGTGGAATCCGGCGATCATTGGTCGAGAATGACCGACTAAAATTTGGCAGCAATATAGTGATTTAAAAAGATCAAATCAACATTGGGGTTAGTAAGAACCAAACGCCGGCGGGCAAACAAAACTGTTGGAAAAAGTCGGCGAACAGTATTTTCTGAGGAGGTAGAATGCAGAACGGCGAAAGAGACGGCTGGGACAAGGCGGCCATCCTTCTGCAGCCGGTCGGCGGCTTGTTGGCTGCATTGGCGGTTGCGGCTTTGGGATTCTTTGGCTCGCAATTTCTCGAGCGCCGGGAAGCGTCCGAAACCCGCGTCTGGGTTTATTCCGAGCTGATGAGCAAGAGAGAAGAAGCGGAAAGCGCGCTGCGCCATCGTGCTGAATGCCTTTGATGACTACAGCCCAGACATTACCGTCGTGTATTTTCCCGCATCCTATGCCAGTTTGAGGGAGAAGCCCTACTATGAGGAAGTGATCCAGAAACGGCTGCAGCCGTAGAGTCGGATATATGAAGGAGACGCTTCGAAAACTGCATCTTCGTTCAAAAAACGCCTTTAGCCACTCCAAGAGGAGACCACGACAATTGACGGCTTGGTGTAACGAAAAATAGTTTGATAGGGAAGGTTTTTGAGAGTAAGTTCGTGCTCTAATCAAAGAGCAAAAGAAACATTGGCAACGGCAGTTAAGCTGAGCCGGAAATAATCATCTTGAGAGGATATTTTAGATCATAGTATTTCTTTAGATATAGCTCCCAGCGATCAAGCCTTTGAACTTCATCCAAAAAGAGATAGGTAGCCCCTTTTTCCTTATTCTGTAAAGCCATTTTCATAACTATAGTTTGGCAAATTCTTTCTTAACACAATATGTAGGAGAACTCTCCCAGT
>DYKH01000206.1 GCA_020722685.1 Caldithrix sp. | reverse complement strand
TATGATAAATCCCCGCCACGGGTGGGGTGAGTTGCTAATTTCTGGAACTTCCCTGTAAAAATTGCCATCAAGTTACTTTTTTTGATTACATCCAGGCCCGGATATCTGGCTTCTGCCACCGGTTTGAGGCGTCACCTGGATCTGTGTGCTGATCCGCTCCTTCAAGGCCGGTACGTGTGAAATGACGCCGATCAGCTTGCCGTCCTGCTGCAGACCAGCGAGGGTTTCCAGGGCGGTGTCGAGGGCTTCCTCGTCCAGGGTGCCGAAGCCTTCATCCAGAAACAGCGAATCCACCCGGACATTCTTGCTGGCCATATGGGACAACCCCAGCGCCAGGGACAGGCTGACGATAAAACTCTCCCCGCCGGAAAGGTTCTTCGTGGATCGTATCTCCCCAGCCTGATAGTTATCGATCACGTTGAGTTCCAGGGGCTGGGTGTCATCCCTGGCCAGCAAGTAGCGGTCGGTCATTTTCTGCAGTTGCCGGTTGGCGTGACCAATCATCATTTCGAAGGTCAGCCCCTGGGCAAAATTGCGATACTTCTTTCCGTCTGCGGAGCCGATCAATTCGTGCAGGTTTTCCCACCTGCGACACTCTTTTTTCTGGGCCTCGATAGCTGCCTGCTTTTCCTTTATCCGCTCTTTAGCGGCCGCATTTTCACTCAACTTGTGCTTGAGACCGGCAATGATATCCCGCAGCTCTTTCAGGGCTTCCTCATGCTCCTTGTATTGGGGCTCGAGTTCTTCCAGCGACTTGTCGGTGAGCTTGCGGGCCATTTCCGTAGCCAGGCGCGTTTCCCGATCCTTGTGTCTGGCTTTCAGGTCCGTTTGACGCTCATCTAAATCCTTGGCCTTAGCCGTCAACTCCACCCGAGCTTCAGAGGGCAATATGGCCGCCAAAAACTGTTCTTCATTTGAAAAACCAACGGGCGCGAGCGCTGCGGAGAATTCTGTTTCAAGCCTTCTCAGTTCCGGCTCTCGTTGCTCAATGCGTTTCTTCAGAGATTCGACATGGGCCTTCGCGGTATTCCATTTTTGTTGGAGCTCATTGTGCCGTTGTCTGACCTGTTTTTCGGCGCCTTCGGCATCGGAAATCGTCTTGTTTAAGCGGCGCTCCTCATCGTCGGGATTCTTGTCGCCGTAGAGTGCATTGCGCTCATCACTTCCAGCGGCGAGCTCCTTTTTCAAGGTTTCCAGACGCTCCAGCTTTTCGGCCAGGGCGGTGCTTTGAGTTTCGATAATGGCATCCAGCCGCTTCACCTCACTGGCGATGTCGGCAATCTGTTTCTCGATGTCCGCCTTTTTCTTGACCTGGGCCTGCCATTTTTCGATTTTGGATTTCAGATTGCGGATTGCGGATTTGGGTTCAGAAAAATCAACAGCATAACCCAATGGATCGAGTTTTCGGCTTATTGCTTTTTTAAGTTCCTCAAAACTGTTCTGAAGATTCGTGAGGACATCTTTTAATTCAACGAGCGTTTTTTCAGCGGCCTTCTTGTCATTGGCGGCTGCTGACTCCAGCTTCTCAGCCTCTGTCAGGTTTTTACGGGCCAGGCTTTCTGCTTCTTCGAGTTTCTTGATGGCGGCTTCCTGACCCTCGGCTTTGCTAATCAGCTTAGTCAGGGCGTCAATCTTCTTTTCTGTTTCATCGGGGACAGGGACATTTCCTTCCGCAAACGGGTGCTCGGTCGCGCCGCAAAGTGGACAGGGCTTGCCGTCTTCCAGTTTTGCCCGGTGTCCTTCAAGCTCCGCAATTTTGGCCAGAAAGGCCATTTCACGCAGCTGGGTTTCCTTCTCGGTGCGGTATTCCCGCAACAAGCGGTTTCCCAACAACTGGATCAAAGCATTCTTGCCCTGTTGAAGCTGTTTTAAGGCATCCTCCAGTTTCTGCTTCCGAATGCCGGATTGCTTCTGACAGTCGTCGAGTGACTTTGCCGCCAGTTCCAGAGCCGTTGTGGCCTTTTCTTGAGCGGCTGTTTTTTGAGCGATTTCTTTTTGTTTGGAGAGCAGGCCGCCGAACTGTTCTTCAACACCAGCCAGACCGCTGATCAGCCATTCATCTTGTGCATTCTCCCTGAGGTAGCCACCCACAAGCTCCAGCGTCTTGAGAGCCTTGGATCGTTTTTTATGCTCTTCGATCAGGGCTTTTTTGGCTGCATCAATCTTTGCCGCATCCTTCTTGCAGCCCTCATCACCTTCTGAAACAGCCTTTTTCAGATCGGCAAGTTTCTGATCCAGGAAGCGAACCTTTTGCAATGTAGGCGCGGCCGATTTTAGCTCTTCTTTTGCCCAAGCGGTTTGTTGCTCAGCCGATTTCAGTGCCTCGGCCTGTTCCCTGGCGGAGGATTCCAGTCCAGGAAGAGCCTCTTCCTCAGCTTTCAAGCCTGCTCTGCCATCCGCCTGTTGTTTGCGGGTGGCGGTGAGCGTTGCGTATGCGCCGGAAAGTTCGGCGGCGCTCAAAGCTCGGCCCAGCTTTTCACGGTTCGGTTTGAATGCCTCGATATCGCCCTGCAGCTTGCTCGCCTCATCGGCCAGGTTGATGATTTCCTTTTTTAGCCCATCAATGGTAGTGAGCCAGGCAATGGCCTTCCCGGTGTCAGCGGATTTGGCGGCAAGCTCTGTCTCTTCCTTCTGCTTTGTCTCGAGTGCCTGCTGGGTCTCTTGTTCCTGCTCAGGCTCAAGAATCACGATACCTTTCGTTTCAGCCTGGAGCAGGTTCAGTTTTTCCCGCTCCTGCTGCTTTCGCTCATGGACACGAATGGATATCTGGCTGTAGATCTCTGTGCCCGTTATCTGCTCCAGAATCGGAGCACGATCATCCGGTGGCGCCTGAAGGAACGCGGCAAAGCCGCCCTGGGCCAGCAACATGGATCGGGTGAAACGATCAAAGTCCATGCCGGTAGCCGACTCGATCTGGTCGGCTACACCTTTGATCTTGGATTCGAATATCTCGCCGGAATCGGCATTGACAATTTCGTGTTTCGGGGCCTGGAGTTCGCCACCCGGCTTCTTGCGTGCCCTGTGTTGGCTCCAGTGACAGCGGTAACGCCCAGACTGGGTTTCGAAGGTCACCTCGGCAAAGCATTCGCCGGTCTGGCGGGACATGATTTCGTTTCCGCTCTTGGTGACCTTGTTCAGGCGAGGCGTCCGCCCATAAAGGGCGAGGCAAATAGCATCGAGGATGGTGGTTTTCCCCGCGCCGGTGGGGCCGGTGACGGCGAAGATGCCATCACCTTGATAATCCGGGTGCGTCAGGTCAATTTGCCATTCGCCGACTAATGAGTTCAGATTCTTGAAGCGTACCTGCAATATTCTCATTGACAGCCTCTCTATTGCGCCTGCACATCGTCTTCATAGAGAGACGAGACCGTTTCCTGGTAGGCCTGAAGCAGCTCCGGCCGCTGCTCTTCGGGCACGTCATGGACGGCGAGGCATCGCTCGAACACGTCGTTCACGTTCAGATCGTCGAGTGTTTCCTCTTCATGGATTTGTCCCAGCACACGGTCTTTGATGCGGCTGTTTTGTATCCGGAGGATTTCCATTTGGGTGCCGGAAATAGCTGCCTCCAGGCGCTCACGCAGGTCGCCAATGACCTCAGTGCCGTCGTAGATGACTTCTAGCCAGCCTTGAAAGTTCGTTGCCGTTAATTCAAGGATGCGGCCCCGGATGCCATCCCAGTCTCCCTTGACGCGCTCGAGCCTTTGAAACACCGGTACGTCGATCAGTTGTACCGATGCGGCCGTGCTGTGGAACTCAACCTGGCAAACGCTCTTCTGCTGTTTTGCCTCTCCAAACTCCATGGGCAGTGGAGAGCCGCTGTAGCGTATGGTTTTGGAGCCGTTCACCTCTTGTGGGATGTGGAGGTGACCAAGCGCCAGATAGTTGAAGCAGGCTGGAAAAATCCCGGCCGTCACATGAGCCAGGGAGCCGAGATAGAGTTTGCGCACGCCATCACCATCGACAGTTTGTCCCCCAGCGGTAAACAGATGTCCCGTGCCAACGATGGGAATATCGGCCCCGAGTTCCTCGCGCTTCTGTTCGGCCAAGGCGGCGACGGTGGCGTAATGAGTGCGGATGCCGTCAATCAATTTTCGCTCTTTGTCCTCGACGCTCTCACCAGCCTCCGCAACGCGGATATCCCTGTCGCGAAGGTAGGGCACGGCACAGACAATCAATTCCGGAGCGTCCTGCTCATTACAGAGCACAAGCACTTCGTCTTCCGGGGATTCCGTGCTACTACCGACCACGTGGACATCAAGGGCTTTGAGCAGCTCCTTGGGGGCATTGAGAAAGGACGGGGAATCGTGGTTGCCCGCGACGACGACAACATGCCGACAGGATGAGGCTGCCACCCGGCACAGGAAGCGGTAATAGAGTTCCTGGGCGCGATTGCTCGGAGCACTGGTGTCAAAGACATCACCTGCCACGAGCAGCGCATCAATTTCATTTTGCTGGATCGTCTCTGCCAGCCAGGTCAGAAAGGCCTCGAATTCCTCGTAGCGTTTTCTGCCGCAAAGAGTGCACCCAATGTGCCAGTCGGATGTGTGAAGCAATTTGAGCGGCGGCAATTTCTGATTCATTGAGCATCCCCGCCTTCCTGCGGAGAATCGTCATCAGCTTTCGCTTCCGATCCTGCCCAATCGCTGGTGATTTTATCCCAATCGATTGGGCGAGGTTCTTCGTTGGTCCAGACATTAACGAGTACAGTGGGTAAGTTCTGATTATTGTGTTTTCGGTAACGCTGTAGTGATTCCAGTATTAGACGTGATGAAACGGCAATAACAAGATGGAGAATCTCATTAGGACATGTCCCCAGCGGAACTCGGCTGTCCTTTCCTTGGCCGGTAACTATGGCAATGGTTTGATCCCTTGTTGGCAGAATTACTGGATCGCCAACGGATGGGAAACTCTGGACACCTCTCTCGAGCCGCCATTTATTCTTTTCCGAAAGCAGGGTTCCAATCGGACACACCGCCATTTTTCGCAGCGGGAATGGCAGGTCGATCAGGCCGAAATCCTTGAGCCCTTGTCGTTTGAGATAGGCCGATCTTTCCACGCCCAGCCACACGACGATCCCGACGACCGCCCCGGATTCGTTGGGCAGCAAGCTGTTCATAGACAAAACATCTATCTTGTTCCTGAGAGGTCTCATACTCGCGCCCCTCCCATGCCGACAATCTCCATCAGCTTTCCATAGCTGGTCACCACGTCGTATTTCACGTGTTCGGGATCAATCTTGCGGTTGATCTCTGCGAAGAACTTGCGGGCACATTCGATTTTCGTATGCTCGATGGCCCGAAGTTCCATGCTGGACATGGAGCCCTTGGTCTCGGCGACGAAATAGATGTGCTTGACCGAGCCTTCCTTGAAAGAAATGGCCCAGTCCGGGTTGTAGTCGCCGACGGGAGTAGGAATCAGGAAGCCTCGGGGAAGCTTTGCATAAACGACCACCTCGCTGCTGGTATCCAGCTCTTTCACAAACTCCCGCTCAACCTTGGAGTCGGTAATCACGTAGTCATAGATGTGGTTCTTCAGCTTCTCGCTGGCTTTGGTGAAGTCCTGCTTGCTCTGGCCTGCGGTAAAAATATCGATATCGTGTGTCTCGGCAATGTTGTCGTAGCTCAGCCGCTCGATGATGATCGTGGCCTTCTGCTCATTGATAAGCCGTGAGCTTTCGGCAATGAAATGCTCTGGGTTTTGTTTGAATTGCTTGAAAACCGCCGTCTGAACGCCGCTCAATATCTCGGCGACAGTCCTTCTTGTCAGTTGGGTGTTTTCGGCGATTTTCCCGAGCAGGTCATAGGTGACCATGGAGTGAACGGAGGTCCCATATTCGGTCCCGGTTTCGCGGAGTTCAAAGCCCTGTCCGGATTTAAGCTGATCGTAAGTCGTCTGATCGACCTGTTCGCCTTTCTGGATCGTGTAGGTAAGCGGCGTCACCCGCAGCTCTTTGTCCAGAGCCCGGATGCTGTTTCGAATGAGTTCACTGGAATCGAACTCGACACGGAAGACCGCCTTCTGATTGATCCGACTCCAGAGCGCCTTGAACTCTTTTTTCTCGAAGTTGGCATTCAGCAAATTGGTCTTCGGCTTACGATCATCACCCACGTCGGGCAGCTGGGACTCGCTGAAGACGCTGTCGATCAGGCCAAAAATCTGGTCCGCATGAGGGGCAAGCTCGGGCGGAAGCGCCGCAAGGGTCCCGTTGGCTTTTGCCTCGTGGTAGGCTTCGGAAACCTGATCCGCGTCATCGGTATAGTCGTTCTTGAGCAGATACTTGTATATCTGCTTGGCCATGACCGGGGTAATTTCCACTGTACCGGTTTGCGTGGTGATGACCTTCCCGGTGAAGTAGGCTTCGTCCGCCTTGCGAGGGCGTGCAGAGAGGGAGTCGCTGATCTCACGCTGAAGATTCCCGACGAAGTCCTTGTAGCTCTCGCTGGCGACTACGGTCAGGATATTCACGTCATGGACCGTTGCCGGGTTGTCCATGCGATCTCCAAGCTGGTTGACGCTGATCCGCAAACCCCGGCCAACTTCCTGGCGGCGCGAGATCGTGTTGTCGCTGTGCTTAAGCATGCACATGACGAAGACATTGGGGTTATCCCAGCCTTCCCGCAGGGCGGAGTGGGAGAAAATGAACCGGACCGGTTCCTCGAAGGAGAGCAGCCGTTCCTTGTCCTTCAGGATCAGATCATAGGCATCCATGTCATCGGAAAGCCCGGCTTCCTCTCCACGTGTCTTGAAGCTCGGATCGGTAAGCTTCTTGGTTTTCTTGTCGATGGAGAAGTAACCGTTGTGGGTGCGGCCAACCTGAATGCCCTTCAGATATTCCTGATACACTCCACCATCCAAGGGAAGAAGGCTTAAATATTCGGCTTTGAGCCGCTCGTACTCTTCTTCAAAAATCCTGGCGTACTCTCCCTGTTCATCGGCCTGGCTATAGTCCCGGTATTTGACCACCTCGTCGATGAAGAAAAGGGACAACACCTTGATGCCCTGGGCAAAAAGAACCTGCTCCTTCTCAAGGTGAGCCCTGATCGCCTCCCGGATTTGAATTCGCCGGATGGCCATTTCCGTGATGTCGCCGGTTGCATCACCCGCACTCAGCACATGGCCGTTGGTGAACTCCACCGTGTCCTTGTTGGCGTCGATCTGGGCGATGACAAAGCCGCGATATTGGTCCAGTTCGTTTGATTCAGCAAACAGATCCTTGCCGCGCTCCAGGCGTTTGACGATTCGCTTGATTCCGCCGCCCTGGCGCACTTCCATCTCTATCCGGGCAACCGGTGCCTTCCTGGAAATCTCGATGGATTCCAGGTAGAGATAGGCGTTTGTACCAGCGAGACCCTTCACCGCAATGCCACGCACCGCGATCTTCTTCACCAGCTTCTGGTTATAGGCATCCAGGGCGTCAAGGCGGTGGATTTGGTTGTGCGTAGTCCTGTGGGTGGCCGAATAGCGCAGGATCATCAGCGGCCTGAACTTGGCCAGCGCCTCCAGCGTCTTTTTGCCCTCCATCTTCTGGGGTTCATCCAGGATCAGGATGGGGCGGTTGCTGCTGATCACATCGATAGGCTTGCGTGACTGAAAATCATCCAGTTCGTCATAGATGCGGCGGTTATCCTTTCCCGTGGCATTGAACGCCTGGATATTGATGACCATGACGTTGATGCCCGCATCGGAGGAAAAGCTTTCCAGATGGTGCAGCTGTCTGGAGTTGTAGGCAAAGAAGCGGGCCTTCTTGCCGTAGCTCTCGGTGAAATGCTCGGCGGTAATCTCCAGCGACTTGAGCACGCCTTCACGGATGGCAATACTGGGCACCACTACGATGAACTTGGTCCAGCCATACCGCTTATTCATTTCGAAGAAGGTTTTGATGTAGCAGTAGGTCTTGCCGGTACCAGTTTCCATCTCAATATCAAGATTGACCTTGCACCCGGCGCTTGACACCAGCTTGTCCGACAATGGCAGATTCTGCCGCCGCTGTACGGCATGGATATTGGTCAGCAGCTGGGCATCAGTCAGCTGGATATCGGCGTTTTTGAAGCCTTGCTTCTTCTGCTCATAAAGTCCGGATTGAAACGTGCCAGCAGTGCTTATTTTTCCTCTCCCCGGGTCAATCCGGTAGGCAATGCCCGAGGTATTCACCTGCCCGGCAAAGCAATCGACAACGGATTCCACCGCGCTGGTCTGATAGGGCTGGAGTTT
>DYKH01000751.1 GCA_020722685.1 Caldithrix sp. | reverse complement strand
TTTTTGGGAGTAAAAATATGCTTAAAAATTTAAACGCAATATTGTTATTGATTTTATTTGCAACTTCCATTAACTTAAAAGGCGAAGAGATAAAGATACCATCTGTGCGCCTCAACACCCCCCAGGTGGCCAAAGTGGTCAAATTCGACCTGGATGGGAAGGAAGGACAGTATAGGCTCTATGGGAAATGCGACAAAGACAAGCTTGAGCTGGATTCGCTTGCTTACAGCCAGAAGATGACCGTCTCTCCCCAGGGCAAGGTCTGCCTTTTCGGCGGGAAAGATGAACCCAACACAGTCAAAGCGACAGTGGCCGATTACCAGGATGGCGAGCTGACGCTGGCCATCGACAACACCAAAGACACGCTCAAATTCCAGAACGGCGCCCAGCTCAAAGAGTATGAGGGCTGGGTGGCCCGCGTGGTGGAGCTTTCCAAGAACGGAGACCAGACAGAGATCGAGCTTGGGTTTAAGGTGGAGTATGCCACACCCAAGGAAATGAGGAAGAATGCAGACACCCTGTTCCTGCCCCTCAATGTGCTTTATTTCGTCAACCAGGATGCGCCCTCCTATTGTTCGGTGGAGATGGTGCCTCAGGCCTCCTTCAGCCTAAACGTGGGCGGCACCCAGACTGAGATCGCCCACACCGGCTGGATGGGGAAGGTGGTGCTGGACACGAGCATAAAGAACAACCCGAATGAGAATTCGATTATCGGGGATCCCCAGGAAAAGAGGAACGTAGAGGAGTTCGCACTTGTATTCAATGCCGAGTCCAAGAAACCAGAAGTATATTACAAAGAGAGAGGGACCGATGTGTTTGTCAAGGGCTCCCTGGGCTCGATCCAGATTCGCAAGGACCAGAGCAGCCCGACGGCCAATCTCACACTTGTCTTTATGGAGGGTGTCCCGGCATTGATCAGGAACCTCTCCAACACCTCAACAGACATCGACAGGCTCAACCTCACCACCGCTTGGGACTTCGGCAAGAGCTATTATTTCGTCAAAGACGGCAAGTTCAAGCGCACCAACTACAATATACAGTCCCGGCAGGAGACCGTCATCTCCGACAATCTCACACAATATGAGAATACCATCGATGGGTTCCGCACCCGAGTGGTAGAGGGAGGCCACAAGGTCATCAACGAGTCCATGCTCAGCGATTCGGGCCAAGTGGTGCCTGGCACCAAGGCGTATTCTCCCATCACCGACGTGAGGGAGAACCCGGCCCAGGCTACGGACCTGCGCGTATATCCCAATCCCTTCTCCGAAACAAC
>DYKH01000750.1 GCA_020722685.1 Caldithrix sp. | reverse complement strand
GCGCGGAGTCCTGCGCCCACGGCGGCGATGACCAGGTCCGCGCCCGTGATGCCCATCTTCCAGAGTGAATCCACGCGCTCGCGAACGATTCTTTCGAGGTCGGGGCGGACTTCTTCGTAAGAACCGTTCATTGAACCTTCACGTTTTTGGGCGACCAGAAAGATGCTGGAAGCCAGGGCAGCGGATGCTTGAGCCCGAACACGGACGGTTCTTTCAGTGTCCAACGGCCAAGCCTCAATTACCGTAAATCCGGACTGCCGTAGAGCATCCACAAGCGTCGCCCAACCAAGCGTGGTCTTGTGAGCATACACAACAACCATCTGGCCACCTACCTTGAGCACACGGTTTGCCTCGGTAAATGATCTAGCCATCATCTGTTCGTAGGCTTGCTTGGCTTTCTCTTTGCTTCCATTGTGACGAACAGCATCGGCAACAGCCTCATTCTTCTTGGGAGTTCCCTCGGTGGCGAAGTGTTCTGGATGGATATAACCGATTGTGCGTTTCAGCCATACGTAAAAAAAGTCTGATATGTCAGCATAAGGTACGTTGTCGTAGTACGGTGGATCGGTGATGACGGCGTCGAATGAAATATCAGGCCAGGGGATGGAAGTGGCAGAACCGCGGGAGATGTTGGCTGTATTTATAATCCCTCCAACTTGTATCATTGCGGCAACCACCCATTCAATAGCTCCACGCCAACTTCCTCCGGCATTTGCGATTGAATTCGTCTCGACAAAATCCCATACCATTGGCAAAGCTTGCCTAGGAAAGGTATGAGAAATAGCCTCTAGAGTAGATAACCATGCGACCAGTGAAGATTGTTGGTCTGTAACACGGTCCAAAGCACATGCGATAAAATTAAGAACTCCAATCAGTCTATCTTCCAGGCATCCTAATCGCCTCATCTCATTTCCTGCTCCTATCACGGCGGCAGCGAAGGTAAGAAGGCAGAGCATCTGGCGGGGGGTGAACAGGTCACCGAAAGTGGTGACTCCATAAGGTCTCACTGTTATGCCAAGCGTGTTGTCGTAGCAATCGGATGGGAGGTTGGCAATCGGCTCCCTCGGCACGGTCAACCCTGTCCTCTTGCACAGCTCCTCGATGCGCCGGCGAATGGCAACGTCGTCGGGCACAAACTGAGCATAGTCGTCGGCAGATAGATACACCCTCCCCTGCCTTCCGGGCCGCGTGCAAACGATGGCCATCATCTGGTGGGATGACAGGCGTCCCGCCTGTCCTTCAGCCTTCACATAATCGCTGTCCGCCACTGTCC
>DYKH01000205.1 GCA_020722685.1 Caldithrix sp. | reverse complement strand
ACCTTGCCGCGCAGGCCTTCGCGCTCGGCCAAGGAGGCCATGACTTGCAGGGAATCCCCCAAAATCATGCGGTTCGACCAATGGCTATCGTGCTGATAAAACTCGGTTTTGGCGGCTTCGTTGGGCAGGCCGTTAAAGTCGGCAAACAGGTCGGCCATGCTGCCGCTTTCGGCTTGGGCGGCACGCTGGGTTTGCTGGCGCAAATCGTCGATGAGTGCTTTGGGGTGGACTTTTTCCTGGATGTAGAGCGGCGGGGCATGGACGACAAGATCGGACCAGTCTTGTTCATCTTTGCCACGCCACACGAGCTGCGGGTCAAGATCAAGGGATCGTTTATTTTTCTCGTCGGTCAAGCCGACGACGGTGCGCTCATACGCCACGCGAATCGGTGTTTGCTGCTCTTTTTGCATGACGGACTGGTATTCAGCCGTGGGGATGTTTTTGCGCGTGGCTTCGGTGTGGGTGATCGCTTCAATGCCAAGCTGCGTTTTGGGTTTCTGTGCCATGAGGGTTCCTTGTTTTTCTTAGGCTTGGATTGTTTCTGCGTAGCCCATTGAACCGGCGATACGGCGAACGCCTTGAATAAACTGATTAAAACTGGTGGAGCGGTTTTCGTGTGTGCCAAGGTGTTGTGCCATGGCGCGCGCACCGCTGGTTTTCTGAAATGCGCTGATGTGGCGTTTGATTTCGATTGAAGGCTTATGCCATTCATCGGGTGTGCGATAACGCTTGCGCAATGCGGGCGTGTTGATTTTTGGCTGCTTGAACGCTTCTGCCAAGGCGAGCAAGTCGCCGAGATACCAGCTTTCGAGTTCTTGGCAAACAAGGCGTATCAGGGTTTCAGGGCGACCGGCTTCGACGCATAAAGCGTGCAAACGGGCTTTGATGTCGATGCAGTCGGCATTGTCGTTATCACGCACAATCACAAATCGAGCATGGGGCTCTTGCCATGCCTTGAGTTTGCGCGGAATGCTTTTATCTAAGTCGGATTTACCTTCATGCGGAATGCACAAAAAATGCTGGTGTTCGATGAGACCGGGGAAAAGTCGCGGTAAAAGACCTTCCAGCAGGACTTTCATCGAAGGCTCTTCCAGCAAGAAAATGATGCGTCCTTGCATTATCGGATGCCCTGATTCAAGCCTTCAAACAAGCCTTGCTTCCATAGGTAGCCGGGTAAATCGCCCGCGTCATACAACGCACGCAAGGTGGCGGATTCACTGGCACGGGTGATGGTGGTGAAGCCTTGTTCCTTGCGCAGGCAGTAGATTTCATCCAGGGTGAGCGCATTGAGAAAGTCTGGCGAGTGGGTGGAGATAAACACTTGCCCGCCGCGCTCGGCATAATCGCGGAATTCTTCGGCAAGCTCGGGCAGGAGTTCGGGGTAGAGCTGGTTTTCGGGTTCTTCGACGGCCAGCAAGGGGAAGGGTTGCGGGTCGTTGAGCATGACTAAATAGGCAAACATTTTGATGGTGCCGTCGGAAACATAGCGCGCAATGAATGGATCGCGGAAGCTGCCATCCTGAAAACGCAGAACGAGGCGACCATCTTCGGTTTGGCGCGGTTCGATCACGCTCACGCCGGGAACACGTCGCTGCATGGCATCCAGTACCCGATCAAAACAGGCGCGGTGATGTTCAAACAGGTAGTTTGCGACCAGCGGTAGGTTATCGCCCCGCGTGGATAGATGTTCGGCAAAACCATCTTCTTGACTGGGGCGCGCTTCGGAGACATGAAAATCGGAGACGTGCCAGTTTTCTATCATGGTGCGAAACGCACTGGCCGCTTTGAATCGTTCAAATTGCCCTAAGCCTTTGATCGCAAGAATATCGGGGGCATCCAGTTCTTGTTCTTCGCGGTGCAGGGTTTCATCGGGTTTGGAGAAGTCTTCTTCATTGGTGATGGAGTAGCCTTTGCCACGCGCAAAATCCAGGAAGTGATAGGGCTTGCCATTCGCGCCGCGCTTGTAACGCAATACTTCACGCTGAACCATGGCACGCCCGGTGCTGTCGGGTGCAATTTCGAGTACATAGGTCACAAGGCGCTCGTACCCTGTGATTTCAAGACGAAACTGCAAGGTGATTTCGATGGGGTCTTTTGTGTGGCCACGACTCGCCAGCTCTTTGTAGCCGCCGCGTTTGGATACCGCTTTGCTGACGTTCATTTCCAGAGCATCTTTTAGAAATGAAAATACGTCAAACAAGGTGGATTTGCCCGTGCCATTCGCCCCGACCAATACGCATAACCTAGGAATATGCGTTATTTTGGCGTGACTGAAGAGCCGGAAATTTTTGATTTCAATCGATTCAATCTGCATGGTGAATCTCTACAGTTTGAGACCCAATCGCGGTGGTAATGAGTTGATCAAACTCAAGGTCTACCTGTTGCGCAAAGTCGGCTTGCATTTGATATACCTCGGTAAATTCAGCAAATGCCCAGCGACCATAGGTTTTCAGGTTGTTTACACCGGGCACCCAATAGGTTTCCATTGTGATTTTTTTATCTTTGGCATCTTCACGCCGATAGCCCTTGATTTCGACGACCAAGTGCAAGAGATCATCATCACCGTGACCGTCATCCACCAAAACAATAAAGTCGGGTAGGTAGGTGCGGTTTTGCGAGCCATAGCGGTAGGGGACTTCAAAGCCCAGGTTATGATTTTTGACATAGGCGCGTACCTTGGGATGCGCTTCTGCGACACGGCAGAACTCGGCCTCCCAGTTGCTATCCAGAATGACCCAGTTTATCTGGCAGCGACGGGAATCGGTTTGCTTGCGATTGGTTTTGGATGTATTGAAGTTTACATGCGACGAGCTTCCCGTGGGATTGTACGTGTCCAATACAGCTTTGATGGGGCGGGTGCCCTCTTCTGCCTTGGTGATCGCTGCGGTGATTCGCTCACAGGCCATGTCGGCCAGGTTCTGATACATCAATTGCGCAGGGTATGTGCCACCTTTACACACTAGGCAAGTATCCAGCCATTGCTTGGTAATTCGTTTGAGTTGGCCGAACAAATACAGCTTGGGCTCTTCGCCGGGATCACGCCATTTGGTTTCAAGTAGGCGTTTGGTCAGGTGGTACAAAATCGTTGATGAGCGGATATCGCCGGTATGCACCAAGTTTAAATCCACATCTTCACCAATAATTCCGGCACTTTTGGTAATCGATGGCCCGACTAAATCGGGTGTAAGTTCCAGTTTCGCATCGTCATTGAATAGTGCGTTGAGCCGCTCGTTGGGCAGCTCAACGCGATAGCCTTGCACACGGGGAAACTGAATTTCCAGCGCATCACGTTCGGGGCGGACGGCTTTGACTTGGATGGTTTCACGCGGGGGCTGGGGCGGTGCAATGACGGGCTTGGCTGCAAAGTCGAACGGAATGCCCAACACATCAGCGTATTCAACGTTAAACAAACCCTCTTCGTTAAGCTCATACGACTGCCGCCGCAAGGCACGTCCAATCACTTGTTCACATAACAGTTGGGTGCCAAAGGCACGCACACCTAGCACATGGGTAACGGTGTTGGTATCCCAGCCCTCGGTCAGCATCGACACCGAAACCACGCAACGAATGGATTCACCCAGTCGATCTTTTTTACCAACAGTGTTCATCACTTCGCGCAGCAGGTCTTGATCGGTAATGCTTTCTGCTTTGCGGACATCGCCAGTGCGCTCGATAATCTCACGACGGAATTGTTCTATTTCGCTCTCGGCCATGCTGCGGAAGTTGGTATCCAGCGCATCGCCGGATTCCAATTGTTCGCTATCAATCAGCAAGGTGCGAGGCCTTGCATGAGGGTTGCCGTGCTCATCAAAATTACGGAACAATTCGAGCCGACCATTGATGAGTGAGGATGAGCCGTCACTATTTTCACGGTGAAAGCCGGAAATGTAGTCGTACACCAACTTTGAAGTGGATGTGTTGTTACACACCACGATAAAACAAGGAGGGACTTGAATCCCTGCATCTTCCCAGAGTTCAAAGGTTTTTTGATAGTGTCCGTATAAGGCTTCAAGCGCGGTTTGTAATTCAACGGGAATGCTTAGGGGGTCGAGCGTGCTGGCTTGGCCGCGCCCCTTTTTGGGCATTTTTTTGCCAATGTGTTCCCACAGATTGCGAAACACGGGCATTTCAGCACCCGGAATGTTGTCATCCACCGGCACGCGCGGCAATTTCACAATGCCGCACTCGATGGCATCCATAAGTGAAAAATCACTCATCGTCCAAGGAAAGAGCGTGCCCTCGGCATAACCTGAGCCACGCAAGAAAAATGGCGTGGCTGATAAATCCATAACCCTCTCAACACCCAGCTTACGGTTGACCGCCTCAATGCCAGAAATCCACAAACGAGCGGCTTCGTTGTTCTGTTCGGCTTCTTTTTTATCGTCGCCTTTAAGGTCGTTTTCAGCGTCTGAATTCGGCTTTTCTCGATAACAGTGATGCGCTTCATCATTGATGACCATGATGTTTTTCAAACCCATAAGCTCGGGCATGACGCGCTGGATCATCTGGCCTTCGGTTTCAAGCGTATCGAGTGCATCACCAGTACGCCCTTGAAGCAACAAACGCCCGCCTTTGGATAGTTCAATCCGCTCACGTAGTTTGAAGGCGTGATAATTTGTGATGACGATTTTGGCGCGTGTTACATCGTCCAACATGTCTGAAGGCACCAACTCACGGCTTTTGTAGTAGCTATAGGGATCGTTGGGTTGCAGGACACTTAAACGATCTTTGATCGTGATGCCTGGCGCGACGATCAAAAAGCCGCGCGTAAATTTCTTGCTGTTGGGATGACGAACTGCATTGATGGTTTGCCAAGCAATCAGCATGGCCATGACGGTGGTCTTGCCAGCGCCGGTGGCCAGCTTCAACGCCAATCGCATTAAGTTTGGATTGGCTTCTGCATTGACATTTTTAAGGTGTTCAAGAAATTTCGCACCATTCTTGCCCACACTAGGTGCAACTTCGGTAAGCCAAATTGCCGTCTCTACGGCTTCAACCTGGCAAAAAAATGGGCGAGCGCCACTGAATTCATGATGCCGCCAATGCTGCAAGAGGCGTGCGGTTTCAGGCGTGACGTGCCATTTTGCTGGATTCTGAATTCTTCGCCATTTATTGACCTCCTCACGCACACCATTGATGAGTGCAGCGTGGTAAAGCTGTTCATCGCTGCCGCTAAATGCCTCACCCAGCAATAAATCACGTTGCTGCGCATCGCCGTTGCGCTTGCGTGGCTTGGGTATGGGGGTGATGAATTCAGCAGATCGACGTTTGAAAAGAATTTTTTGAGTAGGTTGCCCTGTTTCATCCAGCTCCCAATGTTGATTGGGGTACTCATACGGCGAGTTGATGATTGGACGTTCGAAAAATTGATTCATAAAGGATTGTAAGCGTCCTTGCGCAAGGGTTTTAGGACTTTTTAACTAAAAACGCAAAAAATGACTGCATGAAGCAGACTGAAAAATTCTGAGCAGCAACAGGATTTAATTGCGGAACAGTCGGAAAAACTGAAATTTCATCCTTGAAAGCAGCAAGATACCGGCTTAGTGCAACTAGGCTTTTAACGCTGCAATTGACTTTATTAAACGCACCGTCCAGATGCAACAGCCATCGGGTGTAGGGTAGAAATCCTGATTCCAGGATTTCTACGGCATCGTCCATGCCGAAATCCTGCAAGGTGCGCTGAGAGTCAATGATGAAATCCTCAAAGCTTACGCCCTCACCTGCCAAACGGCAGGCTTGAAATACATCAACCCAAAATTCCAAACTGTGGTCGTCAAAAGGTCGCATGGTCGTCATCCTGAGATGACGGTGCAGGTTGTGCCCCACCCTGCCCTACCCTCGGCACAGCAAGATGTCATTGCCGAGGACTATGGCATGGTGGATGGGCAGATTACTCAGCAGGTTCGTGCGGCTTTGTTGCCGTACTTTTTACGCCTGATGCAAATTGAACCCGCACGCGAGCATCCTGATCCGAAGGTGCAGCAGATTGTTTTGGGGAATCGGCAGGCTTTGGCGCATTTGCTGTGGTGAGTATGGACAGCCTCTTCAGCCTCGTGTCAAATGCGCTGATTGCCCCAGAATTAAATGGCAATTTCAGGCTAAGCCACGCCAACATGCTGCTCGATGCCCTTGGATAACCACCACCATGTCTGCACACTCTGTAGCGCCTGAGCACTTGATTGAAAGCCCCCTTGAGCTGCCGCTCAACCACTATCGCCTCGATTTCAGCCATGAATCGAGTCGCCCTGCGCCGCGTTTTGCCGGCAATGCCTGGCGTGGTGCCTTGGGTCATACACTACGTCGTGCCGCCTGCTTGACCGGCGCGGACGATTGCAAAGCCTGCCCCTTGCTGCATCGTTGCGCCTACAGCTATCTGTTTGAAACGCCCGTACCGCAGGATGCGGAAAAACTCCGCCGTTACAGCGAAGCGCCACATCCCTATGTGTTGCTCGAAGAGCGCAGCACGCCCGGTCAGATTCATCTGCACCTGATTTTATTTGGTCATGCCAATCGTCACCTTGATTTGATGCTTAATGCCCTGATTCGCGCCGCCTCCACATCAACGGGGATTGCCGGGCGACACATGAACTACCTTCAACACCAGCAATGGGATACCGCCTCGACTCAATGGCGACACATTGGCGCGGTGCATGGTTTGTCGCAAGCCAGCGCCCCAAGCACCCCACCCTGCCCCGCCCCACCGGAGGCAGACATTCTTATCGAGTTGCAAACACCCCTGCGCGTGCGTCGCGAAGGGCAGCATGTCGGCGCGCAGAATTTCAGTTTTGCCGATCTGTTTGGTAATGCACTGCGTCGCATCTCCCTGCTCAAAACCTTCCACACCGACCATGAACTTGAAGCCGATTTTCGCGGCCTGACCCAAGCCGCACGCAACGTGCCCTTGCTCGATTCACACCTGCACTGGATGGAGCTGGAACGCCATTCCAGCCGCCAGAATGCCGATATGAACCTGGGCGGACTAGTGGGTGAAATTCGCCTTCCCGCCGCCGAATTGGCCGCATTTTGGCCTTATCTGTGGCTGGGGCAATACACCCACGCCGGACGCGCCACCACCATGGGACTCGGACGCTATCGCATTCTTGGCCTCGATCACGCGGCAAGCTTTCCAGCCCTGCCTTAAACCAAACCAAGCGACAGAATGGGCAACATGAATCATCAAGGACACACCGCATGACCCATCCCCGCCGCATTCTGCTTGCCGTCACTGGCCTTTCACCGCAAATCGTCACCGAAACCGTGTATGCGCTGGCAACTCGGCAGGGCACCCCCTGGATTCCCGACGAAGTGCATTTAATCAGCACCACCAAAGGTGCGGACAACGCCCGCCTCAAACTGCTTTCCAACGAGCCGGGCTGGTTTCACCGCCTGCGCGCCGACTACGCACTGCCTGCCATTGAATTCCCCGAAGCCCACATCCACATCATCCGCCGCAGCGATGGCAGCCTGTTAGACGACATCCGCGACGATGCCGACAACACCCTCGCCGCCGATTTCATCTGTGAAAAAGTGCGTGAACTCACCTCAAACACGCATAGCGAGCTGCATGCCTCCATTGCGGGCGGTCGTAAAACCATGGGCTTTTACCTTGGCTACGCCATGAGCCTGTACGGCCGCCCACAAGATCGGCTCTCGCATGTACTGGTGTCCGAACCGTTTGAAACCCTGCCTGATTTTTTCTACCCCACGCCAAACACCCGTGTCATCAACGACCGCAATGGCCTCGCGCTCGATTGCCGCGATGCGCGGGTCTGGCTCGGCGACATCCCCTTCGTGCGCCTGCGCGAAAACCTGCCGCAAGATTTAATCGAAGGCCGTGCAAGCTACAGCCAAGCGGTGAGCGAGGTGCAAAAAGCCCTGCCGCCGCTGCAACTGGTGCTGCATCCACAAACCCGCAGCCTCCTGCTGGGTGGCGAAGCCATCACCCTATCGCCGGTGGATTTCGCCTTTTATTGGCTGTTCGCCGAACGCGCCCAACAAGGCTTGACTGGTCTGCATTGGAGCGGCGCGACACTGGTGGATGAATTACTGAGTAAACTCGGCCAGCTCATCAACCCGCATAGCGGCGAGTATGAAAAAACTGAAAAAGCCTACCGCCATGGCTACAGCAAAGACAATTTCGACCCCATCAAGAGCAAGATCAACAAAAAAATCACCCAAGTCCTTGGGCGTCGGGGCGAGCCGTACAAGCTTGCCACCGAGAAAAAACGCACAGGTCAGGTTTATCGTCGCACCCTGA
>DYKH01000749.1 GCA_020722685.1 Caldithrix sp. | reverse complement strand
AAGAAATATGAACACCGACACTAAATTCTTTGAACGCGAAGATCACAAAATCATTCTCGGAGATGCTCTCGTATCTCTCAAGTCTTTGATTCCAGATTCCTCCATTGACCTGATCTTCGCCGACCCTCCCTACAATATCGGCAAAGACTTCAACGGCAGGAAAGACAAATGGGACTCGGACGAGGCCTATCTCGAATGGTGTTATCAATGGCTCGACCTGTGCGTTCAAAAGCTGAAGCCGCACGGCAGTTTCTATGTGATGACCTCCACCCAGGCCATGCCATTCTTCGATATTTACCTGCGAAAGACAATAACGGTTCTTTCTAGAATCGTCTGGCATTACGATAGTTCGGGCGTTCAAGCAAAGCGCTACTATGGTTCGATGTATGAGCCGATCTTGTTCTGCACGAAGGACAAGGATAACTACACTTTCAACAGCGAAGCCATTTTGGTGGAAGCCAAGACAGGCGCGAAGCGAAAACTGATTGATTACCGCAAGCCAATTCCAACCGTTTACAACTCGCAAAAAGTGCCGGGCAATGTCTGGGAAATTCCTCGCGTCCGTTACCGCATGGGCGAATACGAAAACCATCCCACCCAAAAACCTGCGGCTTTGCTGGAACGCATCATCCTTGCCAGTTCCAATCCAGGCGACACGGTTCTCGATCCATTCTCTGGAACCTTTACCACCTCGTTCGTAGCGAAAAAACTGGGACGAAAATCCATTGGAATTGAAATCGAAGAAGAATACGTGAAAATCGGCCTGCGCCGCCTGGAAATTCTCTCCACCTACAACGGAGAGAAACTTCGACGCGCGCCGCGAACCTTCGAGAAAGTTGACCCCGCCCAACCGACGCTCAAATTGTTTGGATGACACCCAATGGAACATGAATTCACCGCGCAAATACTGGAAGTATTGAGAAACAACTTTGGAGACAGGGGAATTTCTGTTTACGAGAAAAGTCACCTGCTTCAATACTTGAACACCAAGACACGATCCGCCGAAAGAGGTTCAAAGTCTCGCGGCAGTTTTGCCAATCTGTATGCCATTTATGTTCTCGTAGAAGATTATCTACAGAACGGCTTTGACGCTCGGAAGGGCTATAACATCGCACGGTCAGTAGTCGAAATCATTGACCGCTACATTCAGGCGAAAGTAACCGCATTCCAAGCCTTCATCCAGACCTGCGAACGGCTGAAAGCGATTCCCGAAGAGAACGACATTGCGGTCTCCAAATTCATCGAGGGGTTGCTTGCTCCAAATGCAGACGCCAGG
>DYKH01000039.1 GCA_020722685.1 Caldithrix sp. | reverse complement strand
GCGTTGGAACGAGAGTCGCGTTGGAACGAGAGTCGCGTTGGAACGAGAGTCAACGAGAGTCAGGAGGACGAGCAATTAGAATTTCTTGGCCATTGGGATTCCTACAGTAATGGTCGTGCCTACTCCCACCTGACTGGAGAGTTGTAGATAGCCTTTGTGCTTTTCAATAATATCCTTTACGATGGGAAGACCCAAGCCGGTGCCTTGGCCTTCTCCTTTGGTGGTAAAGAAGGGTTGAAAGATTTTGTCCTGAATTTCCAAGGGGATGCCGCTGCCTGTGTCACTGATGGCGACCTCGAAATATTTACCATCCTCCGTCAAACGAGTGCTGATGGCGAGGGTGCCGCCGTTTTGCATGGCATGGGCAGAATTGATTTCTAAATTACGAATGACTTGTTCTAACAAATGCCGATCCCCATTGATATAGCCATTGAGGGGGCTAAGATGCTTCTCCACCCGATGGTGCTTCAGAACCCCGCTGAGTACCAAGGTCTCTGTGACGTCCAATAAAACAGAGTTCAGATCGAGCGGCTCGAAGCGCGGCTTGGTGGGGCGACTGAGTGACAGCAAATTCTTCCCATGCAAAGCAACCTTTTCCAAATGAGTGAGAAAAATATCCACGGTCTCTTTCACTCTTTCGGGCTTGTCGTAATTCTGCTGCAATAGCTTGGCATGCACCAACAAGCCGCCGACGAGATTGTTCAATTCGTGCCCGATGCTCCCAGCAATGATTCCGAGCGTGGCCTGCTTTTCCGTCTGCAAGAGCTGCTCGTGCGCCTGCTTGAGCTCGGTGATGTCCTTGTACATCAAGGAAACCTCGACGACCTTTCCTTCGGCATCGAAAATAGGTGTGGCCGAGAGAAGGACGTTTTTCCGCTCGCCGCTTTTGGAATAGCGCACCGCCTCAAAGCTGTGAATGGATTCGCCCCTTAGCACTCGCTCGGAAAGCTGGGCGGCTTCTTGCTCCACTTCTTCTTGCGTCACCAAATTGTCGATTTTTTGTCCAAGGGCTTCCTCTTCCGTGAACCCGAAGATTTGCTGGGCTGCCTGGTTCCACGATGTGATGGTCCGGTTGGCATCCATGGTGATGATGGCATCGGCTGCGAACTCGACCAGGGAACGGTAGCGCTGCTCGGATTCGCGTAAATCCCGGATCATTTCCCAAACAACTTGTTCCAGATTCTTGGAGATGTCTTTTAGCTTTTTGGCGTATTCCCTGGTTTTTGTCTCTTTCTTTCCCATCTTAATGCCTTATTGTTCGATTCACTTTATAAGCTTCGTACTGCAAGGAGGCGCCTTTTGCGGCAATCTAACAAGAAAAATGTAGTGATGCAAGATGCAATTTCCCGCAAAGCTGCCTAAAAATATGGGGGATGAAGTATTTTAGCGTTGGGCGTAATCAGCTATAGCATATCCCCTTCGGTTGATTATCGTTGAACTTATAGGTACAAAACTCGTACTGGCTGGCACATAAGTGGATCATGTGATGGAGAAGAATTGTAGCCGGGAAATCGTACTAACTTCTATCCTGCTAATGGTTAGCGCCCGGGCAAAGCGAGGGCGACGATTCTGGCACAGCGGTTGCCTAAGGCGGAGGTGAAGATTGATTGAACAATCGCAATTATCGAAAAGGAGAATAGTCATGAAAGCATTGAGAGGTTTCATCGCAGCATTGGCATTCATCATAATGCTTGGCTTTGCCGATATTTCATCCGCCGGTACGCGCGTATTCGTCAAAATCGCACCACCGGCTCCCAAGGTTGTTGTTGTGAAAAAGTGTCCCTACAAGCATGGCGTTTGGGTGGCCGGTCGCTGGGAGTGGCGACACAACCGGCACGTTTGGGTGGATGGATATTGGGTAAAGGCTCGCCCCGGATTTGTCTGGGTGGACGGACGCTGGGTGCACACCCCTGATGGCTGGGAATGGATCGACGGCCATTGGAAAAAGCTATGAGACGACCATAATCGAAAAGCAGGTTATGAGAGAAAAGCCCGCAGGAGCAATGTATTCTTCTGCGGGCTTTTTGCTTTGATTGAAACGAAAGCGGGCGCCGAAGTGAACCTTGTGGACGTTGGGCGTTTGCTTGGGCAGATCCCCAACCCAGAGCATCGTAACGAGAACATGGCCGGACCTGAACTACCCTTGTCCATTTGCAAGCCCGGCCTGTTCGCAGTTGAGCATGGCCTTTTGTCTCTACTTCCTGGGTTTGTCGCGTGTCGTCTTTTTTGCTTTCACCGTCGTCTTGGTGCCATGCTCCGTCTTGGTCGTTTTCTTCACGCCTTTGACCGTGGTTTCCTTGCCGGTTTTCGGATTCTGCACTTGGACTTTACCGGCTTTGACCGTGGTGGTCCTATCGCCGCCGATGCGCGTGGCGTGCGTTGATTTTTTTACCAGCGTGGAAGAAGAAGCGTGATAGTTGACTTTCGTGACGCGGGTGACGCGAGTGGTGTGAGTGACATGAAAGGTTGCGCGAGTCGTAAATCTAACGGTGCGCGTGCGATAAACGTGTACCGCCACCGGATGCCAGGGATGCCACCAGCGCGGGTAGAATCCGAAATAAAACATCGAGCGATACGGATGATAAACCGGGCGGAAAATCCAGGGAATGATCGGCCAGAGGTGCACATGCACCTGCACCGGCGCGATGTAGTAATCCGGGCCGTAGATCTCTTCGTTGCCGTGCACTTGCATGTTATAGTTGTCCTCGCCGTTTTTCTCTACTTCAATGGTGGCAACATCCTGAAACTCGTTGTCGCCAAGAGGGACTTGCAAGACGATGACGTGCGCATCCTCCGAGGCTTCTTCCATCACGCGGATGAAATCGACCTCACCGTTGTCGTCGAGATCGAGATTGTTGACGCCGGTTTCGGGATCGTTAAGAGTCTTCTCGAACTCTTCCAAATCCTTCGCGTCCTTGAACAATTCCGCCACGGCCTGCAAGTCCAACCCCTCGGCCGCTTCCGAGGTCGGCGCGACGATGGTGACGTCTTGCGAAAAAACGGAACTGCTCAGCAAGCTTATCATACTCAGCAGCGCGACGGGAAGGGATAATTTCGTTTTCATAGCTTTCCTTTCATAGTGAGTTAATGAATCGTCGAAACTACGAATGGCTCTGCCCCGCTACTTGCCCGCTCTTGATCCTCCAGTAGTTTGGCAAAATTCGGAATTCATGTTTCAGGCGGCGTCTCCAGAAGCCCGGCCTCAAGCTGCTGCTTCGCCGCAGAGGGCCGGAATGAGAGATTCCAGATAGACTATTTTTTTCGCCCAATCATCTGGCTTACGCCAAAAGGGGTGTCGTTTCTAAAAATATCTGTAAAGCCAGCTTCCTCCAGCCAGCTTTGCACCTCCGTTTCCGTAAAGGTATCGCCGGCCTCAGTAGCAACCAACATGTTGAGTGCGAACAAGGCGCCATGGGCCGGGATGGTCCGGCTTTCATCCATGATAAAGTCTTGCACCACCACTTGTCCGCCGGAGTTCGAGGCCTGGGCACATTTGCGCAGCAGCATTTGGTTTTCCTCCGGCGAATTGCTGTGCACAATCGCAGAAAGAAACACCAGATCGTATCCGCTGCCCAGATCGTCAATCAAATAGTCCCCGGCAGTGGTGTCTATTTTGTGTGCAAGGCCGGCCTGTTGGATGTAATTCCGGGTCAAGGGAATTACATCCGGTAGGTCAAAGACTGTTGCCCGGATGCCGTCCTTTGCTTGAACGAACGACATGGAGAACGCTCCTGAACCGCCGCCGACGTCCAAGACGTTTTTGACTCCGGAAAGATCGAGCAAAGTCACTGTCGCCGGGGCTTGCTTGATCGCCCGTTCATGCATGGCTGCTATGAAAGGAACCAGCCAGTTTTCCGCACCTTCGCTCTTATGGTGAGGGGGGACCGACGTGCCCCGGTGCACCGCTTCCGTGAGAGTGCTCCACATATCCCAGAGGTTGACCGCGTGCATCAATCCAGCCAGGTATTCCGGCTTACCTTTTACCAGAAAGCGTGAGGTCAGTGCCGTGTTGGAGAATTGGCTTTCGGTTTTTCTCAAAAGGCCCAACGCTACCAGAGCATTCAGCAAACGATCAGTTGCCCGTGCGTCGGCTCGGAGTTGTTCGGCGACTTTTTGAGATGATTTGCGGTCATCCGCCAAAACGGAGAATACTCCCAGCTCGTAAGCAGTCAGGAGAACTCGGCTACTCTGAAAGCTGAAAATCATTTCCCGAATGCTTTCAGGCGTCTGCAGCTCATCAGCGAACGAATTGCGTTGATTCATAGTATTTGCGCCTGATCTGGTCGAATTACCATCAGATTGCGAAACTGCCGTTTACCGCAAAGATACGATTGGCCCAGAGACGGCTTGGGTGATCTGTTTGCGCTCAATCCGGCAGCTTTGCGCTTCCGGGAAGATCACGAGCTTTTGTCTTCACGTGTTAAAAACGCGAAAAGAATCCATCAAGGCGCGCAACTCTTCCCAGATTTGGATGGAGCCGGTCGTCTGGGGCGAGTAGGCGATTTCCACCAGATAGAAATGATCCTGACTCTCGGTCACCAGCATCCACCGGTCGATGCGCAGGTCTTTCAGTTGGCCGTTTATTTTAACCTGGTGCAGCGTCAGGGATATTCCGGCGAGGATCGTCTGCTCATCAGCGACCAGGCGATCTACGGCCAATCCCATGGCCGAGGTCAACATCATAAAGAAATTCGGCAGCGACGGCTTTATGGGAGCCCCTTGCGGCTTGGTCTTGTCATAAACAGAGACCATGAATTCGTTGCTGAATGTTATGCGCTCGAAACCGATGTTTTGGCGGCGAAAGGCGGCGAGGTCAGATTCGCTGAGAGGCGCGGCTGCCGATTTTTGCATTCTGTCGATGATGGCGTCGATCAGCTCGTTGGAAGTCTGATCGGTGACCTCGATGAGCAGCGAGTCGCCGGAGACGAGGCGCAACACCTCGACGTCGTTCAGCATCTCGCCCATGGGGTGAACGGCCAATCCCGCAGCCATGGCTTCCCGCATTTCGCTGGTAAGCAGGAGGTTCTTGGCTTGAAGCATGGCATCCAATCCCAGCAACAATTTGGGTTGCGACCAGCGCTGTCTGTTCGGTTTTTCAAAGGAGAATCCGCGCATAGAATCGATAAAATACTGCTGTGGGTCGAGCTTGGTGATTCGCTCCGGCTCGGCCTGTAACTGCGAGGTCTTAACCGAGAGCTTGTTGCCTTTGATGTCAAGCTCTAAAGACGCTTGGGCGAATTTCTTGGCATAAAAGGCAAAGAACACAAAAATCAGGATCGCCGAAAAGAGCAGGACGCTCCATCTGAAATAGAATTTGCCGTCAGCTTTCATGGCTTTTTCCTCCTACAGAAAAGCATAGATGCGAAAGGCAAGACTTGCGGATCGATTGCGGGAATTATCTGCCCATCCCTGCCTTTATCTCACCGGATTGGCCGCAGGTCGCCGATGTCTATCGATCCAGAACGCCCAGGGGATGAGCAGCCAGAGCAGCAGCGAGGCGTAGGCGATGGCCTACTCGTTAGGGGGCGGCGGCGAGAACCTGTTCGCCAGCCAAATAATCACAAGAAAAGGGAGGAGCGACCAGAGGGCATATCGCCCGATTGGGTCAATGGCTTTGGTTGTGCGCAGGTAGCAGATTGTGCCGGCAAGAAAGAGTGGTAGCTCGACCAAAACGTTGGCAGCATAAAAATTCCACAGGCCAAGCCCGGCGAAAATATGACTTCCTGGAGCCAGTGGCAGGTCAGGCCGATGCGTGACGAAATCCAGTAACCATCTGGCACAAAGAACAGAGAGAGTTTCTGATTCGCATTTCTCGAGATCCCCTCAGTTTTCCGCGGCTTCCCAGCCCAATACTGCTGCTCCCAACACCGCCGAATCATCCTTCAATTCCGCAGAGACGATGCGAACATTGCGCAAGGCCACTTTAAAAACATTCTTTTCTGCGGTTTTCCGCACGATTTCCACATAAGGCTCTCCGATCGCCTCGACTACACCGCCGCCCAGCACGACCACTTCGGGATTAAAAATATTCAGTAACGAAGCGACGCCATAGCCGACATACTCTGCAGATAATCGAATAGCAGGAGTCGCGGCCGGATCGTTATCGGCAAAAGCTTCGGCCAAACGGCGGCTGCGAATGCGGGCGTTTTTATCTTTCAGATTGTCCAACATCTTGGTCTTGACCCCTTTTGC
Source organism: Caldithrix sp. (assembly GCA_020722685.1). The sequence goes on along the minus strand of DYKH01000039.1, from coordinate 35,375 downwards.
TACTGCCGCACGAATCTCTCTTTCGATCGCCAAGCGGCTGGCAAAGGCCTCCAGACAACCTCGGTTGCCGCAACCGCATTTAGGACCATTGGGATCAAGAATCATGTGGCCTAACTCGGCGGCATTCTCATTGTAACCATGCAACAGCTTGCCGTCCACTATCACGCCTCCGCCAATGCCGGTGCCAATAAAAAGGCCGACCATGTGCTTAGCCCCGTGTCCGGCGCCATAAGTATACTCGCCGAGGATGCCGACATTTCCATCATTATCGACCTTGACAGGCCGGTCAAGCCCTTGCTGCAAAAGGTCACGAATCGGGGCATCCTTCCATTTCAAGTTGGGAGTCTCGATGATCTTGCCGGCTTTTAGATCAAGTGGGCCCGGAGAGCCGACCCCAACGGCCAGAATCGCGTCCATGCTAACACCCGCTTCGTCAACTGCTTCGTGAGCGCATTGGACGATCCTGTTCACGGTGGACTCGAAGCCCTGTTCGGCCTTGGTTTTTTTCCGCGCTGCGCCGTGGATTGTTCCTTGACGATCCACCACTGCGCAATAGATTTTTGTTCCCCCCAAATCGATGCCGATCACGAATTCTTTTTTGTTTGTAGCCATGAGGTATTCCGGTGCTATTTTCGTTAGTAGCTTACGTCGAACGGTTTGCTGCAACATCTTGAGCCATCGAAGTTGAGAGGATCATTTCTCATCCGGGCGTCTTTGGCCATTGAAAAACGGCGACCAACTCCAACTTTACTGCTGCTTGAACATTGAAAATATCTCCGCCAGCAATCGGTTTTTCGTGCGTAGCATTTCGTCTTTCGAGGCGCAGGAGATCGTCCCCGATCCGGCGCCCGCATGGCCGCTGCCGATGTTGAGCAGGCGCATGATCTCGCCCACGTCTTTGTGGTGTTCTACGCTGTTGAGATTTAGGCTGAGCGACATGGATAGCGCCAGGTCATTGGTCTTTACTTCATTGCGAAAAACGTTCTTGACCTCAATAACCGACAATGCTTCGGGGTAGAGCAGATAAGCGAGATGCTTGAGCACGTTCGGGCGGCGATTGTGCCGCGTCAAGTCGATGACGATGAGCTGGTGTTGCTCATCCTGCGGCAGAAACAGCACGTCCTGACGGATTTGCTCCAGCATTTGCTTTTCCTCTTCCTGAAAGGCTTTGTAGCGCTGTTTCACACCTGGCATTTGTGAAACCTCATGCAGCGGGCGCTTTTTCATCTGTAAGATAAGATTGCGCAGATACAGCCACTTTTTGTCCGAGCTTTCGGCTTGCAGTTTGATGGTGGCGTCGACGATTTTCCCCGGCGTTTCGCGGCGCCAATCCTCGATGCTCTGGTACTTAAAGGTATCGATGATATCCGCTTCGTCCACGATTTCAGCAAAATGAGCGGGAAGCTGGCCTTGCGCGGCAAAATGCTCGTAGACGACGCGGGCGCAGGAATCTTTTAGATCGAACCGACCTTCCACAGTTGTCGGGTCTATTTTTCGCAATCGCAGGTCTTCGAGATTGCCTTCATGGTGGTCGAACCACAAGCCGCACTCCAAAGGATAAGGCAGGTCGCAGACCACGTCCTTGGCGGTGATGGAGACGCGCGCCTCGCTCACACTTCTGGGGCCGGTGAAAACGATGAAATCCACGCCCAGCGCCTGCGAGCAGATGGCGGCGCTGACCACGCCGTCGAAATCGTTATGGGTGATGATTCGTTGATAGTGACTCATTTTGCGTCCACTCAGGCTGACCGTTGCGATCGCTTCTTTTTCGCAATCATCCACCAAGGGGATGTTAGAAACCAAACCAGGGTGCAGAGGTTGATCCACCACAGGTACTCGGCAAAAGCCAATTTGCCGGCAAACACTCGGGCGCCGGAAATTACGATGAGCGCTAAAGACAACAAGGAAATGACCGTTAGTAACAGAGTGAATGATTTGTTCGGCATCGTCCATTTCTCCGATTGTATAGGAAGGTTCAAATGAGCTTTTCCTTTTTCGCCCGCAGGCTGAGCAGGATGTAGAGAGCTTGAGCGATGGCATAGCCCGGCAGCCATTTGTAGAACAAATGAATGGGCAGCATGAAAACGATGGCCAAGCTGAGGACCCAAGTGACGAGCGCCGCCCAATTGATGAACATGTTTTTGCTTTCGGCGCGATACTGCGGGATGCCTAATTTCGGCAGAATCCAGAATTCCGCAAAAGCCACCGCGCCGATGGGCATGAGAATGAGACCGTAGAGCGCAACGAAATCAAGTAGGCGCATAAAAATTACCGGAAAGCAAGCCACGATGGTGGTGACGGTTCCGGCGGCCAAAGTGATGCGCCAGCGCTGCCAATTGGGGGTGACAACCTGCAAGGCCAAGCCGGCGCGGTACATGGTCGGATTAGCGGTCGTCCAGCCGGCGATGACCACTGCCAGGGCTCCGGCTAACCCGGCGGCAGTATAAGCCATCAAGCCCGGATTCATTTGCCGCGCCACTGCGGCGCACATAATACCGGAGCAAATCCATGCCAAGAAATGCCCCGGATACATGCCAAAGGCGGAAAGAAAGCCGTACTTCCAATTACGGGCAAAGCGCAACAGCGCCATATCGGAGAGGCCAACGTGCATGGCCAGATTGCAGAACCAGGCAAAAAAGGTGATGTGCCAGAAACCATACTTTTCCTGTCCGGGGGAAGCGACGCCGGTCCAGATTTTCGTCTTGGCGACGTACCAAAAGTCGCTGAAACTGTGCATTTCTCCCAGGGTGGGCAATAACGCCAGCGCGCCGGCAATGAAAATCGGGAACAGCCAGGGAGAACAGACGACGGAAAATTTGGAAAGCTGCTCAAAGCCGAGGATGGCCAAGGTCACGACCACGGCGCCGACCGCCAGTGTGACAACCACCCAGCCGACGCTGCTGGGAAGAATATCCGTCAAGGCCGGGGTGGGAATTTTGAAGGCCAAGCCGATGGCCGTGGCCGAGACCGAAATCATGGCTCCGGCCAATATGCAGTAAAGCAGCGCATTGGCGACGTTGTAAATGTACGTCAATCCCGGCCCGCAGATTTTGCGCAGATACCAGTACAAAGTGAGTCGCGTGCGCACGGCGATGGGCGCTGCTATGAAGGTCCAAGACAACACGGCCAGTAGATTGCCGAGTAACAATCCCCAAAACAGATCGGCAGCTGCTACTCCATGCAAAACAAACATAGGGCCGATGACGAATTCGGTTGCCGCCACATGCTCACCGGCAAACAAACCGGCGAATTTGCCCATCCCATGCAGCTTTTCGCTTGTTACGGGTTCGCGATCAAATTCATAAAGCTGATCCAGTCGTTGGGTGATGCTCTTTTGGGCCTCGGCCATCTTTGTCCTCGCTTTGAATGGCGGTACTGTCTGATTGGGCAATTGGATGAAAGTGTGTCAATCGACGCTTGGCCGGAGTTGTCTCCAGCCCAATCGGTTTGGCTGTTATCGCCCCCTGTGATGGGTAAGATGCAATCCCATCCCACCATGTTTTACTGCAATCTATAGGTGATGCCCGGCGCCAGCACTTCCGCAATGCCAAGTCCGACAAATCCGGTGGTAATAGGCAATTCTTTGACTCCGAATTTGGCAGAGTTCGCCGGCTTTAAGAAATAGCCGTAATTCTCCCGAATGCTGCTGAGAATTTGTGGATTTTGGGAAATCTCGCTATAATACCACACCAACAGATTGAGTACGCCCTGGCTGCGCTGTTGGTCGTCACTGCGCAGCTTGCCCCAGGTGCCGGAAGGATTTTGCCGGTTCAACAGCCATTGAACGCTGCGCGCTAACGACTTTTTCATCTCCTGACGAAGATTCTCATCGTCGGTTCGCTGATACAGACCGATCATGCCATCCGCCACGTAGCTCATGGTATCCAACGGCCATTGGTCCAAACGGGAATTGTGCAGAATGTAAGGTATCTCGCCGTCGCGCTCGCGGATGGACATCAGCCAACGACCGGCATCTTCGGCGATACGCAAATAAAGCCGGTCGCCCGTCAGCACATAGTAACAGGAGAAAAAAGAAGCGCCGGTCACACTGGTCGATATGGTGTATGGGGCGAGGGATAATTCATCGCGGTAATAGCCGCAGCCAATGGCCCCGGCGTCCTCACCCTGCTTGACAATCCAACCTTCGGAGCCGCCGCGGCCTTTGTTTTGCGGATCGGCGCGGGTGCCCAAGCGAACGAAATTGGCGTAAAGTTTCAAGGCTTGCAAGTACTGCGACCGGCGCTCTCCCTCAGCAAAACGAACGGCGCCGGCCAGCGCCGTGGCCGTCGTTCCGGCATCGCCAAGATAGATATTCTTGCTCGGATGGTAATCGCCCCAGTAACCGGAGGTATCTCCGGAACTGGCGACTGTCTTTTGCTGCAAGACAACCAAGTGATCGAACCAATCCATGGCCTCTTGCAGGTACCGGCTTTCTCCAGTGATTTCGTAGGCGGCGATCAGCATCCGCGCCAAGTTGCTGTTGACGAAAATAGAGGTGCGCCATTTGCTAGGGATTTTTAACTCGCCGCTGCCCAACTCGATGGCAACCGCCCAATCGCTAATATCACGAAGATAGGCGACCAAACGGTCCCGGATTTGAACGTCCGGTATGATGGGTTCCGACGAGTAGGATATGGTTGTAAGCAAAGGGAAAAGCAAAAGGGAACTGAGGAAGTAAGTCAATCTGCTTGGATACGGCCGGTTTGCGGCCTCTTTTTTCTGCAAAGGATTTTTCTCCACTGACGTGTAATCGCCAATTCAAGAAAGGAATACCGAACGGGTTCGGTCCTGATCAAACCAAACAAGTCCGGCGGCCCATATAGACAGGCCTCGGATAGCTTCCCTTTCTGCTTTAGTTCCCCCCTCCCGTAGTCAGCATCATTTGGCGGACAAAGTTTAGCAATTTGCAGGGAGATTGTCAAGCGGTTATTCGGGGAGAAAAAAAATAGATGGTTCAACTGTGAATGAACGAGTACAATAGAAATCCCCACAAGCCGAAGGAGATCAATTGCGCTGGAATTGCAGATTCTCCGCCTTTCTCGGCGGAACGCTATCGGTCTTTGATTGTCCGAGAAAACGGAAGCGCATGGCATCTGCGATCACATAGTGATCCGTCTTGTTGTTGATCCGTACGTAGGAGTTGCTTCCTACCGGCAGATAAATGACGGCGATCTTGTTCCATCGTCCGGCTCTAATGGCCTGATTGATCACTCCGGCGATTTGACGTGAGCCACTTACCACCACCTCGAAGGGCACATTGGTCGCCTCCAAGTAAGCTTCAGGGGAGGTGCCGACCCAGCCGTGCCACTCAGAAATCTCGTAATATCCGGGCACGCCGATGGTGGGACGATAGGTGGCGGTGATCGTGCCGTCCCCGGGATCGGTGTAAGCGTAGCCGATGCCGTCCTCGCTGTCATCCGTCCACTGCGAATAACAGGGATTGCGACCGCTCATCGATGCATCCGGTCCTGCGAGATCTTTTTTCGCTCCCCACCAGCCGCTCAGCTCAACCGGATTGCTGCCCGGCGAGGTGTCGTTGTTGAAGCAGTTGCCAACGGTGATGTCCGAGACCACGGTGTCCGGGTGCGTGAAGAGCAGAATGCCGTCTCCTTTGATCTTTTTAGGTTGGCTGGGATCCTCGTTGGTTCCATACAAGTCCACTGAAGTAAAAATCTGGCCGTTGTTGAAATCGGGTTTCTGCCCGCCGAGGAAGCGATAATACGGTCCTTGATAGCCGGATAATCCGGCCAATTCGCCCGCCGTGACCGTTACGTAGGACCCGGTAGGATTGCAAATGGCGGCGCCGTTGTCGAAAAAACGCACGTAAGCGCCGCTGGCCAGCTCTTGCGGGTCACTGGTCGGATAACCCAAATCCGTGTCGAACTCGTCGTAATAGAGAGAGATGTAATAGCTGTCGCCGAAGGTGCGTCCATAGTAGGCGCCGGCCATGAGCGCGGTGGTCAATCCGTAGCGCATATAATTAAATTTGTTTTTGGCATATTCCCGCCTGTTCTCCGAATCGTAATCTTCGATCATAGTAAAGACCGGCTGATGTCTTTGTTCCCACAGCCGGTTGATGCGCAACATTTCCTCCCAGCTATAGGCGTAGCGCATAAAGCCTTCCCACATCATTCCTTCACAGTAGTCCAAGGCGTAGCCGTCTTGCGCCGAACCCATGTTGGTCGTCACATACGCAGGAATATCGGGATTGATGGACAAAAGCTTCTCGTGTTCATAGGGGAGCATGGATTCGATCCCCGATTGCCATTGGCCGTTAAACCAATCCAATCCGTGTTCCTGAAAATCGTTGATGTGATTGTAGTCCAAATCCACGCCGCCGGTAATATCGTCTCCCCAAAAGAAGAAACGAAAGGCATCATAAAAGGCCCCATCAAAACTGCTAAAATCTTGCCGGTCGGTTGGATCATAACGCTGGTCGATGAAATAACGCCAAGCCTCTTTGCCGCTTACCAAGGGCGCCAGAGGCGTGATGTTGTGCAGCATGCCAAAGCCGACAAAGCGCACGATGGTTTTGACGCTATCGCCGACCGGGTGGGTGTAATTTATTGCCCAATCTTCGCTGACGGGAATGCCGATGAAGCTGGTGTCTGTCTTACCTGTAATGGTTACCCAATCGTCGCTGCCAAGGAGAAGAAAGTTGTCATCCGCCGTTGGAAGAAAACCAGTAGTATTGGAAACCATGATTTCGCTTTCGCCCGGCTGAGCAGCGCGGGTCAAGGTGGCAAATGCTTCGCGATAGACAAAGCAACCCGGAGGAAAGCTTCCCGGCCAGACTCCTTGGCGACTGGTGCCGAAAATGACAATGTTCGGATTAAGGGCGCGGATACTGTCATTGGCAGCAGCGGCGTTGGACAGCCCGCCGCCATGAATGGCTAAATCGTACTTGGCAAAAAAATGCTGGACGGCACCGCCGGCCAATCCGCCCGGGCGTTGAAACATGGTGCGCGGAAAAGGAGGATTAAAGTCCTGTGCGCCAAGCTTTATTGCTGAAAACATGAAGGCGACTGCTATGGTGCCTACCAACCCAGATATTTTGCCCCTTGGCATTTTTGCCGTACCTTACATTTTGATGATGAACGGAGAAACGGGTTTTGAAAGTCTGAAGCCTTTTGCGCACATAAAATACAAAAGAATGTGCGGAATGCGGAAGATAAGAATTATTGGAAAGCTTTGGCAAGAAGGCACAAAAAAGCCTGAGATTAGACTCTCAGGCTTGAAGGGGAAGAACCGTCCGCAAGCTGTCCGTAGCAGGCGATCGAGAAAGTTTAATGTCCGATTTTACCTTGAGGGACGGCTTTGGCCGCAAGGATTCTTTGCCAGATCAGTACGGCGAAACCTTCACATTCCTCGGCGGGTCCGGAGGAATCGTGTCCATCTGGAAATTCGTGCCCAAATAGCGGAAACGCATGGCGTCGGCGATGACCATCCCGTTCGCCTGGTTGGTGATGCGGACGTAGCTATTGTTTCCCTCCGGCAGTTGGAGAATGGCAATTCGATTCCAGCGGCCAAGCTTGATGGTCTGGTCTATGACGCCGGATGTCACTCGCACGCCATTGACGACAATTTCAAAGGGGACGTTGGTCGCTTCCTGTTCATCCTCCGGGGAATTGCCGGCCCAACCGTGCCATTCGGAAATTTCGTAATAGCCCGGCACGCCTACGACGGGACGGAAAATCGCAAAGGTGCTACCGTCACCTGGGGAGGTCAGGTGATAGCCGGTCGCCTCGTCGCCTTGATTCCATTGCGAGTAACAAGGATTGCGGGTCGCAAACGGAGCGTCCGGGTCATTGGGATCTTTTACGTCAAGCCAGGAACCGGTTAATTCCACTGAGTTACAGCTTGGGGAGGTGTCATTATTGAAGGTGTTGCCGATCATCATATCAGAAACAACCGTATCCGGCTGGGTGAAGAGCAGAATGCCGTCGCCTTTAATCGCCTTAGGCCGGCTGGGGTCTTCATTGGTTCCTTCCAATTGAACCGAGGTGAACAACTCACCATTATTAAAGGTCGGCACCTGCCCGCCTTTGAACCGGTAGTAGGGCCCCTGATAGCCGGTCAGGCCGGCCAAATCCGAGGCGGAAACAGTGACATACATCCCGGTCGGATTGCAGATCGCGGCCCCCTTGTCGAAGAATCGAACGTATACGCCGTTCGGCAGACGCTGCGGATCGCTGGTAGGATAACCCAGATCGGTATCGAATTCATCAAAGTATTGGGACATGTAATAGCTATCGCCAAAGGTGCGGCCGTAGAAGGCGCCGGCCATCAAGGCAGTGGTCAGGCCATAGCGCATGTAGGCATACTTGGTTTTGCTGTAGGCAGCGCGCTTTTCCGGATCATAATCTTCGATCATGGTATATACGTTGGGGTGCCTTTGTTCCCACTGCCGATTGATGTCGAGCATGGTCCACCAGTCCGAGGCGAAGCGCATGAAGCCTTCCCACATCATGCCCTCGGCATAGTCCAGCACGTAACCTCCCTGCGCGGCGCCGGTGTTGATGGTGATGATGGGTGGTTTGTCTGGGTTAGTCTGTGCCAGTTTTTCATGCTCATACGTCAACATCGGCTTGACACCTTCGGCCCATTGATCATTGAACCAATCCAGCCCGTGCTCCTCAAAATCGTTGATGCGATTGTAATCCAGATCGACGCCGCCGGTAATATCTTCTCCCCAAAAGCTAATACGATAGGCATCGTAAAAGATGCCGTCGAATTTGCTGAAATCTTGCTTGGCCGGATCGAAGCGTTTGTCGATAAAATACTGCCAGACTTCTTGTCCGTTCACCAAGGGAGCATAGTCCGTGATGTTGTGCAACATGCCAAAGCCGACGAAGCGGATGGTGGTTTTGACGCTGTCGCCCACCGGATGGGACGTATCGATGGCATAGAAATCACTGCTGGGTATGCCGGTAAAGCTGGTAGCGGTCATGCCGCTGAAAGTAACCCAGTCGTCCTCGCCCAGCAGCAGATAAAAGTCGCCGGAAGTGGGGCGAAAACCCTCCGTGTCAGAGACAAGAATTTCCGTGTCCCCTGGTTGCGCCGCACGGGTGAGGGTGGCGTAGGCTTCGCGATAGATAAAGCACTCGGGAGGAAAGCTGCCCGGCCAGACGCCTTGCCGGCTGGTGCCGAAAATGATCGTGTTCGGGTTGAGGGCGCGAATCCGTGTATTCATCTCTGCCGCGACATCGGAACCCGCACTGTGAATGGCCAAGTCGTATCTGGCAAAGAACTGCTCGCAGGCGCCGCCGGCAGTGCCGCCCGGACGCTGAAACATGGTGCGCGGAAAGGGCGGATTATAGTTCTGCGCCAATAGCGGTGTTGTTGCCAGAGCCAGTATCATAAGCTGCTTTATGGGGAAGCCTTGTCTGAGAGTCTTGACAAAGACTAACATGATGCGATACTCCTAATTCTGATGAAACCAGGGGGTAGAATTTGTCAGTCCGAGCGTTGCAATAATTATGCAATGGACAGCAGCAACCGGACCTTCATTTTCCTGCCCACGTTCTTGTCGGCGGAAGGAAGGCGCGAACCAATCTCTCGTGCCAAGATTCCGCTTGGAATCATAATACGCTGTGTTTCTACAAGTAATCCCGGGCCTTTTCATGTCAAAGTCCTGCGGGTTCAGCCAGTTCCGCCCTTGATTTTTAGGAGTTAAAAAGACCGCCGCGCAAGTGCTTTGGGTTTGGCGGCCATTGTGGCGGAGATGCCCCTTCCACATGGTTAGCATGAGGCGTGAGGGAATCACCTCGCGACCATTCCATCTGCCCGGTGCTCGACATTCTTGGGAAAGGCGACGCACCGGAAAAGCGAGCGGTCGCCAAATGGAACGGCGCAATTTGCCGCTAACAACATATTTGCAATTCAAAACCGGTAAGAAGCTACAAGTAGTACCGTTCGACGAGCACGTAGGTGACTTGCGCCAAGGCCGCCAGCAAGAAAACCACTATGGCCAATCTCGCCAGCTTTATGGAGCCTACCTTCTTGCGCAGCGTGCCATTGTGCAACAGCAGCCAGAATAAGGGCGCGATGGGAATGAAATAACGTCCTTGCAAACCATGGATGTAAGGCGCTCCCACCGGGGACCAAATCGAATACAGGGACAAGCCAACAGCAAAAACGCTGGCCGCGAAGACAAAGGCAAAAACTCCCTTCGTGAAAAGCGATATTTCGAAACTGTTCTCGCCCAGGGCGATGGCAGCAAGGAAGAGATAGTAGCCCAGAATGATCCAACTGGGAAGCACCGTATCCAGCCAACCTAATTGGCCTACATGGGATTTGAGGTACAGCCCTTTGTAGACCCAAAAGGTGCGGAAGTTGACAAAGACGTAATCGACCGGATTGCTCAGCACAAATGCCATCTGTCCTCGCATGGAGGACCACGGTTGCAGTGGAACGTACAGATGACGTACTGCGGCGCCCCAGAGTATTACGGCGGCCACGCTGAAAAAAAACAAAAGCGTCAGAAAAGAAAGATAGGCGCCCGTGGAACCCAGCTTTTCCCTCGGCACGATCAAGAACAACAAAGCGAGCACCAGGTTGACCGGCTTAGCCAAGGAAAGGAGAACCATGATGATCCCTAATATCGCCAAATCGCTCCGATGTACGGCGCTTTCTTTGCCGGACAGCTTGAGTAGGTAAGCAATGAAGAACATGCTCAGGGCGTTGATGACAGCGTCCTGATTCAGCGAGGCTGCCAAAAAAATATTCATAGGCATCAGGGCGATGACCATGAACAGCCAACGTCCTGTGGGCAATAACTCGATTGCCAACGCAACTATAACGATATAGAAGATAAGATTGAAAAAGCGTCCCAGATACATGATCAGCAGGGGGGACAGATTCGCTGCCTTACCGATCAGTATTCCCACCATTTGTGGGATGTAAGCAACCGGTGCATAGATGGCGCTGCTGGGGAAGGCGAAAAACTCTTTCTTCTCCTTGTTGAGGGGCAAGCGCAGGTACTTTTGCAAAACATCGATGTCTTGCCGGCCTGCTTTGGAACGGAACTTGACGCCAGGATTGATCTTTGCCATGGTTTCGATGACGCTGCTGGGCAGAGAATCCCCGACTGTTTCGCCGAATTTTTGCGCAATCAGGCCGCCTTGGGATAGCTGGTATGATCTGCAAAAATGCAGATTCTCATCGGGAGCTTGAAAAGGCGGAGTGATGAACAGCCAGGCCAAACCGCAAACGAAGCCGATGACCCAGAACGTCTGGGTGGGGACAACCCATTTTTCAACCCGCGCCGGGGCGGAGGTATCATTTCGAGACATTCTTATGATCCCCTTCTCCTTCCGGTGGTTCTCCATTGTCTTTGAGTTTGTGCAAATCGTGAATCCGCAAATCCTGAATCAGACCGACAGCTACTTCAGGACAGGGGCGCAGGAAATCGAATCGGACGTCACCGTCATTCTCCCAAAATAGAAAATAGTCAATCCGGGGCCTCTGTAGCGCCTCCCGGATCTGATGGCCGGTGGCATAGGCGGTACGAGCGCCAACATATCTGCTTTGCAGGTGATAGCTCGTAACGGATCACAGGGTTAGCGATTGGTAACCAATCACGGGGCGCCCTGCCAGTGCTGTCATTCCTGAGGATGCGGGAATCTCCTTTCCATTACACGGCAGAAGAAGGCCCCTGCATACTCAGGGGTGACCGCATCCTGTGATCGGTTGCTTTGTCAGGCTGACAAATTTGGGCCCCTGTGATCGCTTTGGAACATCTACCCCGTCCAGAGCAAGACGGAGATGCGGCTCAAGTTTCGGTGGGGATTCACATTCCTCTCGATTTTGCCGGGGCCAGCCATTGATCGAGTCATTGTTTCCCAATCAAGTTTTGCCGGAGGTCTACTTGCCGCGCACGGTCATTTCGGAGATCATAAATTGTCAAGCCGTCAAATCCATCCAAGGACACCTGCGAATAACTCTGCAAAAAGCGGTCTTCGGCAGAGTACCGATTTCCCCAAAAGAAGTAAAAGTCTATTTGCTTCGCAGCCAGACCTTGACGGACTTGTTGCTCAGTTTCGTACCCAAAGGTACTGCCGAAGTATTGGCTTTGCAGATGAAAAGCTATGAAGAGGCTCTCGTGCCAGTGATTGTTGGAGGCGATCCTTGCATGTGTCAGGCCTTCGTGTTGCGCCAACTGGGCAGCGATGTCGTAAAAAAGTCTCCCGCTGCCGGCTCCGTGTATTAGATTTTGTGTCGGCTTGAGGCTGAAGGAAGCTATTAGGACGATCTGAAGCAAAACCTGCGCTCTTTTGCTTAGCCCGGTGTTATGGATTAAAAGAAACAAAGGCAAGAGCATGACGATGAGCAGCAGGTGGACGAACCATAAATACCTGTCGATCACCATAATCCCGGCGTAGCCGATTACGTAGATGAGAAACGGAAGCAGCAATAACAAGAGCCTTCTGCGCGTGCTTGCATCCAAAATCTTTGGCGAGAGCAGCACCATAAGATTGACCAACAGAATGGCGACTGCAAACGGAGAAAAGTCCGAAAAAATACTCAACAGCGTAACGGAATTCCGCGCGAGGATATGTATGTAGCGCCCGAAATGGGAGAACGATTCGAAGGGGCTCCACTTTGTCAACGGAATCGTGCTGGGGTCTTCCCAAACGCTGACCGCGCTTGCGTAGGGCGGATCCAAAAGACCTTGTGTCACCATGGGATGCTGAGAGCCTTCGGATGCCATCAGGGCAAAGTTATAGTTCGCGGCGGTGCTGATGGCGATTCTGTCATACTTGAGGGCCATGATGGTTATCCAGGCGCCGGCAATTACGGTGAAGCAAAGGATGCCGAGAAGAAAATTCCGGAGTAGTTGCTTTTTCACCGCCTTTTGCTGGAGAAGGAGTACCAGATGATGCCCCACGAAATGGGTTAGGAAAAAGAAAAAGGCAAAGGATTTGGCCAAATAAGCGAGGCCGCCCAAAATGCCGCTCACGCCCGCCAAGGCGGGACTGGCGGCATAGTTCTCATGCAGCAATACATAGAGATACCAAAGCAGAATGACCGCCAACAAGAAATCGGGGCTGGAAGTGCCAAAAGACATCCACGGGCAAACAGGCAGAGCGCTCACCAATATGAAGGCGAAGAGAAAGTTGTTCAGGCGCGCTCTTCCAACGATGCAAGCGAGGGCTATGAAGCAGCAACCGCCGATGATTAAGGAGAGGAGCTTTATCGCAAGAAGTGGATCAACCCCTGTCGCTAAAAACGGCACAAGCAGCCACGAGAATAACGGGCTCCAATGGCTGTTGACTGCATTCACCCAATCCCCGGACAGATAGGAGCGGGAGATGGTGAGATAACAAATTCCATCGGGATTGATTTGGTAGCGATAGAGAGGAATGCAGCTCACACCAATGGCCAGAAACACAACGAACAATGCTCCGGCGATGGCTCGTGGCCGGTTTCTGAGCTGTGAAGCAATTAATCTGCGATCAGGCTGCAAGGTGACCCACAAAGCTAAGGATGCAAAACTGCTTTTGTAATACCGGCCTATTGGGCAAGTGACGAATCCGGCCGAACTTTATAAATGCGTATTTCCGGTCCCGGATGCTCGCGCGTCGGCTTGATGGAATACACGAGATCTGCATATTGCGGGATTTTGGCGTAGGCCTCGCGCGGCACATTGACGCCGTTGTTGCGGATCGGTCGCTTCCACAATTTATCGGTGACCATAACGTACTGGTAGCCGCGGCTCCGTACGTATTCGGCATCCACTGAATCGTTGAAAGCATAGTTGAGGTTCATGACGGAAAATCCTGCCAGTTCCAACTCTGGGGCATATTGTTCGCGCAAAATTTTGGCGTCTTTCGGCAGCTCGTTCACCGCCCAATCATAAGCCAGTGATTTGGTATTGGGCTTTAACAGGTACTTTTCAAAGCTATAAGCGTTCCTAACGAGCGAGCTGAGAATGAAAAAGGATAGTATCCAAACCAGGCCCTGAAACGCGGGAACGAGTTTCTCATGTCTCGAACGAATAGCTTTGACCGACCATTCGACCAGGTACTGAAATCCCATCCCAGCCCAGAGGGCGTAGAAAGGCAGCACCGGCAGCACATAGCGATCGAATTTGATGCTCCATGAGCCTATATAAAGAAGGTAGGACAAGACGAAAGAGATGATCATCCAGTGCTCGATTCGCCTGCTCCGAATCGCCTTGATCAGTCCTGCCAATGCGAAAAGGGCGATTGGAAAAGGGAAATCCTTGATGAGATAGCCTACCTGCACCAGGTAGCCGGATTGGCCGTCGGCAAACCTTCCGGCCCAGGTGGTCTTGCTGATGACGATCTGAAAGAAAAAATCGTGGAGAAACGCACGATAGTCCAAAACGGCATAGGGGGTGGTGACCAAGAACGCGATAACAGCGCTTCCGGCAAGAACAAGCAGCTTCCTTGTATCGATCAAGACGACGGGAAGAAGGGCCAAGAAAATGAAAGCGGCGATGAAAGCCACAATGCCGTATTTCCATGCTCCGCCCGAGAGATACACCGTGATGGGCTCCTGAAATCGCTGGACGATCTCCACGTTGAGCTTCGCAACGATCCATCCGATCATAGCGTCGCTGTTGCGCAGCAACAGATATACGGCCGTGGCCGCGGCGCCGGCGGTGAGCGACCGGAAAAGAATTGTTTTGCTTCGCAGAAACGGCTCTCTTATCATCTGCGTGAAAGAAAGGCGGCGTTTCTTTTTCATATAGCTGGAATGCGCAACGAGAATGGGCATAAAGACAAAGATGCCCGGGATCTTCATGGAAACCGTCAAACCCGCAAGAAGCCCGGCGATCAGGTAGGTTCGTGGTTCTGATTCCTCGGTCAGTTTTAGACTGTAATAGATGGTGGCGAGAACCAAGAACGCCAACGGCACATCGGTGGTGGCATAGTGGGAATTGACTAAATGAAGCACTGAGAAGCACAACAGAGTCGCTGCGATGAAACCGGCTATCGGCACGGACAATCGTCTGGCCAAAAGATAAATCAAGGCAAGGGTCGCAGCCCCCAAGCACGCTGTGACCGCCCGGCCAATCACGTACAGAACAGACAGATCAATGGGACTTGCCGCGATCAAATAGTACAAGCGCTGAACGGCATGCGTCACATACATGAGCAGAGAAGGATAGAGAAAATTGTGCGGATTGAGGTCCCCGGTGAAAAAATGCTTGGTCGCCATGATGATGTGTGGCTCATCCGGATGAAAAGCCTGCGGTAGGCCAAAACGAATGCCGATACATCGAAGAATCAAGCCCGTGACAACCACCGGCAAGATGAGATATTCCGTTATTAGCTTGTTGGATTTTTCGGTATTCATGATTGCGAAGATTTTTCGAGCGCCTGTTCGTCTTTTTCCCCTCGTGCGACCTGGTGCTTGAGTAAAGCCAGCTCCTGCGCCAGGGTCTTGATGCGCTGCTCGGCTCTGCTTACTTTGACCGAGAAATAGAGACTAACCAGAATGAACAGTCCAAAGATGATGGGGATCATGATCGCCGGCGCGTAGTAGATGCCCACCAAGGCAGCCAGCCGCTCCAACAGTCCGCGATTGGAGGAAAAGACGATCAACAAAACCGGAATGAGCATCCAGGCCAGGGCAAATCGCTCCGATAGTTGCCGTTTGCGTACCATGTTCATGATCAGCAAAAGGAAGACAAAGCTGACCAGAATGGAAATGTACAAGATTCTGTTGCCATAGTTCGGCATTGCCGTCGTCTCGGGCATCATACCCTGCCTCGTCTGAGCTTAGCGATAAAGATGGCAAAGATGACCTTGATCATGTAGAACATCGTTTTCAGACCGGTGATGGAGGATTTGCCGAATTCCCGTTCTTTCATTTCTACCGGCACTTCCGCCATGGTGAAACCGTTTTCCAACAGCTCGATCACGCTGATCGGCTCGGGGTACTCCTGCGGATACGACCAGCTCATGTACTCAACAACTTTTCGGGTATACGCCCGAAAGCCGGAAGTCGGATCCGTCACTCTTTTCCCGGTCAGCAGCAGAATCGACCCCGACAAAACGCCTCCGCCGATGCGCCGTGCCCGCGTGGAAACGATTTGCTGCTTGCGCAAATAGCGCGAGCCAATGACGAAATCGACCCGTCCTTCCAACAGGGTGTCGATCAGCCTTGGAATCTGTTCCGGCGGATGCTGGCCGTCGCCGTCAACCTGGATGGCAATGTCGTAACCGTGATCGCGGGCGTACATAAAGCCCGTTTGCACCGCGCCGCCGATTCCCAGATTGGTCGGCAAGGAGAGGTGATCGATTTGGTGCTCGCGCAATACCTGCTCCGTCCGGTCGGTGGATCTGTCGTTGATGACCAGGACATCCACGTTTGGGTAGGAAGACTTGGCCTGCTTTGCCACACTCACTATTGACTTTTCTTCGTTATAGGCAGGAATGATCACCAAAACGCGGGAAAGGGATTTTCTATCAAGGGCCGGCAAGCTAACTCTCGGATAAGTGCAAAATTTTTTCCGGCTCTGGTTGCGGCGAAGGTTCGACGTCGTTGCGGAAGATGCGATAGTTGAGCAAATGCCAGAGCTGCAGCCGGAAAGCCAGGGCCGTTTTCAGCACCGCCAAGCCGTAGGTGACGCTGCGGCGAAAATTGATGGATGACGCCTCGGCAAAGTATTTTGTCGGACAGGAGATTTCGCCCAAAGAAAAACCAAAATACACGGTTTGGGCGATCATTTCGTTATCAAAGACAAAATCATCGGAATTTTGGTGCAGCGGCAATGCCTGCAACAGCCGGCGGGAAAAGGCGCGATAGCCGGTGTGGTACTCGGAAATCTTTTTCCCCAACAGGATATTCTCCACCAAAGTCAACACCCGGTTGGAAACGTATTTGTACAAAGGCATGCCGCCGGCCAAGGCGCCGCCGGAGATGATTCTGGAACCCAGCACCATGTCATATTGCCCAATCGCCACTAATGAGGCCATGGCGCCGATCAGTTTGGGGGTGTACTGATAATCCGGGTGCAGCATGATGACCACATCCGCATTGAGCTTGAGGGCCTCACGATAGCAGGTTTTCTGGTTGCCGCCGTAGCCGAGATTTTTTTCATGCACAAAAGTTTTGATGCCCAGTTTTTTGGCGACGGCCACGGTACTGTCCGTACTGGCGTCATCGACCATGATTACTTCATCGACAACGTCGAAGGGTATTTCCGCATAGGTCATTTCCAGCGTGGAAGAAGCGTTATACGCCGGCAGAACGACCACTACTTTTTTGCCATGAATCATAAAAAGACCGTTAGGGGGTTAGACTGTTAGGCTGTTAGGTGGTTAGACTATTAGACTGTTAGACTATTAGGCTGAAGGATGCGGAGAAGCAATGGCATTCACGAGTTACTGAAATCTTGTGAGATTGCCTCTCAATGAGCACCATCACTTTGCAGACTCGTTCCGAACATCTATAGCCCTACAGCCTAACAGTCTAACAGCCTACAGCCTAACAGCCTATCAATTCGTCATACAGCTCTTCAAACTCTCTGATTTGCTTTTCCAAAGAAAAATGATCCTCCACCCGTCGGCGCCCGCTGCTGCCGTACTCGGCAATCAAGTGTGGACTCTCGATGATTTTGATCATTGCTTCCGCCAAGGCGACTGGGTCCTCCTTTGGCACTAATAGCCCGGTCACTCCGTCCATGACCAATTCCACCGTTCCTTCCACCGCTGTGGCAATGACCGGCTTGAGGCAGGCCATGGCTTCCAGCACCACATTGGGAAAGCCTTCCCACAACGAGGGCAGGACAAAAATATCAAACTGGCGCAAAAGCTCGGGAACGTCATCGCGCTTGCCCATGAATTGCACGTATTGTTCGATGCCCAACCGTTTTGCTTTTTCTCGCAACTCGGCTTCTTTGTCACCATAGCCAACGAATTGCCAAACCGCCTGCGGGCATCGCTGCAAGACCAGTGGGATAGCGTCGAGCAAATAGGTGTGGCCTTTCTGATATACCAACCGTGCTACCGTGCCAAAGACGATTTTGTCGTTGGGGGAGATGGTCGCCGTTGCGGCGTATTTCGAAAGATCGACTCCATAGTGGATGGTGCGAATTTTTTCCCGGCTTTGACCGCGCTTATTGATAATGAACGGATGAATCGAATTGGAAACCGCCGCCACCATGTCGAATCTACCGGAAAGCAGCTTGTACATGGCGATTTGATGCCATTTGAGCTGCCCGGTGATCACCTCCCAGGAGATGAGCGCTTTCGGTTTGTACAAGTAACTGGCCAATGCAGCCATAATGTCGGCGTAAAAAAGCGTGCTCATCACCAGATCGGCCTGGGTTTGGCGCATCAGCTTGGCCAGTTTGAACGGCAGCCGGAAATCGAATCGAGACTTTTTGGGAATGATATAGGTCGGAAAACCGAGGGCGCGAAATCGTTCTTCCAACGGCCCGCCCAACCCGACGCTCACAACGGTAATGTTGTATTTCTCCCGGTTAAGACGCGAGATCAATTCAAGCAGTTTTAGCTCGCCTCCGCCTACGCCAAAGCCGTAGATGACTTGCAGGAGGTTGGCTTTTCGTGCGTTAATAAGAACGGTTCTCCAAGGTTCGATTCAGCTAAGGTAGATTGCCGCAGAATTGCTGCCGGTTGAGATCAAGAAAAAGCAAAACCATTAAAGGCAAGACTATTAAGGCCGGCAGAGTAATCGTTTTGCCTCTAATAGTTTTGCCGTCAATTTTTCTGTTTCAACGGTATCGCCAGAATTCCAACCCGCTTCATCTTTAAGTACCACAAAATAGACAGAATGAAGATTTCTTTTTCTGCTGCTATCCTACTGCTGAAGGAATGATCAGCATAAACTTTGAAAGAATCCTCGATAGGTCTCATGGTTCTGCAACTTGTGACCTGCGACTTGCAATTTGCTGCTTGAATTCCAACCTTATACGAATCTTTGATAGATTTGGTGAATTCTTGTCATGTGCGCTTCCGGTCCGAACAATGAAACCGCTTTTTCTCGGCCGTGCTTGCCCATCACTGGATAGTCCGCTTGGCATTCCAACATCTGATTGAGGGCTGCGACCATGCCGTCCTCATCGCCCGCTTTGAACAAAAAGCCATCCTTGCCCGGATCGATCAGCTCCGGGATGCCGCCAATTTCCGCGCCCACCACCGGCTTGCCGTGCGCAAAGGCCTCATAGATCGTCAGCGGCGAATTGTCGTACACCACCGACGGCACCACCACAAACATAGCATTTTTTACCATCTCACGCAAGGCCAGACCGCTTTGGTGGCCGCAAAACTCGACGTTTTTCAATCCCTCTTGGCGAACGAATTCTTGCAACGGCTCGCCCAGTCTGCCAGTGCCCAACACTTTCAGCCGGGCATGCGGAAGGCGCTTCATGGCATGCACCAACGGGGCGATGCCTTTCTCATGCGAGAGACGGCCCACGTAGACAAAATAGTCCTGATGCGTGTATTGCGGCTCGTACAAATCAATGGGAATGGTGTACGGCAGCCATTCTACCTTTTCCTCAGGGAAGCCGTATTGGATCATTTTGGAGCGTAGAAACTTGCTAGGCGAAAGATACAAGTCCACTTTGTGATGATACGTCCGCAGCAGGCGATGTACATACGATTCCACGCTCACCAAAGCCGAGGCAGCCAACGAATTTCGAAAACATTTTTTAGCGAACGCATGCCAGAAATGCTTCCCGGCGCACAATTCACAAACTCTTCCTTGGTTGTCCAGAAACAAATAATCGGGGCAGAGGATTTTGTACTCATGAAGAGTGAAAATAACCGGCAGCTTTTTTTTCTTCAACGAAAAGAGCACCGAAGGCGACAAATGGTGATAGACGCCGTGCACGTGTGCCAAATCTGGCTGCACCTCGTCGATCAACGTCTCGATGCGTTCTTGGGCCTGAAAGTTGAATATCACTCGCGCAGCCGCTTTGGCGCCGTTCGCCAACCCCAGCTTGGCCAATTCCTTGTCCGGTTCAAAATAGTCGACAAAATGAGAGGCGTAAGGTGTCGGCGCGTTGCGCGGATGCTGCATGGCGAAGGGGATGACTTGATGGCCTTGGCGCTGCAAAAGCTCTGAGAGATTGAAAAAGTAGCGCTCGGCTCCACCTTCGATATAGTAAAACTTGTGCACCATCAAAATTTTCATGAATGCCTTTGAAGAATACTCTAATTCTTGGCGATGAGGTCAAAGGATCAACGACCTCACGCAAGGCGCGCCAAGCCAGAGTCCATTTTTCTCGTGTGCTTGGCGAGGTTTAGGTGATCGTGACCACGTAACTAAAAATTGGGTGCTAAGTAAGAATCATCGCCTCGATTCATTCAACACTTTGACACAGATCTCTTCCCACTGCTTTGCCTTATGCAGCCAGGTGTGCTGATCGGCAATGGTCTTGGCTGCATTTTCGCCCAACGTTTGTCGGAGGGATGGATCGCACAGAAGGCTTTCGATAGCCGTTTCGATTGCCCTCAGGTCGCCCGGGGGGCACAAGATGCCGTCCACGCCGTTGGTGATGATCTCGCTGATTTGGCCGAGGTCGGTGCTGATCACCGCTTTACCCGCCGCCATATACTCAAAGATCTTGACTGGCGAATAATAGAAAAAATCCAATTTCGGATAAGGCGCCAACACGATGTCCATCAGGCTGAGATGGGCGGGAATCTGATCGTATGGCACATAACCAGTGAGCGAGATGTTTTTCTCAAGGCGATGAACTCGACAGAATTCCTTGATCGCTTTTTCGGAACCGCCGCCGGCGCCTACTAAGAGAAAATGCACTTCAGGAAATTTAGCGATTGTGCTTTGGATCAGCCGCATGATGTTCTCGATGCCGTGCCAAACGCTTAAAGAGCCGATGAAACCCAAAACAGGACGGTTGTCAAGACCATATTTCTGCATCAGGGTTTTGTCTTTTTCTTTTGCCGCAAACTTGGCTATATCGGCGCCGTTGGTGACGTAAGCAGTTTTGGCGGGATCAAGTCCGTGTAGGCGAACAAAATAATCCTGCAGCGCCTTGCTTTGCATGACAACAAAATCTGCCTGCCGGAGTACCCA
The DNA here is from genome assembly GCA_020722685.1 of Caldithrix sp. Next base: position 14,333 of record DYKH01000039.1, on the reverse strand, counting down.
GCGCTCGATCAGACGCGGGACGGCGGCAATGTGGCAATATTGTTCTTGGAATCGGGTGGCTTCGTATACTGGAGGACTGTCCGCTTCAATGATAACGGGAAGCTGGAATTTTCGTGCCGTGCGGATGGCGGAGAACAGGTACAAATCCAATCGCGACACTATTAAGTCGGGCTGGAATTCCGTCACCAGAGCTTTTTCTTTAGCGTAAAACTGAAAGTTTTCCAGCAGTAGTTTTGGATCGTGAACAAATCGAGCGAGATGGCGCTTGAGCCAACCACGTGCAGATGACTTGAATCCGCCCGAAGCGGCATCCTCCGGTTGCTTCTTGAGCCAGCAAATCTTCACGTCATGGCCCAGCTTTTCCATGGCGGCAAACAGCTCGATGGGCTTGATGGCTGAGCCAAGGGAGGCGCCCCGAATATCCCAGAGATAATTGAAATACAAAATTCGCATGGCCGATCACGATGCCACAACTTTCTTCTTTTTGAACTGCAAGAGCTCTTCGATGCGGATGGTCTTGCGCAGAAAGAGTACGCCGAAATAGACGGTCATGGCGACGAGAACAACCACAAAAACGTCTGCCTGTCTTAGCGGCAGGATGAGACCACTCATAAGGACGGTTGCCAGCAAGATATCCGCCATAAATCTCTTCTCCGTAAGGCGGACGATTTTCCTGAAAGCAAACGTCAGGGTGATCAATAAGACGATCGCCTCGGTGAGCACCGTTGAGAGGGCCGCGCCGACGTGCGCCAGCTTGGGAATGAGGAAAAGATTAAAGCTCACATTCAGAATCAGGCCAATTACCTGAATGATTGCCAACTTTCCTTGGTGGTTGGTCGCGCCGTACAATCCGGCGGCAAAGATGTTGACGAACAAAATGGCGGCGGTCCAGCCGAACAATCGCAACGAAGGAACGGCGTTGATGTACTGGCTACCGTAGATTGTCAAGATCATGGGTTTCGCCAGCAACATGACGCCCGGAATCAGCGGAATGCCCAGCAGCAGAAGATACTTGAAGCCGCGCGTGAACAGGGCATTCAGCTCTGTACTCGCCGAGCTGCTGTAGCGCGAAAAAGCAGGAAAAGTGGCGATCATCAGAATCGTGGGTACAACGTTGGTGAAATCCACCAGCTTGTGCGCCGCCGAATACCAGCCCCAAACCTGGGGACCTTTCATGACCGAAAGCATGACCATATCCACCCGGCCGTACATAGTGGTTAGAAACAGCGAAAGGCCAAAGACACCGGCGCCCTTGAGCATAGGGAAGAATTCGCGGATGCTGAAGGCCCAATCAGGCTTGACAAACCTGGCAAACAGAACGTAAGCCGAGTAGGCCAAGCTCAGCGCTGCGGAGATGACGAATGCCCAGGCCAGGGCGATCAGGCGACCCCCGCTCATCAGAACGGCGATTCCCAGAACGGTAGTCAATACCTTTTCGATGCTGAGGGCAAGAGACTCCCAGCCCATCTCCTCGAAAGCGCGAAAGAGCGCGACGGCCAGATCACGAAAGGAACAAATGATCCCGTAAAGGGCAAAGATCCATACGGCGCTGACCGTTTCCCGGTCATAGTGGGTGAAGTAGAGGAGCAAGGTCAAGAATATTCCGCTGACCAAGATGAGCGCTGCCTTCAGGCCCACCGTATAAGCAAAATAGCGCTGCGCCCGCTCGCGGTGTTTGGCAATCTCCCGCGTCACCCACATGTTAAGGCCGAAATCATCGACCAACATGACAAAGAACATGATGGTGGTCGCTAACGAATAGCGTCCAAAGGAGGCATCTCCCAGGGCACGCGAGCTGATCGGCAAGAGGATGAAGGCCATGAAGATGCGCAAAAACTGGCCGATGGAGACGAAGAAGGTATTTTGTCTGATGCCGGCCACCAGCTATGGCTCACTCTGCGTTGTCAATGCGGGTGTCATGTACCCTCAAGAGGCGCTCCACCTATAATCGAAATCCATGATCATTGAGCCCTGACTCAATTTTTTGCCGAAATTTCCCAGCGGCTGCTTACTCCCGTTTGGCTGCTTTTTCTGGATCTTTGGGATACACCAAGAAATTGGAAATTGCCAGGTACTCCAGATGGCCGAGCATGAATGCGCGGATGGCGTCGTTCGGCGAGCAAACGATAGGCTCCTCGTGCATGTTGTAGCTGGTGTTGATGATGGAGCTGAGTCCGGTGCGCTTTTGGTATTCCTTGAGAATCCGGTAATAGACCGGATTGGTTTTTTGGTCGATGAGCTGAGGACGAGCGGTATTATCCACATGTACCACCGCCGGACAGGTCTCCTGCATTTCCTTGGAGCAGTCGAAGGTAATGGTCATGAAGCGAGCCGGGTAATCATTCTTGGTAATGTTTTTGTAGTTGCCGTTCATGTCTTCCAAAATGGTCACCGGCGCAAAGGGCATAAACTCTGTTCGATGCAGCTTGTGATTCAGCCAATCATTCACGGATTTGTCGGTAGGCTGATACAGAATCGAGCGATTGCCCAACGCCCGTGGGCCGTATTCCATGCGCCCATCAAACCGCGCCACCACATGGCCCTGATGCAGGAGTTCTGCCACTTTTGCAGCAATATCGTCGTAGTATTCATATTTCAGACCGGCCTTTTTGATCTCCGCCTCGATTTCCGCATCAGAGTATTCCGGACCGAGATAAACGTCATCCAATTTGGGAATAGCATCCAGCTCCAACCAGCCGAGACTTTTGTAATAGGTATACAGAGCGGCGCCGACGGGCAAGCCGTTATCGCCCATGGCCGGGAAGATAAAGACCGAATTGGCATTGGGCAATTCGGCCACCCGTTGATTGACGCGAACGTTGGCAAATACCCCTCCGGCCATACAAATATCAATCGGCCCCGTTTCTTGCAGAAACTGGTTGACAAATTGGGAAACTGTTCGCTCCGTTAGAACTTGCACGCCGGCGGCAACGTCTTCCGGGACGAATTTGTGAAATTCTTCCGGCAAAGATTTGCGGAATTTCACGTAATTGGTTCGGTGCGGATAGGCGTGCTGCCATTGCTTTTCTGCCAAATAATAGCGGAATTCACGACCGTCAAAGCCAAACATCTTTTCAAAGTATTCGCGAACGTTCTCATAATTTCCATGCGCCGCCAAGCCGGTGATCTTGCCCTCATGTCGCATGGGTTTGTATCCCAGGTACCAAGTGATAAAATTGTAGAACAAGCCCGGACTGTGGTAGCTTGGCACGCTGCGAAGCAAACGCATACGCCCGTTTTCGCCCAGCCAGACCTGACCGCATTGGCCGTCTCCCTGGCCGTCCAAAGTGACGATGAGAGCCCGCGTCTTGCCGGAAGTAAAGTAAGCGGACGCGGCATGGGCACGATGATGATCCACCAACTCCAATGGCTTCTTGTCCAGGCCGACTTGCTTGAGCAGCTTCTTGACCCGTCTGATGCGGAGTTGGTTGTAAAAGTATGGATAGAACAGCCAGTATTTGTCCCAGCGAATGCTTTTGCTGAAAAGACTGGCGAGCATCCACTTGGCATTTTTCTGCACCGAAAAGAGATCGTGCAAAATGTAGCCCATCAGTTCGCCCGGCGGCATGATCGCCAGAGAAACCTTATCAATCTTGTCCGGGGAAGAGCCGGTCATTTCCAAAGCGGATTTCAAGCTGAGGATGGGCGGGCCGTCTTCGTTTCCATTATGTAATTTTATGCGCGACAGCCGTTCTTCTTCCACGGCTGCCAATATTCTTCCATCTTCGATCACCGCGCAGCCGGCGTTGTGGTCATCAAATATTCCGAGTATTCTCATCTGATGAACTCCTGTCTCTATGCTTATTACCACTACTGTCAATTTCCCCCAATGCAGACGCTTTCGTTGAGGCTTAGTGTCTGATCTCAATGTTTCGATGGAACTGTTCCGCTTGGACATTTGTGTCAACTCGTTTCGGCATCGGGCCGCCGTTTGTCCCCTGCGCGGAACCGGGTGCAACGGTTCCGCGCCCTGCGTTTGTTGTTGATGCTTTGGGCCGGGAACTCTTGCTTTGCCGTGAGGTTTTCTTTTTCACAAAATAGTCCAACTTGGCCGCCACCAAAGTTAAGCCAAAGATCATCCAGATATGGTTCTTCACGTACAAGTTCCGATAGTCAGGCGAAGGCAAAATGGCGATGGCAAAACAAGTCATTGCACCGACCAACGCCGCCGAGACGTTTTTGACAAATACGTCCTTTGACCGCATTCCCTTGGCGCCCACCAACAGGAACGAAACGAGCAGGGCGGAAAAGATGACCAGCCCGGGGTAGCCCAGCTCGGCGCCAATCAAAAGGTAGCTGCAGTGCACGATTTGTAGGCCGGCTGTCTTTTCATCCACGTACATGCGGTAGTTGTTCAATCCTGTGCCGACCGTGGCATGGGCGTTCATGATGCGGATGGCATCGAGCGCCAAGCTTTTACGGCTGGAGGAACGATCCGCCATCAGCGATTCTTCGGAGTCGCTAAAGCGTTCGACGATGGTGTTGCCGTAGCGCGCCACTCCGGCAGCCCCAACCAGCACCATGAGGAACAGCATGGTCCGCGCGCGCTTGGAGCGCAGGAAACCCTGAAACAGGTCAACGACGAACATTAAGGCCATTGCCGCGGCGAAACCTAGCCAAGTAGCCCGATTAAACGATGCATACAATCCCAATACGCCTACTAAGAAACCGACCACGTAGAGCGGATGGTATTTCGGGCGAAGAAAAACCGCCATGCGATAGGTCAGAATGCACAAAAGAGAAAGGTACATTCCCAGCACGCTGGCGTGGACGAAGGTGCCCTGCGCCTGCCAGGTTCTTCGCTGTTCGCCCAAAAATCCCAGACCGACCGGCCCTATCAGCCATTGGTGGACGGCCACCAAGCCTTGAAAGAGTATTCCGCCGGCGAAGCCCAAAAAGATGAACTGCAAATCTTCTTTGCTGTTCACGAACAGAATAATGGCGATGAATATGAGTAAGGCGCGGATATTCATGACCATCTCCTGGCGGAAGTACAATTGATTGGGAGCGAAAAACAGGCCGAGATGGGACCAAACAAAAAACACGCCTGTCAAAATCAATGCCGGCAGCGCATACGGAGCCTGGCTGAGCCTTTTGCGGGTGAAGCCAAAAATGTACAGCATCACCAGTGGAATATCGACCACCAAGATCGCTTCGTCCTGCAGCCAATTGACCCAAAGCCCTTGAGCCACCGTGGCGGAAAATGTCAGCAATATAAAAATATAGCGTAAGGGCATGGCTCAGTTCTCCGCTAATTGGACTTGCCGGGCGGAGGCGCGGCCTCTATCCATGATCCAGACGAAAGTCTGGAAGGCGGCTGCAGTGCCGAAGATCGTCATAAGAGGCAAGAGAGGAAATCGATACCTCGGTACCACCAACATAATGGCATGGATGGAAGCATAATAAAGTACCAGCCAATAGATGAGGGACAGCTCACGCCAACGGTTTCGCGTCCAATACATTCCGAGGATAAAGAGAAGCAAAGTCGGATAATACCAGATTTTCAAAATCAATTGGACCAACGCATTTCCGGCTCGCTGGTGGCCGGTAGGCGTTCCTTCGTAAACCCAGAGCCAAAAGCGGAAAAACTTGCGCACCATGAGCCAGGCGCTTTGTAAAGGCGCTGCAGCAATATTCTGCTTGGCTTCGTCCATCAATCGCTCGTTGCGCTCGATTTGGTTCATGCCTTTGGTCATCTCGTCCATGAGCTGCATGGTTTTCTCATAATTGTATTTGCCATCGAAAGGCAAATAATTGCCGGTCCAAAATACATCGCCAGTGCCAAGGGCTATGGGTACGAAGGTGTTGAAAGTGAGATAATTCCGCAGCGTCCAAGGCAAGATAGGTACGACAAAAAACAAAGCATAAATGATCACACTACGGAGCGATTTGCCGAAGCGATATTTGCTCAACAAGGCCAAGAAAAGAATCCCCGGAAAGAGCATGGTGACGCCACGCGTTAGGGTCGCCAATCCGCCCACGACTCCGGCGAGAGCGAGCGATTTCACACTTGTTTTGTCCATTGCCCTCAACGCCAACCAAATCGTGAGCAGGAACAAGGTGATGAACAGAGTCTCGGTATAGAGGAAAGTGCAGAGCACAAACAATTCTGGGAAGAACAAAGTCACTCCAAAGGCCAAGAGCGCCCGCATGTCGCCGAAGAATTTGCGAGACAGCAAGAAGGTGAAGAATGCAATCCCGACCCCCAGCACGGATTGTACAAATTCAACTACCAACGGTTGAACGCCGACGAGCCAATAGATCGCGGCAATAAAGAACGGATACAATGGAGCAACGAAAATGGATGGATTGGTTCCGTCCTCGCTAAAGCCCTTTCCTTGCAGCAAGTTTACCGCGATGGCATGATAGGTGCTGGAATCCATCGAGGTAGGCGAGCCGAGGTCGGGGAACAGCAAGACAAAAAGCAGCCGAGCGCAAAGACCAGCCAACCCCAAGCCGATGAGCCAAAGGCGGAGATTACGTGCGGATATTTTGTCATCGAAATGCTTCATCTCACGGGGATACCTATTTGCCGATCCGATAGACTTTCAATTCCGGACTGATGTTGTACTCATTCGACGGAGCAACGCGATGCAGGAGCCGGCCATTTCCCTGCACCCATTGATAAAAGTTCTGCCTAGCCGCGGCGACCTGGGGGCTTTTCTTCTGCGTATATGGCCATGTGTATCTGGCCTGCGTAAAGCTGTCGAGCACTACTATTTCAATGCCAGAGTCTTGCACGTGCCGGCTTGGATTGTGATCCTCGGTGCACTGTTGGCCATGGGCAAACATGCGGGGGACCAACCCGTACACGTCGTAGATTTTCTCATAATTCGGGGATTTTTTGATCCACTCTAGATTCAAGTCATGCTGGCTGAGTAACGGCGGACCGAATTCTTCCAGACCCACCTTGGTTCCGCCGGCGATGTTTTTTTCGATCCATTCTTTCATCAATGTCCGGGTATCGGGCTGTCGCAAGGCCAGATCATAGCGAAAGGACTTGTAACCTTGGGGCAGAATGACTCCACCGATCAGCACGGCCAGGGCCAAATATCGCCGCTTTTCATCTTTTATCCTTGAGGTTGCGCTGACAGTGAATTCCGCCGCGATAAGCAATAAGAACGGCATGATGGGCAAAAGATGGCGGATGGCCTTGATATTCATCTGTCCCATAAAGGCGTACATGAGTATGGGAAAAGAGAGCAAGAGCCAATCTGCTTTTTTTCGCCGGACCAGCAGCCAGAGAATTCCCAAGCTAAACAGCACCAGCGTCAAATGTCCCAAGGCCTGATAAAAAGTGTTGTCATAAAAAAGTCCAAAACCGGGAGAATGATCGCCGGTGAAGTAGGACCAAAAACCACCGCCGGCGCCCAATTTCCTGCTGCCGGTCTGCTCGAACTTGGCCGTGCCGATGATGGCGCCAAAGAACTCGCCCGGATCGATCAGGGGCAGCGGGCTGGCGATGAGGAACGAAAGCAGCCCGGCCCCGGCGGCGGTCAGGAGCTTTGCATCAAAAAGTGTGCGCCAGCCAAGGGACCCTTTCTTCGTCGACGCCAGAAAATGCGCAACAACCAGGGGAATGATGATCAGCGCGGCGTTCCATTTCGTTGCCACCGCTAATCCGGCAAAGATTCCCGCCCAAACATAATCTCGATAGCGGCCCTCGTGAAGGACGTTGTGCGCGAAAAAAAAGGAAGCGAGGACCAACGCCGTCAAAAAGATGTCCACGGTGCCAAAGTGCGAATTGCGCACCGGAACAAAGGCGACGGCAAGAAACGCCGCCGCAATCAGTCCGGTCGTGCGGGAATACATTTTCTTACCCAGCAGGTAGATCAGCGCAATGGTAAAGGTGCCTGCGAGGGCAGAGATCAAGCGGGCGATCAAATGATACTGAAACGGATCGATGTAGTACAATTCCTTCACCGCAGCCAATGACAAACCGCTTTGTACCAACATCATGCCGCCAATGTAGATTGCGAAAGCAACCGCCAACACATAAGTGAAGAACGGCGGATAAACCCCCATGAGAAAGAACGTTTCTTTGGACCAGTGCGAATAGTCCAGCAGATGGCCCGTTTGAAAAATAAGCTTCAGTTCATCCGGGTGGTAACGAAAAGGCTTGCCGAATTGCAGCCCGATCAACCTCAACATCAGGCCCAAGGCGACGATGCCGCTGATCAGCCAGTTTTTCTTTATCCAATTCAAAATCAAAAACAGCATAAGGGATCAGTGCTTTTTGGCCACCCGTCTAAACAGCCTTTCATAATCATCGGTTACTTTTTCCCACGAATATTTCCGGCGCACCCGTTCAACGACTGCACGACGATAATCCTTCACCACCTCCGGGTGGTCCAACAGATACTGCATCTTCTCACCCAGCACTTCACTGCCGTGCGTATTGAAATAAATGCCCGCCTCGCCCAGCACTTCGCGGTGTTCCGGCACATCGTTGGCTAGAACGCAATTGCCATATCCCATACCTTCAAGCAAAGCCGGATGCGTACCACCTACTTCGGTCGCTTGGACATAAAAATAGGCATGGCTCTGCAACTCCCGATAGCCCTGGCCAAATACGTATCCGGTGAAAATAATTCTCGGATCGCGGGTTGAGCGCAGTTTGGCGATATACTCGCTGCTGTAGGGAGCATCGCCGACCATCACCAGCTTTTTGTCAGTTTTGGTTCGCTCAAATGCTTCGACAACTCGATGCGCATTGTTCTCCGGTTCCATGCGGCTCACGTAGAGTATGTACTTCCGCTCCTCAAGCTGAAAACGCTGCAAGATCTCCTGTGTCGCCACCGGCGCAACAGGAGCGCCGTAAGGAATATAGGTTGACTCCTTAGCAAACTTTTCCAGATAGTATCGTTGCACTTCCTTGGCATCGGAAACGATTGCCGTCGGCAAAAAGGTGGCCAGGAACTCGGATAGGCGATAAAAGGTCTTGCCGGCCCAGTTCCATTTTTGCCGTTTCCATTCCAATCCATCCACGTTGACAATGGTCGGTTTGCCCATGAGACGGGGGATGATGGCGAACAGGGCGTTGGCGCTGTTGCAAATGAGGACAACGTCATATTTGTGAAAAAAACTGTGCAGTGTGCACACCAGCGTGTGGACGACGGTGTCGAAATACTTGTGGCTGATGGTGGGCAGAATCTTTATGCGCACACCTTTGTAAAAGGAGCCGTCGTGCTGGATGATATTCGATCGACCGTAGACGGTCACCTCATGCCCACGCTGTACCAGTCGCGGCGCCATCTCTTCGATAAAGGTTTCGAAACCGCCGTAATTGGCGGGAATGCCTCGGATGCCCATGATCGCTATTTTCATAGCTTTGCCCTGGCTTCGGCGGCGCCGGTCAATGGTACGCTTTGCCCAGGTTTGCCGCGTTGGGCGACCGTTTGCCAAAACTCGGCAAAAAGGCTTTTGTCTAACAACCAAAGAGACGCCGAATAAACAAGAATGGATAAGACCACCCCGCTGATAAAAAACGGCAAAAGGGCCGTCCTGAACAAGTCCGCTGCGAACTGTCGGAAAAGGAGGCCGACTATGACCATGGCGGCGGTGGCAAGAGAGGCCGGGGCCAAGGCGGCCCAAAACTCAGATGGAGACAAACCAACCTGCCGATTGGTGATGCCCTGAATGATCGGGAACGTGATGATGTACAAAAGGGTAAACGCCGTCGCCACTCCGACGATGCCGTAGCGGGTGCCCAATAACACCACTCCCGCCAATGGAAGCAGATAGCCTACGTTCCACCACAACTCGATCTCCGGGCGACCGCGGGCCATCAGCACGGAGCCCTTGACGGTGCCGACGGATTTTAGCATCGCCATGGGTGTGAGGATGATGAGCGGCGCCGCCATGGCCAGCCATTTTGCGCCGAGAAAGATTACGATGAATTCGCGAGAGAAGGTAGCCATTCCTGCCAACAAGGGAAAAGTGAAAACAGAGATGAAGGTCAGCGACTTGGTAAAGCCTTTTCTGAATCTGCTCAAATCCTCCTGGAGCGCGGAGAAAGCCGGGAACGTGACTTTGGAGACGATGCCGGAAAACCTGGTCACCGGCAACTTGACCATGTTGAGGGCGAGGCTGTAGAATCCCAGCGGCTCCGAGCCGAGCACTTTGCCGATGATGGTAATATCCACATTGGTAGTGGCGTACAGCGCCACGTCGTTGCCGAGCACGTTGGCGCTAAAGCCGAACAAAGATTGGAAATCCGGCCAGGAGAAGTGCAGCTTGGGCCGCCAGTCGCAATAAATCCATACCAGAATGACGCCGACAAGATCGCGCACCAGCGTGCCGACCACCAGACTCCAGACGCCGAATTTGAACAAAGCCATGGTTACCGAGACGCAGCCGCTCACAGCCACGGAGGCGATTTCCATGATCGCTAATTTTTTGAACTCCATGTCTCTGGTCAGAAGGGATTTCTGCACGATGCCGAAAGCGCCGATGATGAAACCAAAAGCTTGTACGCCAATAACGGTTTGCACGATTGGCTTTTTAAAGAAAGCCGCCACCGGGAAAGATGCCAAAGCCGAGATGATAAAAAGAATTGTTGCGAACACCAGCCCGCCCCAGAATACCGAGGACAAGTGGTTTTCAAGAATTTCCTTCTTTTGAATGATGGCTGTGCCCAGCCCACGGTCGTTGACCATGGCCACTGCCACTGTGACCAACGCGGCCATGCCCACAATGCCAAAGTCGTCAGGGGTCAGAAGTCGCGCTAAAACGATGGTGACGACAAACAACACTCCCTGCATGCTCATCTTGGCCAGGCCGGTCCAAACGACGCCGGAGATGGTTTTCTGCTTCAGAGTCATGGCCGCCTGCCTGTTGGTGACGGAAGTGGTACGCCGCTAATCAGCGTCAAGAACGTTTCATTGAGCTGAGGATGGTCCGACAACCGAAAAATGATTATCGGATACTTGGAGCCGGTGATTTGTGCCAACTGAGAATAGTTTGTTTCTAATTCGCTTCGAATGAACGACCAGTAGCGCGCATACTTTCTGTGCGTATAGCCGTCATCTATAACAAACTGCGGACGCTTGTGGCGAAATTGCTCCTCAAAATCCGACATCCGCTTCTTAAAAAATTCCGTCGGATGCGGGACATTTAGAAAGGGACGCAACTTTGCGGCGAATGCCCAGATGGTTGCCCCGCTGAGGATTTCATCGCTGCTCCCTGCTTCGGTTTTAACTGCCGTGGCTACCTGTTCTACGGTCGCAGGGGACCATACGGACTCGTACTTTGGACCAATAGCGTGTCCGGAATAAAGCCCGGATACGACCACAGCAACGATGAACACGAAAACAGTTGCCGCCTGCACGGATGTGTTTTGATCCAGGGTGTCTTTCTCATAGATGGTCTCGACCAAAAGATAGAGACAAAAAAGCGTCAGGACCAAAGTCGCAAGCTGCTCCAATTGGAAAAAGTTCGCCGCCAACAAAAGGGCGACCGCTAATAAACTCGGGGCTGCGAGTATGAGGATTCTCCTCGGCTTCCATTCTATTTTGGAAACAAAGCCGAGCATGGTGATGCTTGCCACAAGGGAGCCAAAAAAGACATAGGCGTCCACTCCGGGATAGAATTGCCAGGTTGTTCGTTGCAGGAAAAATAGGAAGAAAAATCCCAACAAGGTCGTGATATAAAAGATCGCCCCCCGCAGTTTTGTCGATCCCGTGACTTGAACCAGCCACACAGCGGCTAAGATTGTCAGCGGCGGTAGGACTTCAACAAAATACTGGGTGAAAAATCCCCGATTAGCCGATTGAAAGATGTACAGCAACAGCGCGAAACCTGCCCACAAAGCCATCAGTACTGAGCCGGAGTGGCTTTTGGATCGGGTATCATCAGAGTTCTTACTTCTCAAATTCGCAACAGCGGCAATGGCACCGACCCCGACAAAAAGGGAAAAGAAGACAGCTTCCCGCCAGGCTTTTATGGTGTCGCCGATGGCCTGATCGAGTAGACGGAAGCCACCTGTATCGACCACCTGATATTCCACCGGTAGCCATCCCAATAAGGACATGGTGCGGTTCCAGAGCAGATTCAGAGGGTTCAGTTGCGAGAAGAGAATATCCTGCCAGCTCATCTTGCTTGTGAATATCAAACAGGCTCCGACGCAGACAGCGACGTATCCAAGCAGGAGTGAGATTGTCATTGAAAATGCGTCTCGAATCGAAGCTTTTTGACCAAAGAAGACGAAGCCAATGAGCGCCAGCGGTAAATACAAAGTGGAGGAGCGGGCGTAATACGCCAACGCAGCGAACATTCCGGAGAGGATCATCCAAGCCGGATTCCGTTTACTCTCCGCGAAACTACGCAAGGCGAAATAGATGCTGACGCACGCCAGAAAGATGGCCAAAGGCTCCTCTTTGACGATGACCGACCAGACAATGGTGATCGGCAGGAACATGTATATGCACGCGGCTACAAGCCCAACCGTCGCGCCGGAAATGCGCCTGCCAATGACGAACAGCATCCAACCGGTGCCGACCGATGCAAAGAGCGGCGCCAATCTGCCGATTTGCAGGCTGGCGCCAAAGGCTTTGAGAAATATCGCCAGGACGAAAACGTAGAATGGCTGGCGGGCGCCATAATCCGCAATGGGCACGAATCCATTCAGAAGCAGTTGTGCGTCCATCAAATGCGCCCCCTCGTCGGGATTGATCCAACGAATAGGGAGCAGCAATAGGCGGATGGCCAACCCGATGGCCAACACCAGAAGGACAGTTGCCCGTGGACTTGATTCGAGCTTTTTTATGAGAGTACGAGGCTTCATTCGTAATTATTCAACGCTTTTCCTGAAAGGTGACGTCATCATGAGGGATGTAATATCAAACCAATCAACCGCCGGACAGATAACGGCGAAACATAAAAAAGGCGGCGCCGAGCAGGCACAATCCCGCCCACAGGTAATCGAGACTCAGTTTTTCTCGCATATAGAAATACGAAAAGGGAACGAATACCGACAAGGTCACGACCTCTTGAAGGATTTTCAATTGGCCCACGCTCATCACCTGATGGCCAATGCGATTGGCAGGAACCTGAATCATGTATTCGAAAAGTGCAATGCCCCAGCTAACCAAGACGGCTACCATCTGCGGCTGCTCGGCTAAATCCCGCAAATGACCGTACCAGGCAAACGTCATAAAGATATTGCTGCAACAGAGTAAAAAAATGGTTTTTAAATAGGATGACATATTCTTTTGGTGTACCTCATAAAATAGAACCAGACCCCAGTCTTTTCCAAAAAGACTGGAGTCTGCTGCTCATTCGAACTGATTGATCATCTCAGCCACATAGGCGACTTCTTCATCCGTCAGCTCTGGGTAGATCGGCAGGGATAGGATTTCTGCCGCGTATTCTTCGGCGATCGGACAGGTGCCTTTTCCAAAGCCTAGGCTTCGGTAGGCTTCCTGCAAATGACAAGGGATTGGATAGTGAATTTGGGTGCCAATTCCCTTCTGGAAAAGGTATTCCCGCAGTCGGTCTCTTTCCTTACAGCGAATCACGTAGAGATGAAAAATATGGAAAACATCTTTCTGCTCCTGCGGCAGAGTGATTCGCCCATTGGTAATATGTTTGCCATAAAGTGAAGCAATCTCTCGACGCCGTCTATTCCATTCATCAAGATGCGGTAATTGAACTGCTAACAAGGCTGCCTGCATATCATCCAGCCTGCTGTTGAAGCCGATGCTCTGATGATAGTATCGTTTGGTCTGCCCATAGTTACGCAGCAAGCGGATTTTTTCCGCCTTCTGGATGTCGTTTGTCACTACCATGCCCCCATCGCCAAAGCCGCCCAAGTTTTTGCTGGGATAGAAACTGAAACAGCCAAAGTCGCCAAAAGTCCCGGCCTTTTTGCCGAGACGCTCTGCCCCGTGCGCCTGACAAGCATCTTCGATAACCGCCAATCCATGCTTCTGAGCAATGTCCATGATTGCTTGCATATTGCAGACGTTTCCGTACAAATGCACCGGAATAATGGCTTTGGTGCGGACAGTTATTTTCGCTTCGATTTTGGAGACATCCATGCAGTATGTCTGCAGATCAATGTCCACAAAGACCGGAGTAGCATTGGCAAAGGAGATGGCAGAAATGGTCGGCACCGCTGTGTTTGGCACGGTGATGACTTCATCGCCCAACTGAACGCCGGATGCTACAAGTGCAAGGTGTAAAGCTTCGGTGCCAGAGCCAACGCCGATGGCATGCTGAACGTTTAAATAGGCTGCGAATTGGTTTTCAAAGCGGGCAAGCTCCTCGCCCAAGATGTACCAGCCGCTTTCCAGCACGCGGGCAATTGCTGCATCCACCTCGCTTTTGATGGC
>DYKH01000204.1 GCA_020722685.1 Caldithrix sp. | reverse complement strand
ATTGGTCCCATCTTGGGCTGGTACCATTCCAGACCCAGCTCTATGGGATGGGAGGGCGGTGGAACGACATGCCTGCCGCACAGAACCTGTCCTATCAGGCGATTTATACGATTTTGATACCGATTATCAAATAAGCCTTGCTTTATTTGAACTTGACCCAGATCGGCCCGAATTCATTGGTAGGGGATTTGGTCAGGTTGACTGGGGCAGTTCCATCAAGGCCGACAACGAAGATCTCACTCTGCCCCTGATATTCGGCGGAAAATACCAAATGCTGGCCGTCAGGCGCCCATGAGATTCCCAATTCGTCCACATCCGGCGTGTTGGTGAGATTCGTCATCAATCTTCCATCAACGTTGACGATGAAGAGATCCCAACCACCGTCTTTATCAGAGCGAAAGGCGATTTTTTGCCCATCGGGAGACCAGAGCGGCTCGATTTCGCGGCTTGGGCTGTTGGTGAGGTTGACCGGATTCTCCCCTTTGGCGTTGACGGTGAATAGATCCATGTTGCCAGTTCGGTCGCTATCGAAGACGATTTTCTGTCCGTCGGGGGCTAGCGAAAATATTGAGTCCAGCCCAGGCCCCTGGCTGATATTTGTCAGCTCGCTACCATCCATCTTAATAGAAAAGATATTGGGTGTGCCTTGGCGGTTGGATGAGAAAACAATACGACCATCGGGCAGCCAGACAGGTGCAACGTCTCGGGCGGGGTGCTGGGTCAGGTTTTTTCGCTCGCTTCCATCGGATTTCATTACCATGATATCCAAATCCAAGTCCAAGCCGACAAAGGCGACGTATTTGCCATCCGGAGAGACAACCGGGGAGGATTCGAAGACTGTTGGGGTGTTGGTAAGGTTGATCAGATTGTGTCCATCTTGTTCAACAGTATAAATTTCGGAATTTGCGCCGATGGAAGCGCTGAAGATGAATTTATTCCACACGGAGACCCACAGCAGCCGGTCAATCACTGCACTTTCAGGAAGCGCTCCCAAGTTTAGGGGCTGGGTGGTCTTGCCATCGGGTGTCATCAAATAATACTGGATTTTGCCGTCCCTATCGGATGCAAATATGATCGCTTCAGGCGCGGAAATTATCTCCTCAGATTGAGTATTGTTTCCTCCACAGGCAACAATCAAAATCGAGACGGCAAGACATGTCAAGAAGAGTTTCACGCAGGTCATCATTACTTGTTCCTCAAAGAGAGAGCTAAAATTGATAAAAGAGGCCGCCTTGTCAGCGAGACTTGGCGGCCTCTTTTTGAAACTTAGATCAGACTTCCAATGACTCTACTTGTTACTTGTTGAAGGTGTTGAAGGTGTACATCGAGTCGCGCAAGGTCACATCAGACTCTTCGTTGACAAAGGCCACAGCGTTGACGGTGCAGTGGATGGCAGCCGCCCCGATAAAGCGGGTACCAGCGCCCCAATTTGTCGGATCAAGGTTGATATCGCCAGCTAGGCCCCCCTTGGTACCTTCGTAGACGGTAAAAGCACCGTTAGCGGGCAGGGTATGGGTGTACGTTGCACTGTGGTTCGGTACCCCGCTGTAGGTTCCATCTGAAGTGTAGGTCACATAGCAGGAACCGTCGGTTCCGGTAGCATTCTGCACCACCATAGTAGTGTAATAGCCATAGTAATTGGACAAGATGACGGGGACAACGATATCCTGGGTGGCGCTGGCGATGGGGATACCGTTATAGGAACCGGCTTGGTCGTCGCCAGTAGAAGTTGCTTCAACGTTCATTTGAACCACCACGGGAATGTCGGACGTGATGCGCACTGAGCCGTAGAAACGGGTGAATACAGGACTGTCGTCCAAGTCGCTCTGGGCATCTGATGCGCCAGGACCATCGTAGCGGGTCAAGGCGGTTTGGGGGGCAATGACGGCGTTGACAGTGACAGGTCCAACGGTGCCGCTGGAGACCGTGTTGTAGGCACCAGTCGGGGTATAGGTGATTGTGACATTGGCATTGGTGGTGGCGGAGGGGTTGGCGATCAGCATGGTGCTGTAGTAGCCGAAGTAACCGCGCATATGAACTGGTACAGCGATGTCAAGTGCGCCGCTGGCAAAGCCGTTGTAAGTCATCAGTTTGTGAGCAGTCACGTTATGCTGGTTGACGACGGCGATGATCGGTTGATCGCTGGTGATTACCGCAGAGCCTAAAAAACGTCCGGCATATGTACCGCTTGGCGCGCCTAGCGTGGTCATGGTTTCCTGACTCTTTTGCAAAGAGGCGTATTGGGCGATGGAATTGTCAAGGTCGGTTACACCACTTGCTCCTGTGGCCACGCCTGATATGGAACCGGGAATGTAGGTGATGTCCACGTTAGTAGCACTCGCCGTGCCGACGTTCATGATGTAAACGTCGGTGAAATAGCCGTACCAGTTGTACATCACCGCCGGCAGGGTAATTGAAATCGCACCCGTGCTCTCCCCGCTGTAGGTCGAGAACGGAGGCGCCGGGTTGTAGCTAGAAGCGCCACTGGGTACCAACTGCTGGTTGGCGATGGCGGCAATCGGCTGATTGGCGGATATCACTGCTGAGTAGCGCCCGCTGGGAAGATTCGTATCGTCGGTAAACTGAACAACCAAGCGTGAACCGCCGGCGGGCACGTCGGTGTACGTCTTGCGGGCGGCGCCAACGACAGCACCGGTCGTGTCGTAGTAGTCAATCTGGATGTCGGCGGGGGCGGTGCCCATGTTGACGACCTGATAAGCAGTTGACCAGGTATAACCGGTGTACTGCGCGCTGACGGTGCTGGTCAGAACGAGTGTTAGTAACGCTACAAGGGTGAGTGCGATCCTAAGTTTCTTCATGTTTCAAATCTCCTTTTGGTGAATGGGGTTTGGGAATCTAGAACTGTCCTTAGTATACGTGGCTTTAGATTGCTTACAATACTTCTTTGGGGTTATTTTCATAGATCAGCATGATTATGGGGCTTTTTCAGAGATGCTTTGTCCAACGAAAGCCCAGAGGGTTTCTACAATCGTTTGCAACAGGCGGTATAAAATCGAGATAACCACACCCGCAGATACCGGCATCCAAACGCTTAACAGCGCACCCGTGGTAATCTCTTTCAACAAGAAAGTAGGCAAAGCCATGGTCGCCAGTGCCACCAGCGCTGAAACGGTGGATACACCGATGACACTCGTGACCGGTGGAGGGGAGGCCATGAACGCCGCGACGGTATAATACAGTCCCAGGCCATCCAAGAACCAGGTAACAAGATAGAGCAATCCCCAGAGCAACAAGTCGCGGCGCGTGATGGTGACTGGAATGGACGGTCGCTTGAGCAGGCGTAATGCAAGATTGGTTAGATCAATCAACAAGCCTGGGCGCAACAGCAATACTAGGCTAAAGACCCCGGTCAGCGCGAGGAGAATCCACCAGGCCCAATGCTGGGTATAGCTGTACCACGGTAAGAGCATTACGTACCACATGACCCCGCTCACCGCGATTAGCGCGGTTTCGAGGGCAGTGGCGGTGAGCACAATCGTTGTTGAGGTTTGCCGTTCGCGGTATAGGTAGACACGGCTGCCCACGTACCAGATCGGGATGGGGACGCGCCGCGCTAGCATCGAAACGCTGAAGATGCGAAAATTCGTGCGCCACTGGCCTCTATTCAATAACCGGCGCATGGTGTAATGCCAAGCGATGAACATCGTCCCCATTGCCAGGGTATGCAGGATGGCTTGGATTACCAGATAGCCCCAATTCAGTTGCCAATGGAAAGCCCGGATGGTATCCCAATCGTGCCGAAGGGATAGTCCCAGGAAAACGAATACCCCGAATGTGACAATGACCGTACCCCATTTGCTCTTGCCGGATTTTCGCGCCGGGCGTGACAGCTGCTGTTTTAACCAGTCGATGGCTTTCATGCTGGTTGTGTCTTCTTCTTTTGCAGGACATAAACCATTTTGGTAATGATCACTTCTCGCAGGAGGGGAGTGTGTGTGGCCTGGTTTAACATCCAAAGAACAAATTGTTTGGGGACTGAATCAGCAGATTTTAGAAAATCATACCCGATGGGCAACAGCCTGAGCTGCAGGATAGTGAATCCGGCTTTTTGAACCATTTGGCGAAAATGGTGCAAGGTGACGTGGTTGACATTCGGGATGTGGTCGCGGTTAGCCTGCCAGTCAATCTGTGCCGCCTCGACAAACTGGCTACTGAGTTGCCGCTGGGCATCTTCCCGCGCCGCCACCCGCATCAGGGTTTGTTCCGAAAAGAGTAGATGCGGCCAGGGGAAGTGGATCCAGCTCTCTAGGTGCGGCCCCCATGCGCTGAAGTAGGGCGGCAGGTGCAGAAAAGCCATCCCCCCCGGTTCAAGCACACGATAGGCCTCTTGCACGGCGCGGTCTACTCGCTCGATATGTTCGAAAACGTTGATCGAGACGATGACATCGAAGCAGTTATCTGGAAATGGAAGTTGCGCTGCATCGCAGCGCACCAGACGGATGGCCGAAGATAGCCCGTGTGCCGTAATGTGGTTGTGGGCGGCTCGCAGGCTTTGTGGGTTGATATCAACCCCCGTGACCGCTTTAGCTCCCGCTTCGATGTAAAACGGTAGCTTGCCGCCCAGGCCGGTGCCTATATCCAGGATATGTTTTCCGCGCAGGTCCCAGTACGGTTCGAAAGCAGGGATGACCCGCCGGGCTTCCTCGTAGGCCCACTGCTGATTGGCAGCGACACTGCGTTTGGCACCCTCCAGGCCGCGGTGGACTGCCAGCGTAGGGAAAATTTGGTTCAACTGCCAGGCCAGATATTCACCCAGCTTGCTCATACGGACACCCCTGATGCATTAAAAGGCCGAGCCAGGATGATAAATGCGTTGCCATCAGCATGATCTTGGCGGATATCCATGTAAGCCAGCCAGACTGAAAGAGGATGAAGAATGATGGCAGTCAATGTACGCAAGATGGTTGATTGCCAAAACAGGTAGTTGCTTTCGAATGCCAGTTGTCCCCATTTGCTATACCCATAACGGAAATATTCTACTTCAAATCCAGTTTGTCGCAATTTATCATTGATTTCCAGAACGGTATATTCATCCCGCACATGATCGGGTGTCGTATAGGCTCTGAACGTAGATAAAAATGTCCAAGCATCCTGGTGACGCCGCGGTAGGTGTAGCACCAAATGTCCATCAGATCGCAATGCCCGTCGCATATTGTGCAGTGTGCTGACATCGTCTTCGATATGCTCTAATACATCCATACTGAAGATCAGGTCATATTCGTCTTCGGCATTAATGTTCAGAGCGCTACCGTGAATAAACGATAGATTAGATAATTGTAGTTGCTGGGCCATATACCGCCCATGCTCAACTAATTTGGCATCAAACTCCAACCCGGTGAATTGACATTGAGGGTAACGGTGAGCCAGCCAAAAGAGTGCATAGCCATGCCCGCAACCTACATCCAATGCTTTCGCGCCAGGCGCCAATCCCAAACGATGAATAGTATTGATTACCCGGGCATTGCGAATGCGCGCGTTAACCCCTAAAGGGCCGAACAGGCGGATATACATGCTTTGGGCCTTATTGGCCTGAACCAGCCATTGTTCTCTACCCACCTGGCGGAATTGACAGAAGCTTAACGGGGGATATGTGGTTTTCATCATGTTTTTATATGTTGAGGTCGGCTTTGGCACAGATAAACGTTAGCGCAAAGCTCAGATTGGTGGGAATCCACAGATCGCCAAAGATGCGGTAGAGAATATTATAGAAATACCAGAAAGGTTCGCGCCCTTCTTTGAAAATGCGCGAGAAGCCGGTATTGAATTTATAAACAGCCTGGACGCGCAATCCGTTGTCGTTGAGGAATTCCTGCCATTCGTGGCGAGTGGCAAAACGTTCAAAATCTTGTAATTCCGGTAGTATACTCCCAGTTTTGTAGACGTTGTAAATCGCTTGGAGATGATGCGAATTAGGGAGGTTGATGGCAGCCAAACCCGTAGGCTTCAATACACGCGCGATTTCCTGCGCGCCAATTTCAGGATTAACAAAGTGTTCCAGGCTGCCGACACAGGTCACATAATCGAATATATTGCTGGGCCAGGGCAGGTTCTCGCCATCTCCTTCTAATATATTTAGGGAAGCATTTCTATTCTTCGCTTTTCTAAGAGCAACAGATGAGATATCGAGGCCATAGGGAACGGCCTTGCGTTTTTTAGCCAATTCCAGCAAATCACCCGTACCGCATGCCACATCTAACAACTTGCCAGATTGAACATTCATCTGCGATAACATTTGGTTGTACAAAGCAATATTGTGATAATCACCGAGCCACTCCTGATATAAGCGGTTATAAGATTCTTGCAATTCTTTTGTGGAACTGGCAATTTCCTGCCGGGTGGTTAAATTTTTAAGTGACAATTTTTTCTCCTGAAAAAGCAAATTATAGTCTGGAAATACGCGCCGCATCACGCATGGCCAACATTTTGATCCAGAAGATTTGTAAATCCAGCCGAGCTAACTTCAAATCATGGCGCAAAAACAGGTCAGCTAATGTATCTGTGAATAGGCGTCTCAGCGTACCAAGTACCAAAGCCCAGGGCTGATCGTGGGTTCGTTTCCGGGCCAGATAGCCCCAATAATACCAGTTATACTGGCCGCGCTTCAGCTTGTCTTCTGTATCGGAGTGTTGGTGATAAACAAAAGCCTGCGGTGTATAGCGCAACCAATAGCCGGCTTTCTTGAGGCGATAGCCAATATCGTAATCTTCACCGGCATTGATGGTGAAGTAGGGATCAAATCCTCCAATTTCTAACAACACTTTTCGGCGGAAAGACATGCATAATCCAAATGGGAAGGTCACGTGATCGCGCATCTTGTCGCCAAAATCTTGCCGGGCATGCAATGAACGCCAGCGGTCATAGACGTTTTCGATGTGTACTTCAATCCCTCTGCCAGTTACGCCAGCCAGTGTGTCGCTATTGGGGTGTTGGTAGGCTTGCAACAACGCCTCAATCATATTTCGATCAGCGTAGGCATCCGAGTCAACATAAACAACAATCAAACCTGTAGCTGCTTGCAAAGCAGTATTACGGGCAACGCCCGGCCCCTGGTTGAACGGATGCTGGATCAGTTTTACAGGCAGTTGTCGCAAAATCTCGACGCTTTCATCGGTAGAAGCATCGTCAACGACGATGATTTCATCGGGTGGGTGGGTCTGATCAAGAGCGGCCTCCACTACGCGACGGATATGCCGTGCTTGATTGTAGCAGGGGATGATGATGGAAACGGTGATGTCAGTCATGCCAATGGGGCCGGTTGGCCGCGCCAAGACACCAAGCCAGCTTCGCTAGGTAAATAGCGGGCGTAGTATACCAGTATTTCCGCAAGGTTTTGTATCTGCGGAAAATTTGCAGGATCACGGCAGTTCCCAGCAACGGCGCGAACAAAACCACTCCCCAGCGCGTCTTCAATGGCCAGGGCAGTTTCTCTTCGGCTGAGTAGCGTGGATCCACCTTCGTGGAATATTTTCCTTGGTAATAACCGTGTCGCAACAGGTCGGCCAGTCGGTTGCGGGGTGGATGGTGGATCACTACAGCACGCGGCTCAAAGCGTAGACGGTGGCCCAATTTGCGCAGGCGGATGGTCAGGTCGGCGTCTTCGCCTGCGGGGCGCGGATAGCGCTCGTCAAAACCGCCGACCGCCTCGAAAACTTCGCGCCGGATTGCAAGGTTGAGGCTGGGCAACTGCCGCCGCTCGCCGGCGGAATGCTCTGCCAAGTAATCGTAGAACATACTGAGATTGTCGGCGAACGTCCAGTAGTTTTGCCGTTCGAATGTCACCCCGCCGCCCACAACAGTTACTGCCGGGTCATCGAATCTTTCGGCCAGTACTGCCAGCCAATTGGGGTAAGGCAAGCAATCGGCATCGGTGAAAGCCAGCACTTGGCCGTGCGCCTGCCTGGCCCCACGGTTGCGGGCCTGGGCCGGAGAGAGTTGGAACTCCGAACGGTCGAAACGCGCCACATTGCTCGCGCGCACCAGCCCGAATTGATCCATCCCGACCACGATCACTTCGAATTGGGTGCGGTCATAATCCTGCTGTTCGAGCGCCCGCAGCGTTTTGCCGATACTGGGCGTGTTCAGGTTGGGGATGATGACAGTGAAAGATAACATTGAATATGGCGCCTATGAAGCATCGTTCGTCAGCCGTGCCATCAATACTTATGGCGTAGAGCGCGACAGATTGACGATCTGCCAACATTTAAGACGAATGAGTCAGGGTGAATGCTTCCTCAAAAGACCTGGATTATCTTGAACATC
>DYKH01000038.1 GCA_020722685.1 Caldithrix sp. | reverse complement strand
ACGGATGTAGAAATCAAAAGGCACACGAGAGGTTGGAATAGATACCTATTGTGTGCCTTTTTCTTTTGCCGCTACGAATTTGTGGGGTAGAATCCCACCCTGCGAACTGGTACACGACCTTGCCGAAAAATGGCAGGATTTGGCCTTGCGAGAGAGTATCCTAAAAGTGCTTCGCCGGTTGGAAGAAGAAGCAGCGATCAGGGGCGTAAGTGCGCATATTTGGGCCGCGGTATTCAAATGCGAATCCACGGTGCAAGAAGCCAGCCGGCACAGAGGAGTTTGGAGCATTAAACCCCCCGGACCCTCCGGGCGTCGCCGACCGAGTTCATCTCACTCACATTATCGGCACCATCTTATCACACCGCTTCTTTTTTGCAACGAGAATGCTCAAATGACGTCAAATCGACACAGCAAACTATCGAGGTATATTTCAACATACGCACCGGGCAGACGTGTCAGCCCAAAATTCTCCTTGCGCTTGTTAGCTTTTCTTGATAAACTTGACCTACGGCCGTCACTGGACTTCAGCCGACCGCAATCAGGATGGAAGTCATCGGCTACGACCTTCATAGCATAGGGCCACGTGCCTGACTAAGAACTGGGACGTGCCGAATTAATTCGGCTGGACGTCACGCCAAAAAAGTTTGGCACTCCAATGTTTTGTCCCTGACTTGAGGAAAACGAACCTTCTTGGTCGGACACTGAGTGAGTGAATCCATGACTTTCTCACTCATTCAAATGGGCATTTTAGAACCTCAAACCAAGGGCCGGTGACCGCACCGTCACAATCCTATGAATCTTCCCGAAACAGCTAAAACCTCTATCATGACCGTGTTGAGTCGAGTATTCGGCATGAACAGTCGCGCCGACAAGTCGCTAAAGAATGTCTTCCGCTCCAACAACAGGCTTTCGAAGCAAGAGCGGGCCATCGTCGCCGAGACCTCTTACGACATCATCCGGCGGTGGCGCTGGCTGTGGGCATGCCTTGATCAGGAGCCGAGCTTGCAGCCGTCCGCTTTGGAAAGAGTCCTGCGTGCTCATTCGCTGTTGCAGAATGAAGAAATATCTCTGGCCTGGCTCTCGCCGGAGGACAAAGAGATTTTAGCGCGAGCAAAAAAACTGCACGAGATTCGCAAGCTGCGCGAATCCGTGCCGGATTGGCTGGATGAGTTGGGCGAAAAGGAATTGGGCCAGTGCTGGGACTCGGTCCTGCATGCTCTGAATGAAAAGCCTTCACTGGTGCTGCGGGCCAACACACTGAAAACCAGCCGAGACGAATTGGCTCTTCTCTTGAAAGAGCAAGGCATTGAAACCTCTTGCGTACCCTGGGCCAAGGATGCGCTGGTCTTGAGCAAATATGTAAACGCGTTTCGATTGCAGGCTTACCACGACGGCTTTTTTGAGGTACAGGATGCAGCATCGCAAAGAGTGGCGGAAATGGCGCGCGTCAGGCCAGGCATGCGCGTGGTCGATGCCTGCGCCGGCGCCGGCGGCAAGACCCTGCATTTGGCTGCTTTGATGCAAAATCGCGGCAGAATCATCGCCATGGACACGAACGAGGGCAAGCTGTTGGAGCTGCGCAAACGCGCCACCCGCGAGGGGATCGACATCATCGAGACGCGCGTCATCATTTCCTCCAAGACGATCAAGCGCCTAAAAAATGCAGCCGATCGAGTGATTGCGGACGCTCCTTGTTCCGGTTTGGGATCGCTGCGACGAAATCCTGACGTCAAGTGGCGATTGCAGCCGGAGCAAATGACAAGACTCTTAGCCTTGCAGCATCAGATTCTCATGTCTAACTCTTGCATGCTGCAACCTGGGGGACTACTCCTCTACGCCGTTTGCAGCGTGCTACCCTCGGAAGGGGAGAAACAAATCGAAAGCTTTTTGCTGGAGAGATCGACCAAATTCCGCCTCGTCGAAGAAAAGCGTTTTTGGCCGGAGATCGACGGCTTTGACGGATTTTATGTGGCGGTCATGGAGCGAATCGGCTGATGCCGCCATAGCTGTTTGGGGGTTTAGCTGTTTAGGCTGTAAGGGAGAGATCTCGTTTGGTCGAGGCTTTGCACGCGTACTCACCTTGAGAGAATCTCTTGGATTTTGGCGATGCATTCGGCGGGTGTCTGAGCTGAATGCAATTGGCCGCGAAGCGAAAACTCGCGGAATGCCAGACCCAGATCAAAGGAAAGCAGTATCACGGGCTTGTTATTTTTCAGTGCTAAAGCAACTTCCGAAATTGTGCCCGCCGAACCCTGACAAGCCACGACGACGTCGCTGGAAAGAACATTGACCAAATTGCGGGCGTCTGCCAGGTTGGTGACGATGGGAATATCGATGAAGGGATTGGCATCTTTTGCGGAGTCGCCCGGCAGAATGCCAATGGTCATGCCGCCCTTGCTTTTGGCCCCTTCCGCCGAAGCGCGCATGACCCCGGCATCGCGCCCGCCGTTGAGGAGAATCCAACCCTGTTCCGCAATCAGCGCCCCCAATTCATAGGCCATTTCCTTGACTTCCGATTCAACCTGCGAGCCGCCCATGACGCCGATGATCGGTTTTCTATCGGACTGACTCACCTTTCAACTCCCAAAGTTAGAGGGCTTCGACTTCCTGCAAATACCGTCCCGCCAACTGGCCGCAGGCGCCGTTCACGTCCACGCCTTTACTCCAACGCACCGAAACAGGAGCTTTGAGGGGAAAAATCCATTTGGCGAATTGTGCGATTTGCCCAGGCTCTGGACGGCGAAATTCTTTGACGGTGGGATTATACGGAATGAGATTCACCTTGCAAGGAAATCCATGCAACAGCTTGCGCAGGGCAATCGCGTCCTCCTCCCGGTCAGTCAAACCGGCTAACAACACATACTCAAAGGTAGGAAGACGATGCGACTTTTGGTAGAAATATGCAGCCGCCTCCAACAGAGATTTGATAGAATATTTCCTGCTGATGGGCATAAGCTGGGCTCGCTGTTCCTCGTGCGGGGAGTTGAGCGAAATCGCCAGACGAAACTTGTGGCCTTCGTCGGCATAGCGGTAAATGTTCGGGATAATGCCGGAGGTGGAAATGACGATGTGCCGGTGGCCGATGGCGATGCCTTGTTCGTGGCTGATAAGCTGGGCGGCCTTGATAACTTGATCGTAATTCAGAAACGGCTCGCCCATGCCCATGAAAACGATATTGGTCAGCGGCTCACTGATATCGCGAGCAACGTGCAGCACCTGATCGACCATCTCGCCGGCGCTCAGATTGCGTCGGAAGCCCATTTTTCCGGTGGCGCAAAAGGCGCATTTGACGGCGCAGCCGACTTGCGAGGAGATGCAAAGCGTCCGCCTGTCGGACTCGGGGATGTAGACGCTCTCGATGTGCTGACCATCGGCAAGACGGAACAGATACTTGACGGAGCGCGAAGAAGAGATCGCTTTTTCCACCGGAACGAGATGGCCGATGATTGCCGTCTCCGCCAGCTTTGTCCGCAGTCTTTTAGAGAGGTCGGTCATCTGCGCGAAGCCGTTCGCCTTTTTTGCGTACAGCCAACTGAAAAGCTGATGGCCACGAAAGGGCTTTTCGCCTATGCGCCGCACAAAAGTTTCCAATTCTTCGAGAGTATAGCCCGTGAGGTTTTCTTTTTCCATAGCGAGAGAATGTACACAATTCACTTTACCGCGGCAAGCAAAAATTCGATGCAACAATATCCGCCTCGAACTCAAAGGTCACAAGAGAATCCATCATTGACTTTGGCGGCAAAATTAACTAAGTTTTCGATAGATAAGGCTGCGGAGCCAGAAAGACGCGAAGAACATTCCATAGCAACTTTGTGTCTCGGTGGCGATCATAGACGACAACATGGAGGTTTGATGAATATTCAGGCAACACAGCAAGAGAATGATCTGGAAATAGTCGAGCAGTTGAAAAAAGCTCACGAAAATATCCTCGCGGAAATCGGCAAAGTGATTATCGGCCAGCGGCAGGTCATCGATGAGCTGCTCATGGCTTTGCTGTCCCGGGGGCATTGCTTGCTGATCGGCGTGCCGGGCTTGGCGAAGACCTTGCTCATCAGCACCGTCGCCAAGGTGCTGGATTTGAAATTCAATCGCATTCAATTCACCCCGGATCTTATGCCTTCCGATATTACCGGGACGGAAGTCATCGAAGAAGATCAAAGCACCGGGCGCAAAGCCTTCAAATTCGTCAAAGGGCCGGTGTTTGCCAACATCGTCTTGGCCGACGAGATCAACCGGACGCCGCCCAAGACGCAATCCGCTTTGTTGCAAGCGATGCAGGAGCACGAGGTCACCGCCTCCGGCGAAACCTACAAGCTGGACGAGCCCTTTTTTGTTTTGGCGACGCAAAATCCGATCGAGCAGGAAGGCACCTATCCTCTGCCGGAAGCGCAGTTGGATCGCTTCATGTTCAACCTATGGGTGGACTATCCCAGCAAGGACGAAGAAGAAGAAATCGTCCGCTCGACCACCAGCGCTTATCAGGCGGATCAAAAGATCATCCTGACCGGCCAAGAGATCATAAAATTGCAGAACCTCGTCCGCCGAGTGCCGGTGGCAGACACTGTCATCAGCTACGCGGTGAGGCTGGCGCGCAAAACGCGTCCCAATCACGACGGCGCACTCAAATATGTCAAAGACTGGATCAATTGGGGAGCCGGCCCACGAGCTTCCCAGTACCTCATTCTGGGTGCGAAGACGCGAGCCATTCTCGACGGCCGGCCAACACCGGACATCGAAGACGTGCGCGCGGTGGCCAAACCGGTTTTGCGCCACCGGCTGGTCACGACCTTCAACGCCGAGGCCGAAGGCATCAGCACTACGGATATCATCGAGAGGCTCATTCAGGACGGGGAGGCTTGATTCAGGTGCCAACCACGGTTCAAGACTATCGGCAATTTTTGCGTCCAGACGTCGTGTCCAAATTGGCCAATTTGAATTTGGTAGCGCGACTGGTGGTAGAAGGCTTTATCACCGGCTTGCATCGCAGCCCCTATCACGGCTTTAGCGTGGAGTTTGCGGAGCATCGCCAGTACATGCCGGGTGATGAAATACGACATGTGGACTGGAAGGTCTATGCAAAGACGGATCGTTATTACGTCAAAGAGTTTGAAGAAGAAACCAATCTCAAAGCGTACCTTTTGTTGGATGCTTCCGCTTCAATGGGATATTCGTCGCATGGCATCAACAAGCTGCAATACGCGACTTACTTGGCTGCGGCGCTTTCATATTTGATGCTGCGGCAGCGGGACTCGGTTGGCTTGGTCACCTTTGATCAAAAAATACGCAAATATCTTCCGCCCAGGTCGGTGAATACCTACCTCTCGCTCATCCTGCAAGAGTTGCAGAAAGTCAAGACCCGCGCCAAGACCAATGTGGCCGACACGTTTCACCAAATGGCCGAGCGCATCAATCGCCGCGGCTTGATCATCATCTTTTCCGATTTGTTCGACGACCCGCATCAGGTTCTGTCCGGCTTGAAGCATTTTCGCCATAAGAAGCATGAGGTCATCGTCTTCCACATTTTGGATCCTTTCGAACGCTTTTTCGATTTTAAGCAGGCGGCGGTTTTTCAGGATTTGGAGACCAGCGAAAAGCTCGCTACCCAACCTTGGCATATTCGCGGCGAGTATCGGCGCTTGATGAACAATTTTGTCGAAACCTACAAGAAGCAATGCCGCGAGAACCGGATTGATTATGTGCTGATGGACACTTCAGAAGATTTTGAACGAGCGCTGCTGCAGTATCTGGTGAAGAGAAAAAGAATCGGAGGGTAGGGCAATGAAAAAATCAAATACCAAAAAGAAAAATGACAATGGAAACTTGAAAAAGCGAGGTCGGCGCCTTTTCCTTCGAGAGTGGTCAAATCATGGAGAACGCATTAAAAGTTGAACACCTATCCCCTAAGCGGTAAGTTGAGGAGAGCGACTTTGCCTCTTCATTTCTCCCTTTGCTGAATGGATTTTGATTATCAATGTTCCGGGGAACATTTTAAGACGGTTCACAGATCAAAGGCTATTTCACAGACATCGCTTATTGTAGAAACGATGAGGGATTTTCGGATGCAAATGGATCCACGTTTAAAAACTGGCCAAATTACAACAGAGCTCATTCAATATGTTGTCGATAAAATCGTCTCTGGAATTCGGCCACAAAAGATCATCCTTTTTGGTTCCTGCTCGCGGGGCGATTCCCACCATCAAAGCGACTTGGACTTGTTCATCATCAAAGAAGGCAATGAATCCAACAAAACTGTACGACGCAAGATTGAGGATTTGCTATGGGGTCGCAAGTTTTCCCTCGATTTAATTGTGCGAAAACCTGAGGAGGTCGAATGGAATTTTGCGGCGCAAAACCCCTTTTACGTCAAACATGTCTTTAAAGAGGGAAAAATCCTTTATGAAAGGAAATGACGCGCAAGAAAAGCTGATAAGTGATTGGCTTAGACTTGCTCATGAGAATCTTCTTTTCGCTCGCTCTGGTTTGAATGAGGAATACTCCCCTTTTCACACAATCTGCTACTTGTGCCAAGGCAGCGCAGAAAAGTATCTTAAAGCCTTTCTCCTAAGAAACGCCTGGGAATTGGAAAAAACCCATGATCTCCTCAAGCTGCTCGTTTCTTGCATCGAATTCGATGGCACATTCGCCGCCTTGAAGGAGCCCTGCGTGCTGCTGAACGAGTATATTACGGCAGGACGATACCCTGACGATCTACCCTTCGAAAACATTTCCCGCGAAGATGCCTCGGAGGCAATTGAAGCGGCAAATAAGATCGAACATTTAGTCACAGCAAAAATGAATTATTCCTTCCCAGCGAATTGACTGACATGACCGCCTTTTTCCTCTGGATTGGCCTCATTGCTTTGGCGCTCGCAACGTATAGTATCCTTCTCTGGCGACGAGCGCAAAAAGGCTCGCGCTTTCAGGCGCGACTTACCATCATCTTTTTTCTTCTTGTCTTGGTTCCCACCGTTCCCCTTACTCTTTTCGTTAGCCTACTCCTTACCCGCAGCAGCCAAATGCTCATTCTTCCGGGTTTGGAACAAGCGCTGTCACAATCCTTGGAAGTCATTCGCCAACAGCTTAACCAACGCGGACAACAGTTTTTGGCGCAGAATCCAAACGTCCGGTTGGTGACCGAGGCTCAACTCAAGGGCGAAGACTTGGCTTACGTAGGTGAAGTGGTGAATCGGAACGGCCGGTTGCGACTGACGTATTTCCTGACCATCGATTCGCTGGCACAAAGGACGGTGAATGATTTCGAGACTGAGGATCTTCAACTCATCCAGTCACAAGCGAAGGTAGGCGCTTCCGTTCACATTCAGCAACTCGCCTTTTACGAGTCCTATGCGCCGCTGAGCGACTCCGGCTTTTGCTTTGTCGGGTTCACCATACCTGAGAACATTGCTGGCACCAAAGACGAGGTGACCCGGGCGTTGAGGAATTATACCTCGGTGAATCTATTGCGTGAAACGATGGTTGAACAAGGCTTGGTGTGGACTATCGCAGTGGCGTTCATCATCTTTCTTGCCCTCATCTCCGTTTACGCAGCAAAAGTTCTCTCCCGGGGCATCAGTGAGCCAATTCAAAAGCTGACGGATGGGATGCATCATTTGGGGGCCGGCGATCTATCTCATCGCGTGGTCGTACCTGCCAAGGATGAAATCGCTTTTTTAGTGGATTCCTTCAACCGCATGGCGGAGGAGCTAAAGACCAGTCGCGAAAACTTGCATCGGGCCGAACGCGCCGCCGCCTGGCGCGACGTGGCCCGGCAGATCTCCCATGAGATCAAGAATCCGCTGACGCCGATTCAGTTTTCTCTATTTCGCCTGAAATCAGGCTTGCCAGCCGAGTACTTGACGAACAACGATCTGAGGGAATCGTTTCGCATCATTGAAGAAGAATTGGCTTCCATGAGCCGCATGGCGGAGGAGTTTTCCGAATTCGCCCGCATGCCGCATCTGGAGCTAAAGCCGGAAAACCTCGGCGACATTCTGCGTCACTCGGCGCGTTTGTTCGAAGGTGCAGCGCACAAGGTCTCCGTCAAGCTGAATATCACGGAGGATGTGCCACCTTTGCTGCTGGATCGAGACCAATTTCGCCGGGCCATTCACAACTTGCTCAAAAACGCCTTGGAAGCATCCCACCCAGGGGACAGCGTGGAAATAAGCTTGGACAAAAGAGCAGACGGACAATCGGGAGCGCAAATCAGGATTATGGATCACGGCGGCGGCATGGATGAGGAAACGAAAAGGCGAGCCTTGGAACCGTATTTTTCCACCAAAGTCAAAGGCTCCGGCCTGGGCCTCTATATCGCCAACCGGATCATCGCCGATCACGGCGGCAAGATGCACATCGAAAGCAATCCCAATCAAGGGACGACCATCACGATATCGCTTTAGCGCATCCGCTGAAAATATAAAACCCCGGCGCATGTTTCGACTGCCTACCCGGATGAAAAGAATTGTCGCATGCACTGGGGCTTTTGTGAAACGATTCGTTTGTGTCAGGCTAAGAATGACTCATCGCCGAGCCGGCAGGTCGCCGGCCCTTGGAGGATTGAGCTTCTGCAAGGAAAGCTCGTCCGATCGACTGATCGATAGGGATATTGGATCCCTTCACCGAATCTTTGCATTCGTTGTCTTTTGCTCGAAACTCACCGCCTCGGATGGCCGGTAAACCCCGTTACCTATTCTATAAGGGTCATTTTTTCGGGTCATGCCTGTGAATACAGGCATCTCCTAACCATCTATTCGCACGGAGATTCCTGCATCCGCATGCTGAGAAGAAGGGCGAGATTCTTACCCTTATCAAGTACACTCGCACCTGCCAAATCCTTCCTTTATGCGTATCTAAGCTTAGGCGCCGGTGGCGTCAGATGGAAACAGCGATACCCGCCACTGCGCTCATCACAACAATTCCAAGCGATGCAGCGGTAATTGCAAACGCGGATAAAATCGGCTTGAGTACGCGTTGTGCTCCGCACGGTTTCTTTTGCTACACGGGAATCATCTCGCGCAGCGTTTGCTGGCGCTCTTGAGGTCAAAAGTCTCTGAGCGAGTTGGTGGACGTCATTCAAGGCCATCCCTTTCGGAGCAAGGAGCATTTCGGGTTGCATGCTTTTGATAGCGGCAACGACAGCCGAATCAAAGCGGATTTGTCCCCAGAAATCAATATCGATGCCGAGCAGATTCTTGCTCACCAATCGTAGCGCATCCATCTCTTTGCGGTTGTCCGTCTCGCGCACCAGATTGATGACAATCTTGGGCCTAAAGGAAGCGACCTGTTTTTCCGCCAATTCACGACAACTGGGGGGTATATCCGGTGAATTCTCCAATACGATCCTCAGGGATCTGGCCTTGTTCCCCTTTGCCAAATCACCACATTCTTGCAGCCTTCGCAAGATCTCGGGCCAGGAGTGAAACGTTTTCTGCAGCCGGCGAAATAGCGCCACGCGCAAAAAGCCGTAGGCATCATACATGGCAAGTGGATCGGCGGTGCTGACAATGACCTTGTCGTCCGAGCTGAGAAAAAAATCGACATTGGTGTAAAAGCTACCCGGTCCCAAATCAAGGATCACATAGTCCGCGAGAAGCTTTTTCAGGTTGCGCAGCAGCTTTTGTTTTTCCCAATATCGAATTTGGGCGGATGCATACGGGCCGGGCATTCCGGTAATAATGCGCAAGTTTTTAAAAGCGGTCTCTATCGCGACGTCATTGAGGTCCGCCGACTGACGTTCCATGTAGCGCTGCAAGGTCGTCTGTGCATCATACGCGCCCAGACAAGCATGCAGATTAGCGCCCGAAAAATCAGCGTCCACAATAATGACTTTCTTTTCCGCTTCGCCCAGACAGATGCCCAACATGGTGGCCACCAGAGTTTTTCCGACTCCCCCTTTGCCGCCGCCAATCGAGATAATCCTCGGGACTCTTGCGGACGTCGATCCCGCCTGAGCTCTCGCTTCAGTGGTATCCCTACGGTTGAGAGAAGGATTGCATACATTGGCTGCCCGTCTTGACTGCAAAGCTTCGACTTTCATTTTTCTTACCTTTCGACACGATGCTGCCTAACAAATAATGCCATGCTTTCGATGCATCACGGCGCCTTGATTCTCAGTTTTGGCGGGAATCGCTCAAGCCAATCCTTTCAAAGCTGCTGAATCAAATCGTACTGCCAGTCCATGCTAACGACATGGCTGCTTTAACGAAAAGATGTTAGGGGACGCCGGAGCCGTTTCCAAAGAGACAGAAAGCTCCAACTCGAACTCAGCCATTTAGAAATGGTGAATCAGACTTGTCGCCTTGCGGCGAGACACCGAAAGTCAACTTGAGAAAAGCAAGGAATGGGCCAAGAATGAAGGCAAAAGGAGTCAAATAATCTGCCGATAATTCAGCAGGTTATACAATTGGGCTCTTACTGAGATGGCTGTTAGGCAGAAAAAAAGACGGCAGGTCTCAGAAATGAAATTCAAAAAATGCAGCAAGATCTTCTCATTTTTGGTTGAAGAAACCGACCACTTTTATCCGGCATGGATAACCGCCGCTCTGCATTCGGCAATCCCCCCACAGAGAACACAGGACCGAACAAATAAGCTCTTCCTCATCCGGCTGCCGGTCAAACCACGACGGCATTTCCCGATGATTATCTTCCACCGCCTGTGAATTATATTTGGCACCATTCGAAAGGAGCTGTTCTGCTAGTTGGCGAATGAGACCGGCAGCTTGCCCGCCTGGGGACATGAGCAAGTCAGGCCGCATCTTTTGAGCCGCGCAGCGCAACTCTTCATCATAACGGATAAAGCTCACCCGATCGATTTCGACGCTCAACAAATCACGAACGGCGATCTGGAGCGCCAAACATTCATTCAGGTCTTGCTCCGTCTCGATCATGTTCATGACCACTTTGGGGCAAAAACCACGAATGGTCCCCATCCATCTACCAAGCAACGGAGACTCCAACGCTCTCAACTGGTTGGTTAGCTCCTGGATCGTGGAGGAAGATCGTGAAGCCACGGGCAGGAGGCCGGCTTTCAGCCAATTCCCGATTTCGGGGTCGTGACCAAACAAACGGGCAAGTCTCCGGTACAGGCAAAGCTTCACAAAATGGTAGCCGTCCTGAATGGCCATGGGCTCGGGGGTAATGACAACAATGCCGACGTCAGCTTGCAAAAAAAAGTCCAATTGATCAAAGGTGGTGCCGGCACCGAGGTCCAGCACCACATAGTCTGCATCGAGGCTGTGAAAGTTGCGGATAAGCTTCTGTTTTAGACCATAGCCTAAATTGGCCAGGCCCACCACGCCGCTGGCGCCGGCGAGCAAGAACAAGTTTGGAATGGGGGTTTCCAAGACCAGCTCATTGATGTCTTTTGGCTTGTCGTCCAAAAAGTTCTTGATGGTAACAGCGGGCGTGAGGATGCCCAGCAACTGATGCAGATTGGCTCCGCCGAAATCAGCATCCACCACAATCGTCTTGTAGCCCTTCTCGGCAATCGCTATGGCCATAGTCGCAGAAATGATCGTCTTTCCTACGCCGCCTTTGCCTCCGGCGATGGCGATCATTCGCTTACGGCCTGATTCGGCTTTTCGATTTAACATGGCATTCTCTGAATCGCATTTGACATCGAAGGCGCTGACAGAGTTCAATTCATCTTGATGGGCAACGCATTATGGAATGGGCTAATTATCTTCGTTGCTGTCGGTTTCTCCCAATCAGACCTCGGTCAAGGAAAGGCAGATGTCCCCAAGTCATGATATCCATGCCAAGACTTGGTTGGGGACAAATCCATGCCGGCAACGAAAGGAAAACAAAATCCGAATTACCGTATCTACAGTACGAGCAAAGGCCCAGGAATGAGGACAACCCAGGGGAGAATTTTTTGACAGTTCAAAGGAAAGTGATCCGGAATGTTCTCCCTAACTCTGCCCCGGCCGCAACCGAATTCTTTGGACGTGGACAAGCACAGAGCGAAGCCGACCGCTAACCATTTCTGGCGGGTCGTTTGTCGTAGGTTGGGAAGGTAACCAATCACAGGGTGTCCTGCCAGTGCTGCCATTCCTGCGGATGCAGGAATCTCCTTGCCATTGCCCGGCAGAAGGAGACCCCTGCATCCGCAGGGCTGACAGCACCCTGTGATTGGCTACTTGGGAAGCTTGATAACGCGAGGAAGACTTTGCGAATAGACTCTGGCGGTTGTATGTTTGGTTGTCAAGGGCTCTGCCGGCCGAGTGTTATGAGAAACGGACAAGTAATTCAGCCGACACCCGTCGCCGGACTTTAGCCGCGCACAAATAAAAAAGCCCGCGTGCAAGCGGGCAAGAATAATCAAACCACCGTTTAGCGAAACATCGCCTTGATGCTGCCCCAGGTGTGCCGGGCCGCAGATATTTGGGGAGACACGACTACGACTTTTTCATAGTCCGAAATCGAATCGTCGTTGTTGACCAATCGCAATTTGTAGTGAAAAACATTCCCCGTGGGTTTGAAGACGGTGCGATCTATGTAGGTATAGGTCTTCTCGCCCGATTCATCCTCCTTCGCCTTGACAAAGGCGATGCTCTGGAAATCCAACCCATCCATGCTGCGGAGGATTTGATAGCCCTTCAAGTTTGATTCGGCTCCCACAATCCACTTGAGCTCTACTCGATTAAACCCTGCTTCGCCGCGAAAGTCGGTAATGACGGCGCCGGCAAATAAGACGCTTGCCAGAAAGGAGAAAACTGGGATGAAAATTGAACTTGACACTCGACGTTTCATAAGCGACCTACCGTTTGTTACCCATACGCTATGCAAGATACTAAAATATCACTAATAGTCAAGCTCTTTTTTTGATTCAGTGAATTTTGTTAGAAAGCGAACTCGCCTCAGCGCTGGCGAACGCGGAACCTCCGGTCGTCGGAGGCATGCTTACCCGTACTCCGTTCCCGCACCGACGCTGTGAACCTGCCAAATTGAACTTACTTTACTGAGGTCTTCCCCGCGGAACAATGCTGTTGACATTTGTACCATAATTCTCTAAATTGCGCCGCCAAAGCCAACTCAGGGTTCGGACAGTCAAGGTTGAGGAGTATAGGTTGGCCAACAAGCCCATCTTTCCCTTAGGCGATGTCGAAGGATCGCTGGAAAGGTACCTCAGAGAGATCAGCGAGGTTCCGCTTCTTGATCCCGAAGATGAAATCGATCTGGCCAGAAAGATCAAAGCCGGTGATCAGGAAGCATTAGAAAAACTCACACGAGCGAATCTAAGATTTGTCGTGAGTGTGGCCAAGCAATACCAGAATCAGGGTCTTGCTTTGGGCGATCTGATCAATGAGGGCAATTTGGGACTCATCAAGGCCGCATTCCGGTTTGATGAAACACGAGGTTTCAAATTCATTTCGTACGCGGTCTGGTGGATTAGGCAATCCATACTTCAGGCCTTGGCCGAACAATCGAGGATTGTAAGATTGCCCTTGAATCGCGTCGGCGCGCTCAGTCGGATTGAAAAAATTTTCACTCTGTTGGAGCAAGAGTTTGAACGCGAGCCGCTCCCCGCGGAGATTGCCGAGCAGTTGGAGATGAGCACTTTTGACGTCGCAGACGTGCTCAGAACCTCCAACAAACATATTTCGCTGGATGCACCTCTTAATCATGATGAGGAAAATCGCCTTATCGACATCTTAGAGGGTCACGACTTTCCTTCTCCGGACAGCAGCCTGAATGACGAATCATTACAAATCGAAATCGAACGAGCCCTGGGAAGCCTCAACGGAAGAGAAGCGGAAGTCGTTCGTTTGTATTTTGGAATTGGCCGCGATCATTCGTTGACCTTGGAGGAAATCGGCAAAGAATTTTGCCTGACAAGAGAGAGAGTCAGGCAAATCAAGGAGAAAGCATTGCGGAGGTTGCGTCACACCTCCAGAAGCCAGATTTTGCGCAAATTCTTGGGCTAATCTTGCGCAAATCTCTCGCCACATCTGGCACGGACTTTTTGCTGTGTTGCAGATTTTTTATTAAAATTTTAAAATTTCCCCTTGACAAAACAATTATGAGTTATTATATTTTCACCAGATCGACCGCCTACCTCTACAATTCCTACCGCATCACGAGCTGTAAACGGGAAAAGCGTCAGGTTATTGCATCGAACAGTCATCCATAACCAAAGGAAATAGACATGCGTGACAAACATGTGAAGCTTATCTATTTCTCTTTGGGGGGATCCGAGGTAAAGCAGATAAGTTTGGGTTGGAAGAGGATCGTCGGGTTAGCTACACTAAGTTTTGCTGTGTTGTTGTTTTTGGTTTCTCTCGTCTTGGGGGTTTTTACCGACCTGTTTCATAATTGGCAGGTCGCCCACCTCTCAAAAGCCAATGCACAAATGCAGGACCTTCTTGAAAAAATGGGCAGCAAAGTGCAAAGCATCGAGGGTCAAGTCAAGGTCATTGAAAAACAGGACGACGATCTTAGAATCTTCGTTGACATGCCACAGATCGACAGTGACGTGCGCAAGTTGGGAGTTGGAGGTCATGCGCAGGCGCCTTACGGGACGATTTCGTCCGTAAGCGAGAACGCTCGCGAGCAGGCGGCACAGATACAGAAGACGCTCGAGAACCTGTCCCAGCGTATAGAATTGGCGCTTGAAAGTCGGCAATTGATTATGCAGAAGTATCGGCAGGATCTAAAAAAGCTGAAACAAACCCCTTCGATCCGTCCTTTACTCGGAGGCCGGGTGACGGACGTCTTTGGCTTCCGGCTCGATCCCTTCATCGATAAATTCAAGCATCATGACGGCATAGATTTTTCTGCGCCGCGCGGAACGGACGTTTATGCAACCGCCGATGGTGTTGTAGTGGAAGCCATCAGTCGATATCGGCCGAATAGCGGCTATGGGAAGGAGGTCATTATCGATCACGGCTATGGTATACGCACTCGTTATGCGCATCTGGACCGAATTATGGTCAAACCCGGGGACACCGTCAAGCGCTATACCATTATCGGCAAAGTCGGCGACACAGGCCGGTCCACAGGCCCGCATTTACATTACGAAGTGCTGACCAACGGCAAGAATGTAAATCCTGATGAGTTTATCCTCGAGTAGAGAGCTTTTGGATTGAGAATTTAGGCCTGCCAAATCGTTGACAGGCCTTTTTATTTCTTGTGACTCTACATGAACATTTTTCTTGATCGTTCGCCTTTCCTCATCGGGATCAAATAGAACCTCACCTTTTTTTCACCCATATGTCTAAATCACGACTACCCGGCGCATTTGTGACCTTTTTTCTCGTGCTTCTGGTTTTCCCGAAAACCCTTCCTTCGCAGCCTTCCCGCGAGGAAATTCAAACAGGCATTGACCTGAGCTTGGAGGAAGAATACGAAACCTCTCTTTCCCACTTTGCTAAATTAAAGGAAAGATACCCTGACCATCCGGCAGGTGCTTTCTTTTCCGCGGCTGTTTGGCAGTCGCGCATGATGGATTTTGAGACCAAACGATGGGAGAGGGAGTTTTTTCGCGAAATCGATCAGGCTGTCCGATTGGCCAAAGCCGGATTGAAAAAGAATCCCAAGGATAACGAATTGCACTTTTTCTACGGCGGAGCACTGGGATACAAAAGCTTCCAACTGGGAGTGAACAAGAGGTATCTCTCCGCCATCAAAATCGCCATGTCCTCTATAAAAGAGCTGAGACGTGCCGGCGGCGCGGATTCCAGCTTTTGCGATCCGCTTCTGGGGATCGGTACTTATCAATACTGGCGCAGCCAAATCACCCGTAATTTTTCCTGGCTGCCTTTTTTCCCCAATCATCGGGAAAGGGGCATTGCACTGATTCACAAAGCGTTGGACTGCGGAGTCTATTCGCGCTGGGCCGCGCTCTCCAACTTGGCGTGGATTTACATCGAAGAACGCGACTTTCGGGCGGCAATGGAATGCGCCAAAGAGGGCCTGGCGCGATTTCCGCGCAGTCGGTTCTTTCTCTGGCCTTTGGCCGAGGCTCAATTCAAAAATCGAGATTTTCCAGCGGCCATTGTCACTTACTCGCTCCTGCTTGAATCCGTCGGGCGCGAGAGTATCAATAACCATTACAACGAAATTGTCTTGCACTGGAAACTGGCGCAGTGCCATTTCAAGCTGGGAGATTATCGGGCAGCTCAGGAATCCTGTGATAAAGTTCTCGCGATAACTCCCGACCCGGAGGTGAAGGGGAAAGCCAAAGACAAAATCGAGGCGGCAAAAAAGCTGCAAAGAGAAATTCGCGCCAAACTGCAGTTGGCAAATTGAAGGCGTGTTTCCATCGCGACCCGGCTCAATGAGTATCAGTCTTGCGCTCAAGCATGGATTTCCGCTCGACGGTTGCGCCTCGCAAGCGAATGATGGCTTCCGTGGCCAGCACTAGGCTGATCCATAACGGCGCCAGACTCAGCGGCGTCTCCGGCCAGAACCAGCCAATTTCGAATGACTTCCAGGAAAAGGGAAAGAGCCAGAAATAGCCTGCCGCCACATGCCGCTGCAACAGATCAAGAAAAAGATGCAGCCCGACTCCCGCTAACAAAGAGATGCGAGTGCCGCGGCGGATCGTTTCGTTGAACAATTCGGCTAACAAAAGACAAAAGGCGGTAAGAAAAATAGGCGTGTGAATCGCCGCAGCATAAACAAAAAGCTCCGGTTTGAGGATGTATAAAGGACGGGAAAGGAGGTCCGGGAGGATGGTGCCCAAATAGAAAATAGCACGATATCTGGCACAACTTCTTGGTCGTGAAGCGAAATAGGCGACAGCCGTGTGAGTGATCAAGTCCGGCACGAGTCGCGCTCCGCAAACTCGAAACGAGAAAGGTCAATGCGATATTGCCGGGCACAGAGGAAAAAAACAATGATCAAAGGGATGACAGAAAACCAAATCTTGGCCCGGCGATTTTTGGCCACATGGATTTTCTTCAGCTCTAGCCACCCTGGCTGATGAAAGACCGCTAACAGCCCGACAAATTCCCCGACTTGCAGACTATTCACCGTTCCGACCACCTTGACCCGCTTGCCCATTTGCCGCAGGATGAATCCGTCCTCGATCACCTGCGCGACTGTCGCCTCGGCCCCGACCTCGATGAGCGAGCCATTGTAACGCTCTGGCGCGGCCAGGCACATTTGCAGAGTGACGGTAGGATTTTTCACCTTGCCGTACCACAGCAATCCGGCTATCAAAATCAGCAGACCGAAAACGGTTAGGATACGCTGCGGCGGCCAGCTCGAGCCACCGTTATTTTTCAATTCGTCCGGCAAAAACCTCTCTTGCCACTTTTAGAATGTGTTCATGTATCAGGCCGTTGGAAGCGACGACGTTGCCGGTCCAAATGGGTGCATCACCCCCAGAAAAATCCGTAATCATTCCCCCGGCCTCTTTGATGATGAGATAGCCGGCCGCTACGTCCCAGGGCGAAAGGCCGATCTCCCAAAATCCTTCGCAGCGGCCACTGGCAAGGTAGCAAAAGTCCAGCGCCACGCAGCCGATCCGGCGAATGCCGCTGACCTGCAAAAAGAGCCTCCTGAACGATTCCAAATACAAATCCAGAGATTCTTTGTGGCGAAAAGGAAATCCGGTGGTCAACAAGCTCACCGCCAAATCGCTAGTGCGAGAGACCTTGATCCGCCTACCATTGAGTGTCGCCCCTCTCCCCTTTTCGGCAATAAACATTTCGTCACGCAGCGGATCTAAGACCAGACCCAGAATGATCTCGCCTTCCATCTCCAGAGCTATGGAAATGGCGAACACGGGAAAAGCGTGGATGTAATTGGTCGTCCCGTCCAAAGGATCGATAATCCAGCGATAGCCGCCGTGATCATCCTTTGTCGATTCCTCGGCAAAAATCTTGTGCTCGGGAAACCGGGTCTTGATCACCTCGATGATTTTGGTTTCCGACTCACGATCCACGTGGGTGACAAAATCGAATTTTCGTTTAAGGTCAACCTCGGTGTTTTGTATTTTGCCCAAATTTGATTTTATGATTTTGCTCGCCTCCAGGGCGGCTTGAATTGCAGTTTCTTTCATTAACACCTCATTGTCATTAACCGAAAGCAGATCTTTTCAAGAGCAAGGAATTCGGGAAATGCCTTTCATCCGCGAAAATTCCTCAAGGCCGAGCTCATCCGAATTTGATTCTTATTAGTCCCTTTTGCTCGAATCTGGAAGTGCCGGAAGCTGCCAGCGTTTTGGGCGGTGAGAAGGTATCAACTGTCCCGCAACGCCACGACGGTCACACCCGACCCCCCTTCGTTCCAATTGCCCAATCGAGTGCTGAGCACGCGTGGGTGATCGCGCAGAAAAGCCCCAATGTTTTTTCGTAGACTGCCGGTGCCTTTGCCGTGAATGACACGAATTTCCTTGAACCCCGCCATGATCGCTTCATCCAAAAATCGGTCTACGACTTCTTTGGCCTCCTCGGCGCGCATGCCGCGGAGATCCACTTCGCTTTTATGCACCTCGTGTCGCTCGACGCGGATATTCACAAAACCCAAAGGGCGCGCTTCCTTCTTACTGACTTTTCTCAACTCCTTCAGCGGCACCCGTACCTTGGCATTACTGGTTTGCAGGAGGACCCTGCCTTGTTTGTCCGGCTCGGAAATGACGGTGCCGTTGCTGCCAACTTTATCCCATTTCGCATGGTCGCCCAATTCAATAGTGGCCGAGACATCCGTTTCCTCTTCCTCTGCCGGGAGAGGTTCTGCTAATTCTTCAACCTTGATCTTCTTGACCTTTTCCTGCTGTGCTACGAGGTCGCGCTTGGCTGCCTGAATGGCCTCGCGCTGTGCTTGCGACTCTCTTATCTCCCGAATCGTTCTTTCAACTGTGACATTGGCCTGTCGCAAAATTTCTTCAGCCTCTTCGACGGCTTTGCGCTTGAGTTGTTTTTCTGCGCGCCTGAGCGCCTCACTGCGCTCCTGATAAAGCTGAGCAAAGCCTCGATGTTCCCTTTCCCGCACATCGGCTTGCTGGCTCAGCTCGGCGTATTTTTGAATCTTGCTCTCCAGCTCCAAAATGAGGCCTTCTAACTTTTCCTTTTGCGCTCCGACCAAGTTTCGGGCAGCATCGATCAGCGAAGTGGGCAGTCCCATGCGCTGGGCGATTTCAAAGGCATAGCTGGAGCCCGGAATGCCGACGCGAAAGCGATAGGTCGGACGGAGCGTCTGCAGGTCGAATTCCATAGAGCCGTTTTCCACGCCCTCGGTACGATAGGCAAAAGCCTTGAGAGCGCTCTGATGCGTCGTCACCACGCTCAGGCATCCTGACTGTGTCAGCCGCTCCAACAACGCCATGGCCAGTGAATTGCCCTCCTCGGGATCGGTGCCCGCGCCGATTTCATCGATGAGCACCAGGCTGCGCGAATCGGCGTTTTCCGCAATTTCCCGCAAGCTGGTCAAATGCGAGGAGAAAGTGGACAAGTCATTCTCGATGGACTGTTGATCACCAATACTGGCGAAAATCTGTTTGATGCCGCCGATCTTGGAATGCGGCAAGGCCGGAATATGCAGCCCGCTCTGCGCCATCAGCGCTAACAAGCCGACGGTTTTCAAGGCCACCGTTTTTCCCCCGGCATTCGGGCCGCTGATGATCAGAGTGCGAAACTTGTTGCCCAACTCCACGTCCAATGGCATCACGTTTTTTTCGCCCATGCGCAGCACCAGCAACGGATGTCGGCCCTTGGCAACCTGGATATAGTTCTCTTCGGTCAGCTCAGGCTGGTTCCCATTGAGAGCCTTCGATAATCCTGCCTTGGCATAGACCAAATCCAACTCGCCCAACAAACGAACGTTGCTGTTGATGACATCTAACGATTCGCGCAAAAGATCCGTAAGCGAGCGCAGAATTCGCTCGATCTCCTTCGCCTCGTCGGCCTGCAGCTCGCGGATGCGATTATTGTCCTCCAGAGTCTCCAGCGGCTCCACGAACAAACTGGCACCACTGGCCGATTGGTCGTGAATCAACCCCCGCACTTTGCGCCTGAATTCCTCTTTGATAACCAAGACCAACCGGCCATTGCGCAAAGTCACCACATTTTCCTGCAGCATGCCATGGCTGCCGAAATCCCTCAGAAGCGCCTCGATCTTTCGCCGTGCCGAAGCTTGCGCCCGCTCGATCTGCTTGCGAATGGCCGCGAGAGCGGGGCTTGCGCTGTCTTTCACCCCACCGGTGGAAGTATCAATACAGCGGTTGATCTCCTTTTCGATTTTTCCCAGTGGGACAAATTTGGAGGTAATCTCTTTCAGGCGAGATATTTTTTCTTGGCGAGCGGCAAAAAAGCGATCCAAACGGCGCACTACCGCGAGGGTTTGCGAGACCTGCGCCAACTCATCCGGCTGAAGAAAGCTGCCCACCATTCTGGCTTTCTTGAGGCTTGGGCGGATATCAACAATGCCATCGATGGGAATGGCTTGGTCATAGTCTAAAATATCTCGAAGCTCGGTAGTTTGTTCTAAGGAGAGCTCGACCTCTTTGAGGTCGTAGAAAGGCCGAACCAGCAGAGCCAATTCTTCGCCGAGAACGGAGGAGGCGAAACTTGACAATTTCTCCAGAATACGATCGAATTCCAGCGTATGTAATGCCGATTCCACGAGTGCCTTATCTCTCCAGATCTTTGCTTGCCTTTTGTAGGCGTTTCTTTTCCTTTTCCACAATGGCAGCGGCTTCTTCGGGGGTCAATTTCTCCGTTAGGTCTTTGGTCATTTCCTTGGCCTTGTCTTCGGCATTTTGCTGCGTCTTTTCAATGGCCCCTTGCACCTCACTCTTCGCTTCAGCTTTTTCAGATTCAAAGGCTTTTGCCATCTTTTTGAGCGGCGCTTCCGTTTGCGGCACGAATTTGATCACTGCATCTACTGCCACCTGAGCGAAGTTGGTCATGTGATGAAAAAGCACCGAGCGGGACTCTAATTTTTTTGCTTGCTCCCCTAAAGGCAAAACATAAATGGCCAGCACCACCACGCTAATGAAAAACGCGCCTTTAACAAAGCCGAAAAGAGCGCCGACGAATTTGTTGATTTTGCCTTGCAAGTCTCCGTCAAACATTTTTTGGAAGCTTTGTGCAAACAAATGAAAGCCGAGGTGGACGATCAATAGCATCGCCATGAAACCGAGGTAGGGGCCCAGCGCAGTCAATCCCTTCACTTTTGTCGCGATGAGATTTCCGGCGGCACCGCCAAAACGCAAAGCCAACAGAAAAGCCAAAAGCCAGCCGGTCAGGCCCAAAAGCTCTTCCACCATCCCCCTTTGCGCACCCCGGTAGACAAAAATTGTCAATCCCGCTACGATAATCACATCGATAATGATATTGCTCATCTCATCTTCTCCATCTTTAGCCGATGG
Source organism: Caldithrix sp. (assembly GCA_020722685.1). The sequence goes on along the minus strand of DYKH01000038.1, from coordinate 20,270 downwards.
GATGCACTAAAATGAAAAAAGTGGACAAGTCAGGTACTGCCAAAACTCTATCCACTTTCATCGTGAGACGTGCTGAAGCGTGATTAGCTGAGTCGCTTCCTCACCAATTCATTCACGAATTTGCCGTCGGCCCGACCCTTTACCTGCGCCATGACGACCGGCATGACTTTGCCGATGTCCTTCATGGTTTGGGCGCCGGAGTCGGCAATGGCTGCATCGACCAGCTTTTCGATCTCGGCGGCGCTGAGCTGCTGCGGCAAGTATGATTGAATGACCTCCAGCTCTTGTCGCTCTTTGGCGGCCAAGTCTTCCCGATTGGCGGCGCTATAGGCTTCAATGGCCTCGCGCCGCTTTTTGGCTGCATTGGAGAGCGTGGCAATTTCTTCTTCTTCGGACAAGGGAGCGCGTTTGTCGATTTCCACGTCCTTCAGTTGGCCACGCAGCAGGCGAATGGTGGATAAACGCTCCTTTTCACCTGCCTTCATGGCTACTTTCATGTCCTCCGTCAGTTTTTCCAATATGCTCATCATTCTCTCCGCATGCTTGCTTCTGTCAGGAATGTGTTCTACCTTTGGCTAAATCGCAAAAGTAGTTGCACGATCAATATTCGCCATACAACTGAATCTTGCGTTGCTTGCGACGGGCGGCATTGAGCTTTCTCTTTTTACGCTCACTCGGCTTTTCAAAATGCTGATGCTTTTTGATATCCGACATCAAGCCCGCTTTTTCGCAAGCTTTGGTGAATCGTTTCAGAGCTTTCTCAAAACTCTCATTTTCGCGTACGCGAACACCTGGCATTAAAAGGTACACCTCCTTTCTCATTCTTGGTTGTTCGTGCCTATTTTCTTACGGCGGAAAATTTAGTTATTCCGTTAGTTAAAAGCAAGGGAATTTTCGCTGGCGATGGCATACTTCACCTACAGAGTTGTGGAAGCAAGCTTGTTTCCAAACTGTTTGGGAGCAAGATTACCCCCCACCCGTCAGTGAGAGCTAACACGGCAACGAAAAGTGCTTTCAGTATCCCCTACTTTTTCGACCTTGTGTGAATATAAACTGGCAAAAGTCATCAAAAAAAGTTACATTATTGTCAGGGCAATGAAATTCTTTTGGACAAATTGTGGGCACTTGAGGCGCGCATATCCGCCCTTTTCTTTTGACACGGGCAAGTACGGATTTTTTTGTCCAGGTATGGTTGGCTTGATTGTTGATGCAAGTTGCGCGTAAAGTTTGAAGGTTCGCTAAGGAGATAGAGCGCATGAAGATTTTTGTCCCCCGAGAAACTTATCCAAACGAGTTGCGTGTGCCACTGATTCCGTCTGACGTGGCAAAGCTGGTCAAGTTGGATGCAGAAGTGGAGATTGAGACCGGCACGGGCATCTCCTGTCACTTTTCCGATGACCAGTACGAGATGGCCGGCGCAAAAACTATCACCGATCGCGCGGCCGGCTTTGCCTCAGCAGATATGGTTCTGCGCTTGCGCAAACCGTCGCTGGAAGAAGTCCGTTTGCTCAAGAAGGGCAGCGTTCATGTCAGTTATCTCGACCCATTCAATGAGCGCAAATTGGTCGAGGCGCTGGCAGCACAAGGGGTGAGCGCTCTGTGCATGGAAATGATTCCCCGCACAAGCTTGGCGCAGAGCATGGACGCTTTGAGCTCACAAGCAAGCTTGGGCGGTTACGTCGCAGTGATCTTAGCCGCCGAGCGACTCGATAAAGTCTTTCCCATGATGATGACGCCGGCCGGAACCATTCAACCTGCCCGCGTTTTTATCATCGGCGCCGGCGTGGCGGGATTACAGGCCATTGCCACTGCCAAGCGTTTGGGGGCGCGGGTGGAAGCGTTCGACACGCGCCCGGTGGTGGCCGAGCAAGTCAAATCATTGGGTGCGCGGTTTGTGGAGGTGGATTTGGGCGAAACCGGCCAAACCAAAGACGGCTACGCCAGAGAGCTTACGCCCGAGCAATTGCAAAAGCAGCGTGATGCCATGGCGAAAATTTGCGCCCAGTCAGATGTCGTTATCACTACGGCGCAGGTTTTTGGCCGCAAGGCGCCGGTCATCGTGACCAAAGAAATGATTTCCGGAATGAAACCCGGCAGCCTGATCGTTGATATGGCCATTGAAGGCGGCGGCAACGTGGAAGGATCGGTGCGCGGCGAGGAAGTGATCGTCAACGGCGTGCGCATCATCGGCCTGGAGAATTTACCCGCCCATGTTGCCGTTCATGCCAGCCAGATGTACTCCGCCAACCTGACCAGTCTGGTAACGCATTTCTGGAACAAGGAGAGCAATTCCTTTGATCTGAATCTGGAAGATGAAATCATCAAAGGCTGCCTGGTCACACATAATAACGAAATCCGCAGCGAGGTGCTGAAAAAGCACTACCAAAGCACTTGAACAGTCAATTCTGTTTTCTCAAGTGCGCGTCTGGATTTTGGATTTTAGATTCTAGATCTTGGATTTTAGATTTGAGGCACGTTTATTGGCTTTCTTTATGCGATCGTAAATCGGCAATTGCAAATTGGAAAATCGTGAATCACTGCAATCGCTAATCAAAAATTGGCAATCAAAAATCGCAAATCTGTTTAGATGTGGCAACAGAGATTAATTTTGAGAGGTAATTTGAATGCACGATAATGTCGTTCCTCTTGCCATCAACCTGCTGATATTTCTGCTGTCGGCTTTTTTGGGTCTCGGACTGATCCGGCGGGTTTCCAAGCTGCTGCATACGCCGTTGATGTCCCTCACCAACGCCATTTCCTCCGTCTCGGTGGTGGGGGCGCTGATTGTGATGGCCGAACCTAAGAACAATCTCATCCTGACGTTGGCCACCATTGGCGTGGCCTTGGCAGCGACCAACGTGATCAGCGGCTTTATGATCACCGAGCGAATCCTGCGCATGTTCAAAAAGGACGACGGAGGAAAAGCCAAATGATGGAGACGCTCGTCAGCTATCTTTATGTGTCCGCCGCTGCGCTTTTTGTTTTGTCGCTCAAGTGGATGAGTGAAGTCAAGACCTCGCGCATCGGCAATTGGGCGGGAAGCGTAGGAATGCTCATCGCCGTCGCGGCGACGATGATGGCATTCCGGACGCATCGTTTGGATCTGGTCATCATCGCCATCGCCATTGGCTCCATTATTGGAGCGCCGATCGCTCTAAAGCTGCCCATGACGGCGGTTCCGCAACGAACGGCGATGTCGCACGCATTTGGCTCGCTGGCAGTCGCGCTGGTCGGCACGGCCGAGTACTATCAACGTATCCCCGACATTGATACCTTTGCCATGACGGTGCTGGCCTCCGAGATGATTCTGGGCTATCTGACCTTCACCGGCTCCACGATTGCTTTCTTGAAGCTTCAGGAGCTGATTCCCGGTAAGCCGTTCGTATATCGCGGTCGGAATTTCGTCAGCGGCCTGGTGGTTGCCGTGGCCTTGGCAATGGCCATCGGCCTAGTGATCGATCCAACGCAAGCGGGCTTCCTGCCGATTCTGATTGTTTCGGCTTTGGCATTCGGTTTCCTATTGGTCATGGGCATCGGCGGTGCGGACATGCCGACTGTGATCGCTATTTTGAACTCCTACGCCGGTCTGTCGGCAGCGGCGCTCGGCTTTGTTCTCGACAACCAATTGCTGATCGTCGCCGGCACTTTGGATGGAGCCTCGGGGTTCATTTTGGCCATTCTCATGTGCAAGGCCATGAACCGCTCATTTGTCAACATACTGTTTGGCGGCTTTGGCGCTACCACATCCACAGGCGCAGACGTGAAAGGAGAAATCAAACCTATCAGCGTGGAAGATGCTTATCTGATCTTGGAAGGCGCTTCATCGGTGGTGTTCGTGCCGGGCTATGGTCTGGCTGTGTCGCAGGCACAACAAGTTCTTCGAGAGCTTGGCGAGGTATTGGAAAAGAATGGGGCCGAGGTCGCGTATGGCATTCACCCGGTCGCCGGCAGGATGCCCGGTCACATGAATGTGCTGTTAGCCGAGGCGAACGTTTCCTATGACCAACTGGTCGAGGCCGAGCTGATCAATCCGAAAATGCCGACCACCGACGTATGCGTAGTGATCGGCGCAAATGACGTGGTGAATCCTGCAGCGAGAGAAGACAAGACCAGTCCCTTGTGGGGCATGCCCATTATCGAAGTCGACAAATCCCGCACGGTCATTGTCATGAAGCGCTCCATGCGCCCCGGATTTGCCGGCGTCGAGAATCCCCTCTTTTACAAAAACAACACCCGAATGCTCTTTGGGGACGCCAAGGCGAGCATCCAAGCATTGATTGCAGAATTCAAGAATGCTTAGAGCTTGTCGCGTTTTCCTAACGCGGTCAAGCTGCAACCAAACAACGTTTTCAAACCACGAGTGGAGACTGACAAACACCAATCCGGAAATTCGTTTCTATTGGCCTTCATGAGCGGTTTGAATTCTTTTCCCCAAAAGCTCGAATTTCACTCTTGAGGCCCTAACGCAGAGAACCGAATGAACCTCTTCTTACTGCTTAAAGCTTTCATATTAGGAATTGTCGAGGGGGCGACCGAATTCATCCCCGTCTCCTCCACAGGCCACCTGATCCTGGCACAAAACTGGCTCAACTTCACGGGAGCGAAAGAGAACACCTTTATCATCTTCATTCAACTGGGAGCCATTCTCGCAGTTGTCTGGCTGTATCGAGAAAAGTTCTCAGATGTGGCGCTGAATTTGAGAAGCGACCCGCAGGCGCGCAGGCTGATCATCAATATGATCATCGGAACGCTGCCGGCGATTCTGGTAGGGCTGCCCACCGAAGATTGGATCGAAGCACATCTATTCAAACCGTTTCCGGTGGCGTTGGCGCTGGTATTAGGAGGATTGGCGATTCTGTTGATTGAGAGGCTTCACAAGCGAGTGAGCGTAGGAAGCGTGGACGATTTACCGTTGAAAACAGCCTTGGGAGTCGGAGCCATTCAAGTTTTGGCCATCTTGTTCCCGGGGGTCTCGCGTTCCGGCGCTACCATCATGGGCGGGTTGGTGCTGGGACTTTCCCGCCGGGCATCGACGGAGTTTTCGTTTTTCTTGGCCATTCCTGCCATGTTTGGAGCAACGTTCATCAAGCTCATTGGAGCACGCCATATACTCGCATGGACGGACTTGCCACTCTTTGCCGTCGGTTTTGTGGTGTCATTCTTGTCTGCTTTGATGGTGATTCGAGGGCTGCTGGCATTTGTTTCGCACCGATCTTTCCTGCCATTTGCCTGGTATCGAATCGTCTTTGGGGTTGTTCTGTTGGTGTCGTTTTGGTATATGAACGTCGGCTTCTAAAGCCAGTGCGAGCCTTACCAGCTCAGCAACCGGATTCTTCCTGCCAGGCTGACGTCATCCGATGATGTGGGTGAGCGTACAAGCTTATGTTCGGGGGCGCAAGGCTCTGCTTAGCCCGGCGGCCAATGCATCCATCTCCCCCCAAGCAGGTGCAAGTGGATGTGAAACACCGACTGCCCCGCTTGCCGGTTACAATTTAGCACCAGTCTATATCCATCGACGGCAATGCCCTCCTGCCTGGCAATTTCTTTGGCAGAAAGAATCATTTCCCCCATCAATTGGGAATCACTGCTGGTCAGATCATTGAGGTTGCCAATGTGCTTGCGGGGAATGACGAGGATGTGTACCGGCGCCTGCGGATTGATGTCGCGGAAGGCGACCAGAGTTTCGTTCTGCCAAACGACTTTTGCCGACGTCTTGCCAGCGGCAATATCGCAAAAAAGACAAGACATTCATCAACTCCAAAGTTGAATTCAGGATTACCAACCCTATCACCCCAGCTCGCCTGCTGCGGAGAGCAATTTAATCGTTCCCACAATTCCAGCAGTCTCGCTGCGCAGGCGACGAACGCCCAGGCTCAACGGTTTTGCGCCGGCGTCTATTGCCAACTGAACTTCCTCCTCAGTAAATCCGCCTTCCGGGCCGACGTAAAGCACGGCTTGATGTTTTCTGGCAGCTATGTTGACAAGGTTGGTCGGTCCCACCGGCTCCAGGCCTTCATGGGCAACGAAAGCGATCTGCGTTTGCGCAGTCTTGAGTGCCTCGGCGAACGGCACAGGTGGAAGCACTTGTGGGCAGCGCGAACGCCCGCACTGCTTCATCGCGGCCAGAGCTTTTTGCTGCCAGCGGTGTAAACGGCCAGTGGGATTGACGATTGATCGTTCCGTGATGATGGGTTGAAAAACCGCAATGCCGATTTCCGTCCCTTTTTCCACCAGCCAATCGAAATGGCCGCCCTTGAGAACCGCTTGCGCCAGGGTCAGCCGCAGCTTTGGCTCACCGGGATCAGTTTCCCTTTTCTCGATAGCAACGACCAAACAATCCTTGCCGATTTCTACAATCGGCCCCTGATAGCGATGCCCTAACCCATCGACGGCTGCAAGCCAATCGCCCACTCGTTTACGCAAAACCCGCGCCGAATGGATGAACTCCTCCCCGTCCAAGGCAAAAGTCTCACTGCCCACTTTTTGCGGATTCACATAAAACTGATCAAAATGGGACATGGCTAAAACCAAACCCCCACGTCTGCAATGTACTCGGAATGGCCGCTGGCATCAAAACCTTTTTCCAGCCGCAGCACTTGGACGTACGGAAGGTGAATGTGCAAACCAAAGCCAAATCCGCTGAGAAAAATATCCTTGTCGACCTTTTCCCCCTTTTCCCAGACGGCGCCGGTATCGGCAAAAATGCCGGCGCTGATGCCAAATGGCAAATTGTCGGCATACCTACCAAAGGGGATATTCTCAGGTCCCAAGTTAAAGTACCTTACGGGCAGGATAGGAAAACGCAGCTCCAGGCTCGCTACAGCTCTGTTGTCTCCCTCACGATGGGCGTTGAAATGGCCGCGGACACGCTCCTGATAGCCTAAATAAGAGCGACTATAAACCGGCGTGTCCCCGGCTCCCAGATCACCGGCGATGCGACCAGCCAAAGAAACTCCGGCTATCAGCGGCTGATACCGGCGGACGTCGACTCCATAGCGCAAGTAATCAAGTTGTCCTGGGTATGAAGTCTTGGTCGCATAAAGATCGAATCGCCAACCGTTCTTAGGATATTCATAGAGATCGCGGGAATCGTAGCGAAAGCTGATGCTCGCGGAAGGGAGCCGATCCGAGCCGGTTTTGGTGACCGTGGCAGCCTTGAATTGATCCGGGACTGTAAGCTGGCTATAGCCAAAGGAGACGCCCAGATAGGTGTGGTAGCCCCAGCGCTTGCCAAAGCCGACTCCAATTCCCTTATGCGATTCGTCAAAGGGTGCAAATTCCGTGCTCTTGTTGCGAACCTCGGTGGCGCTAACGCGAAGATGCGAGTAAAGCTGTTTAGTGCCGCCGATCCACGGGTTGGAGTAGAAAAACTCGACGCCGGGATTGTAGCCAAGCCAGAAGGAGCCGGTCAGGTTGATGTTGCGCCCGCGAAAATTCTGGTGAATCAATCCGGCGCCGTAGGAAATCTTTTTCCAATCTCTCTCGCTGTAATAGAGAATAGGGTAAGGGAAAACGTACCAGCGCTCCGCAACATAGACCAGCAGCACGATGCCGGCATCGGTTTGCATGGGCTGGATTTCCACGCGGGTAAAAAGCTGCAAGTTCTGTATGCGTTTGCGATCCAGCTCGATCTTCTGCTCATCGAACCGGTCGCCGATCTTGGTTTTCATCTCGCGGGCGAGGACCTCGTCCTTGGTTTTGTTATTGCCGACAAAAACAATTTGTCGCACTTCCAACGAATCATCGCTCGAAGGCGTGCCTTGTGCATGCGCCAAGCCGGCAACTCCAGCTCCAAGATAGCAGAGCCAGAGTAAGAGCACAGATTTTATGGGAAATGACATGATCTCGTTTTGAGTTTGGTAAATAATAAACCTGAATCCTGAATTTCGCACCAGCCAATTACTGGGTGCTTGATGCATGCCACTGTAGAAGCAAGGAATTCCGCATCTTGGAACCTGCAACCTGAAGCTTGCACTTGCGACCGCCATTCCGTCCTTTTCGCCTCGCTGCCGTCGGCGACGCATTCATCAATCAAACGCTCTAACGTACAAAAGCGCTTGTCAATTCCTTTTGAGTTTGAACATCCCTCCACTCATCCACGGTTTACAAAATGGTCATGACGATCAGCGTGATGTCGTCGTATTGACTGGCCTCGCCGACGAAACTAACGATGGCCTCATAAATGCAGTCGCGCAACCCTTCGGCCCCCTTGTGCCAGCATTGGTCGATGACTTGCAGCAATCGCTGTTCGCCGTACTCCACTGATTCCGCATTCAGGGCCTCGGTGATGCCGTCGGTGTAAAAGACCAACACATCGCCGCTGGTCAGCTCCAGCCGATGTTCCGTAAAGGTGACCGATTCGTCTATGCCAATAACCGGACCGCTGAGCTTGACCGGAACGCTGCGGGCGTTCTTCCTCTTCCAGATGGGATAATTATGCCCGGCATTGCAATAGCGCAGGGTGCGTTTCTCTTCATCGTAGATTGCATACAGAAAGGTGGCGTATTTTTCCGGACTGGTGGTGCGCGACAACTGTTGATTCACCATCGTCATCACCTGTGCCGGCCCGTGCTCCGGCAAAGCGGCCGCACGGAACGAAGCCTGCAGGTTGGACATCAGAATGCAGCCGGGAATCCCTTTGCCGGCAATATCGCCAATGGCAATTCCAAGATAGCGATCGCCAAGCTGCACAAAGTCGTGATAGTCGCCGCCGACATCTTTGGAAGGGATGTTCAACGCCGAAAGCGAAAAGGTTTTTCCAGTTGGGTTTTGTCGCGGCAGCAACATGCGCTGAATCTCCCGCGCCACATCCAACTCATCCTCCACCATCCGCTGGGCCCGGGCAATTTGATAAAGGCGAGCGTTCTCCAATGCCAAAGCAATTTGCGAGCAAAAAAGGTCAAGGAGAACGGAATCCTGCGTGGAGAACGACCGTCTACCTTTTTTTCTGCCGATCGACAGTAATCCGCGCAATTCGCCGTGAACAAACAACGGAGCGATCAAATGGGCTTGCAGTCTTTCCACTGCCGTCAACTCTTTCTTGTCGTTCAGCGTCACGCGAATCTGCTCGGCCCGGATGGGCTGAGATTTCTTGCTCACGCTGCTTATGAAGCTGCCTTGGGCGTGAAAGCGAACAGAATCGCCTATTCCGACTTGATTGAGCTGAATAGTAAAGAAACCTTGATCATCCGGCAGAAGTAGATGGATGGGCGTCGCATCGAGGATTTCGCTGAGACTCCGGCAAATTTTTTCCTGCAACGAGCCAAAGTCGGTAACTGCAACGATGTCCCGGCTCAATTTCTGTATCGCCTGATGGTGATCCTTCCGGCGCGGATGAAGCGCTCTCTCCACCAGAGAATCGACCAGATTGGTGAGTGGCTGAAAGAAAAAGATCGCGTAAAGCAAAAACAGTACATCGATAACAGGCAGCTCGATGCCATAAAAAACCACGGCGAAGCGTTTTGTCTGGTTATAGAGAAGCGCATAACTGCCGATCAAGACGGCCGAGGCGAATGCAAAGACGACCCCTTTGTGCAACACCAAGCGAACGCTCAAGAACTGATATTTGGCGATGGCCCAAGTTATGGCTGTGGTTCCAAGCAAAATTGCAAAGGCCGTAAGAGCATGGACGTCACTTGTGGTAATGTGCATCGGCAGTAATTCCGGCAGCAGGAATGCCAAAGCGTACAAGCCGACACTCAGCCGAATGCCGGAAACAACCCAGCCTATTTGCTTGCGCGAAATCTCGTCGGTGATTTGCCGGCGACTGATGGACATCAGAAAGATCGCGGCAACGACATAGAACAAATTAATAACGGCAAAGAGCGTCTGATGAACGTCATAGAAAACCTTAAGCAGGCCGGTCGCGGAGGCATAGAAAAAAAGGAGCGGACGCAAGAGCGTATCAAGCGATCCCCCGACATGTTCCGGCGGAAGATAGGTACTCAGACTTGCGAACCCAGGAAAAAGCAAGAGCAAAACGAAGCGAAAGGTATGCGGCGCAAAGGCCCACAAGACCATTCGAGGTCGTCGCTGAAGAAAGGGACTTTCTTTCGGAAAAACCAATGAAAAAGCAAGCAGGAAAGGGAAAAACAGCTCCCAAATGGCCAGCAAGCGGTACAATATCGACTGCTGCCAGGCGGGAGTGTCGGTAAAGGGTAAAGTCACTTCCAGAAAAGCTGTCAGAGCTCCACAGGCAGCGAAGAATAACATCAAGCCGGTGATGCGATGAAGACGATGTTTGGGATTTTCCCGATAGATGATCAGGCCGATGAAAAAGAGGGCAATGCCGGTCAGAAGGTAAGTAACAGAAATGGCAGGGTGGGTATGCATGCTCGGACCTCAGCCTCTGTGCTTCTTGATTAGAACGACTTCGGTTCCTTTGGGAGTGAAATGAAACCGGATGTCGTCCATCAAGGTCCTGACGATAAAGATGCCCCGGCCGCTTTCCTTGAGGAGATTCTGTGGGTCTAACGGATCGGCGACCTGTTCGACTCTGAAACCCACCCCTTCATCGCGGACGTGAATGGTCAAAGTGTCTTCGGTAAGGACAAACCGCAGGTACACTCGCTTTCTGGGATCGGATTTGTTGCCGTGATAGATAGCATTCGCTACCACCTCCGTCACGGCAATGGCCAAGCTATCCCGCTCATCCTCACTAAAGCCTAGTTTTTCTGCCAGTCGCTCAGCTTCCTTTTCGACAACCTGAACCTGGTCAGGCTGGCTGGGGATGGACATCCTGACTATTTTTTCCTTGGTGTTCGTCAACGCGCACCTCGATCACCTTGACACAATATCAACTCAATTCCATCATCGGCACCACAATGCCAAAAACTCGCGACAGGCTCGCAAACCAACAAGTCGTCCGACCAAGCTGAGCGATCTTGCTGGTCTCTGACATTTTTCAGACTCGTCTCTCCCGATAAAATATCGACCCCGCGCCTTCGCGAACATGCCAGCTATCACAGCGAGCAGGAATGCCTAAAAATACCAATTCAGATGAACCTCGATGGTATTGATATAGTATTTCTTTTGTCCCGGCGCGTCCACGGCCTGCCGAGCGCTGTCAAAGCGGAGCCGGAGTCGGTTCGTGGAAACGTACCAGAATCGTAATATCGGTCCGTGGCTGGAGAAGGCGACATATTTCTCCTTCCTTTCTATGCCAGAAGCATCCGTTTTGTGCCGCCATTCATCTCTGAGATAAAAGCCATACCCGGTCGAAATCCCAAATTTTGCAGTCGCCGAGTAGTTCAAGAGTAATCGACTCCAGTGGCTCTGGCGGGTCACCAGCAGGCGCTCCGTCCAAGCTTCCCACGAAAGCTGACCGTTTTCTTCGAGCTGCAAACGGTAGTCCAAGCTTACCGAGCTGCGTCGGCTGAAGGACCAGCGCAGCGAATCGTCCATGGCAAATTTTCGGAAAACAAAGCTCTTTGTCAAAACATTTTGATCTTCGAAATCATAGTCCACGTAATTGGCCAAAACCTCGAAGGTCTGTTTTAGCCGGAACGATGCGCTTGGATTATAGTCCACCGACGGCGCTAGGCGAAAGATGCGGTTCCAGTTATTGTCCGCGCTACGCTCCCCGAATACGTAGACAAGGTGGTAGAGATTCAAGCCGGTTTGAATCTCCAATGCCAATTCCGGGCGGAACCGATGCTGAAAAGCCAGACGAGAATTGATGCGCAGTTCATCGTGGTCGTCAAAGTTGTTGGTATCGGGCGTATCGTATTTAAAGCGGCTCACCGAAAAGTAGGCGGATATCGAATCGGCATGACTGAGGTCGGCGCCAAAATCTGTGGATAAAAAAAGCCGGTCGCTTTCATTATTCGGCGTTACCAGCGCCGTTCGTCTGGAAAACGGCAAGCTGGTATCGCCAACCTCAATGTCGTAACGCTGCTGTTGTGTGGTATAGTACAGAGTAACGTTGCCGCGCAAGCCTCGCCGCAGCAGCGTCAGGACAAGTCCGTTGTTGGAAATTTGATCGTTGCGCTTGCGCCGGCGCTGTTCCTCATCCGCCGCATAGGAGAAAACCTCGACGCGCTTATACTGTAGCGAATTGTTAATGCTTAATTGTACCGCCTCGGACACGTTATAGCGGAGAACATTTTCAAAACCCGACAGCTTTTCGCGCAGACTTTCAACGTCGCCAACCTCGGAGGCATAGTTGTCACGCCTTCTACTATTGGTGTACAGGCGCAAAGAATCGGCGGTTCCCGGCGCAAAAGCTTTTTGCACTGAATAGCCAAGGTTAAAGTCACTATTCTGGCGAACGGGGAAACGGTCCTGACCAAGGGCGAAGCTTAGGCTGTTGTCATAGCCGTCCCATTCCCAATTGTTAGCGTTCGCCTCTAAATGGTAACTGACACCGTGGTCATGCATGGCGAAACGGGTGTCCCACTTGGGGCCGAGCTTGGCGCCAAGCATCAGACGATTGAATGGGACCAGCTGAAAGCCAAAGCTGCTCCAATGGGTACGAATGTCATTGCTAAAGCCGGACTGCTTGTCCATGAAAATCAAGGACGTGAGATTCGTTTGCAAAGTAAGGATCGGCAACAAATTCAAATCCACGCCCACACGCAGGTCTTGGTCGTCCTTCCACTTGTCATCTTCGGACTGCAATTGCAGCATGGAGGAACGAAACTGCTCCTGCAAGCTGACTTGCCAACGATTACTCAGCCGATTGACCGTGCTGAAATGATAGCTCCACAAATAGGTATTGAACTCTTGGCGAAATCCCTCCCGCAGCGACCGAGACGGCATTTGCGGGCCAAAAGGTTGGTAACCTATTTGTGCAAGGCCAATCCTCGCCGAATGCAATTCCACAAGGGTTAGGCCAGAGAGGAGTATGTTTCTTACCAGTCTTTTCAACCGCAGTTTTCACATTAATGGTTCCCTACGGCTATTGCCGCAAACAAAAATGCCATCTACGCAAGCATGCGCAATGGCAGGTCCATGAGCCGGTGGAGGATGTCTGCTGTCGATTCTCTACCTTGTGTTCTCCTCTTGGTGCAGGCATTACGTTCGAAGAATTACCCAGCCTTTTTACGAATTTCTGACTTGCGACGCTTGTAAGACTCCATCACCGGACTTTGATGACGATTTCGTCCCGTGCGCTCATACCGAATTCTTGGCGCGCTTCCAATTCAATCCGAGCCATATTATTGCTGAAATCCTCGACCTCTTTCTGCAAAAACTCTTGGCGCTGCGTCTCCTGGATTATTTGCTGCCGCAGCTTACGGCCGTCCATCCACAACCTAATCTGCGTATAAAAGCCAGCCCGGCCAATGACGAATAGGTACAAAAACATGATGCCGCCGATGATCCACAGCTTTTTGCGCGTCCACCGGATTCGACCCAGGAATTGTTTCAAGCGTTTTGTCTTCATGCTGCCTACCCCAGTTAATGCGTGATTCCGATTTTCATTCGCTAAAGAACGATGTGAGTTGTCGAATGCCATCCCGAACAGCGACACCTCATCATTGTCTCAGCAAGGTGGTTGACTCTTCGGGTCAAGCACCTACCCAAGAGCCTCAAGACGAAGGCGTCGTCTTGAGGCGGTAGGCTCATCTATTTCCGCTTTATGACGGACAATCCGGCGAAACGAGCCGTTTCACCCAGATTCTCTTCGATGCGCAGCAATTGGTTGTACTTGCAAATGCGATCGGTACGGCAGGCGGAGCCTGTTTTGATTTGGCCGGCGTTCGTCGCTACCACCACGTCGGCAATGGTGCTGTCTTCGGTCTCGCCGGATCGGTGGGAAACGACCGCCGTATATGCCGCCGTTTTCGCCATTTCGATGGCATCCAAGGTTTCGGTGAGCGTGCCGATTTGATTCAGCTTGATGAGAATGGAATTGCACACACCCAGGTCGATACCCTTCTTGAGCCGCGCAGTATTCGTTACAAACAGATCATCGCCAACAAGCTGGATCTTGCTGCCCAGCTTGTCCGTCATCAGCTTCCATCCGTCCCAATCGTCTTCGCCCAAACCATCCTCGATGGACGCGATGGGGTACTTTTTCACCAAGTCGGCATAATATTCCACCATCTCAGCCGGTGTGAGTTCTTTGTTCTCGGATGCGAGAATGTATTTCTGCTTTTCTTTACTGAAGAATTCGCTGGCAGCGGGATCCAAGGCGATGAAAACCTGTTCGCCTGCCTTGTAGCCCGCTTTGGCGATGGCATCCATAATAACCTGCAAAGCTTCCTCGTTGGATTTCAAGTCCGGGGCAAATCCGCCTTCATCGCCGACCGCGGTGTTGTAGCCTTTCTTCTTTAAGACGGACTTTAGATTGTGGAACACCTCAACGCCTATGCGCAGCGCTTCGGCAAAATTAGCAGCACCGGCCGGCATGATCATGAATTCTTGCAGATCCACATTATTGTCGGCGTGTTTGCCGCCGTTCAGAATATTCATCATCGGAACCGGGAGCGTTTTGGCATTCGTACCGCCGATGTACTGATAAAGGGGCAAGCCAAAGGCCTCCGCGGCCGCTTTACAGGTGGCCAGCGATACGCCCAGAATCGCATTGGCGCCGAGTTTTGCTTTGTTGGGAGTACCGTCCAATTCCAGCAATATTTTGTCGATCATGACCTGCTCGGTGGCATCTTCACCGATGATTTCCCCGGCGATAACTTCATTCACGTTTTCGACGGCTTTTTGTACCCCCTTGCCCAAATATCGCGCGGAGTCGCCATCCCGTAGCTCGACGGCTTCGTGCTCGCCGGTGGAAGCGCCGGAGGGGATCGCAGCGCGTCCCACACTACCGCCTTCCAAGGCCACATCCACCTCAACAGTCGGATTTCCACGCGAATCCAAAATTTCCCTTGCAAATACATCTACAATCGTAGTCATCGTTCCTCCTGGTTAAGTTGCGAATTGTTGTAGGTACTTCTATTGCATTGGACAACAAGTCTGAAAGATTAACTAAAACCCCTCCGCGACCTCAAAGCCAAAAGCGCCATCCCAGCCAGGCGAATGCCACTCCGCTGAGGCCACAAATCCCATTCACCACGTCATTGTTCATCCACTTGAGGCCGCGTACGAATCTTGTCGGCATTCCAGCGCAGTGATCTACCTTTTCCGTGAGCTTGCCACACTGTGGGCAGCAAAACTGAGCTTGAAAGGATGCTCCTAACAGGCTGTCAATGAAACTGGCCAAAAAGCCGGATACCAAAACAAGCAAAATTTCCCTGCTGCCTATGAGCTGCGTTGATGAATGCGGACTGGACAGTGCGCCGGCGGCCCCCAACACTAAAGACCCGAGTGCGGCGCCCATCGTTCCCAACAGCGACACGCCCCCGGAGGTGCCTATGGGAACGACCTTCCAATTTAGAAGCGACCTTGGCGCAGATTTGGACAGGATGCCTATTTCGGTCGCCCAGGTATCCGCAGTGACGCCGGCCAAAGCGCCTAAAAAGAGCAGGTAAAACAAATCCGCAGGATAAAAATGCCAAACGAGCAGGATGACCCCCGCGAGGCCACCATTGGCAAGTACCTGCCAAACATCACGGCGCCCACCCTTCTCGAACAGGGTCTCGGCTTTTGCTTTTCTCTTCCTGCCCATTTTGGAAAGCAGGCTTGACAAGACAAAGAAAGTCAGCATGGGTATACTGAACGACCACCGGCCCAATCCAAACACGACGGTTCCCAAGAGAAACGTCGCCACAGCGCCGCTGCCATCGAGAAATCTCACCTGGTAGGAAACAACTGCAATCAGCAATGCCAATCCCATGCCGAGGCTAAATATGGCGGCATCGGCAGTGGAATGCGAGAGCATATAATGTAAAGAAAAGGCTGCTGCCAAGGGAATGGTGAGATTATCAGAGCCTTTGAAAGAGATGGCTTCAGAAGCCGTGGCAATAAGCGCGACGACTAATCCGGTCCAGGACGCATAGAGAATCCCGATTTCGAGTGGGTAAAGCTTGCGAAAACCGAACAAACTTACGACGACAATCAAAAATGTCGTCACCGCCATGGCGGCTGATCCTTGCAGCGTTTTTGCCTCGCTGCCGAGGTGGTAAGCTATGGGCCGTTTTGCATGTTGGCCGACAGTGGCCGCCAGCGTATCAGCGATGGCCAGTATCAACATAGCCGTTACCAAGACAAGTCGATTATGATCCCAAAGTAACAGAACCAAAAGGACGAAGGAAATGGGATAGAAAACCGTGCCATACGACCGGCGCCGCGCGTCATGCATGCCTTGAAGAAGACCGCGCTTGATGGCGAGGTAATTTATTAGGGCGAACAAGGCGCCCAAGATGACCATGGGCCACTTGGAACGCAGCAAAAACGGCGTGGTTGCGACCAATAGCCCGGTCAGAAGATGCACCGACTTTCTGCACGTCTCTGCGGGCCAATGCAGCGACTTCCTGATCCATTCGGCGGCAAGTATCAACGTGCAAAGCGCAAAGAAAAAAACTCCGAGATATTTCCAGTCCGATGCCAGCATAAGTCGCTTTGCGATAAGGAATATTTTCCGGCCTATTTAACAAAATTTAGCCAGAAAATCAACTCTTATTTCGGCTCTTGGCAGGTCGTGTTGCCTCACAAAAAAAGCTTGGATAAAAAGTATTTTATTTTATCTTTGCCAAGAGGAAAAATCTTAGGCATGCTCAAAAACCGATTCAATTGAATTGTGACAATCAAGGATGCTCCAAACAAACATAAAAAAGGCCATATCTCTTGCTTCCGCGTCATCGAGCAACCTGGGTCGTCTTGTGCTCCTGAAACACCCATTCACTATCTTAGGGGAGCTTGATAATACTCGTCCCACCGCTGCTGCTATAATCAGCTTGCTCATCATAATTCAGCTACTCCTACTCATTTAATTCCCAACCCCCTACTCTGACCGATATTTCTCGTAGCTAACTCCTACTCTTGAAGGTCAAGGGTAGGAAGGCAAAACATATTCTAATCCGTACGTCGAAAAACAAACATTTTAGGAAACACGATATGAGATCAGACACCATCAAAAAAGGAATCGAAAGAGCGCCGCACAAAAGCCTGCTCAAGGCCACCGGCCTGAAAGACGAAGATTTTAGCAAGCCGTTCATCGGCGTGTGTAATTCTTACATCGACTTGATACCCGGTCACGTGCACTTGCAGGAGTACGGCCGGCGGGTCAAAGAATCCATACGCAAGGCCGGCGGCGTGCCGTTCGAATTCAATACCATTGGGGTGGACGACGGCATTGCCATGGGGCATTTGGGCATGAACTACAGCCTGCCTTCACGTGAGCTGATTGCCGATAGCGTCGAGACGGTCGCCATGGCCCATTGTCTGGACGGCTTGGTATGTATCCCGAACTGCGACAAGATCGTTCCCGGAATGCTGATGGCAGCGGCGCGATTGGATATTCCGACCATCTTCATCTCCGGCGGGCCGATGAAAGCCGGAGTGAGCGCCAAGGGCGAGACCATCGATTTGATCACCGTCTTTGAAGGCGTCGGCAAGCTAAAGGCCGGCTTGATCGACGCAGCGGAATTGAAGGACTTGGAGGACAACGCCTGTCCCTCCTGCGGCAGTTGCTCGGGCATGTTCACCGCCAACAGTATGAATTGCCTCATGGAAGCCCTGGGCATGGCCTTGCCAGGCAACGGCACTATCTTGGCCGTCGATCCCCGGCGCAACGATCTCATCGAGCAGGTCGGCCGCTGCATTTTGGATTTGGTTCGCCGGGACGTCAAGCCTTCTGACATTCTAAGCAAAGGAACTTTTCGCAACGCCTTTGCTCTGGACATGGCCATGGGCGGATCCACCAATACAATTCTACACACCTTCGCCATTGCCCATGAAGCCGGCGTGGAGCTGGACTTGCAGGAGATCAACGCCTTGGCCGACCGGGTGCCGTATCTGTGCAAAGTGGCGCCATCTTCGCGCACCGTACACATGGAGGACGTTGATCGCGCCGGCGGCATATCCGCAATTTTGGCAGAGCTGGCAAAAATTCCCGATCTGCTGGATCTGGACCGACCAACGGTAAATGGCAAGACTTTAGGGCAAAATATCCTCGGCACAAAAAGCCTGGATACCCAAGTCATTCGATCTCTGGAAAATCCCTATTCACAGCGCGGCGGTCTCGCCGTCCTGTATGGAAATCTCGCGCCCCTGGGCGCTGTTATCAAGACCGGAGGGGTAGAGGAAAAGATGTGGCGCCATTCTGGTCCCGCCCGCGTTTTCGACAGTGAGGAGGATTGTATCGCAGCTATCAACAACGGAATGATTCAACGCGGCGATGTTGTTGTCATCCGCTATGAAGGTCCCAAAGGCGCGCCGGGAATGCCGGAGATGCTCTCTCCCACCTCGGCCATCATGGGCATTGGCTTAGGGGACTCGGTGGCTTTGATCACCGACGGACGATTTTCCGGCGGCACGCGCGGAGCTTGTATCGGACACGTCAGCCCCGAAGCCGCGGCCAAGGGCCCCATTGCCGCGCTGCGAGAGGGCGACACGATTCACATCAATCTTTACGAACGAAGTCTGAACGTCGATCTGAGTCAGGAGGAAATCGACCGCAGGTTATCCGCATTACCTCCTTTTCAATCCAAGCTCAAGCGAGGTTGGCTGGCGCGCTACGTCGAATTCGTCACCTCGGCGAATACGGGCGCCGTTATGAAAATCTAAGAATTGTCAAGTGTGGTCAAGAGTTGTCAAGCGGGGTCAAGAATCGTCAAACAGTGGTCAAACGGTAGGGAAAGGCTGGTCAGACATTCGCCAAGGGTAGTCAAGAATTGTCAAGCGTCGTCAAGCCTCGTTTGCCACGATAGAAGAATGAAAGGAAATAATCCAAGCATGAGTCGATCCGCGAAAACAATGTTCGATAAAATTTGGAAGGAACATCTGGTCGTCTCGCAGCCGGATGCTCCCAGCATTCTATACATTGATCTGCATTTGCTGCACGAGGTCACCTCGCCGCAAGCCTTTCAGGGATTGCGGGAAAAAGGCCTGAAGGTCCGCCGTCCTGCGCAATCGGTGGCAACCATGGATCACTCAATTCCAACCACTGATCCGTCCTTGCCCATCGCTGACCCGCTGGCCGCCGCGCAAATATCACAGTTGGAGAAAAATTGCGCGGAGTTTGGCATTCCTCTGCATGGCTATCGGGAATCGACGCGCGGCATCGTCCACGTCATCGGACCTGAACTGGGCTATACCCAGCCGGGCATGACCATCGTTTGCGGCGACAGCCACACCAGCACCCATGGCGCTTTCGGGGCGCTGGCATTCGGCATCGGCACCAGCGAGGTGGAACACGTCTTGGCTACGCAAACGCTGCTGCAGAGCAAGCCCAAAACCATGCAAGTGCAAATCGACGGCCAGTTGCAGCCGGGCGTGACGGCAAAAGACATCATCCTGGCTCTCATCGCCAAAATCGGCGTGGACGGCGGCACCGGCCATGTGATCGAATACAGCGGCAGCACCATCCGGGCGTTGGACATGGAAGCGCGTATGACCATCTGCAACATGAGCATCGAAGCGGGAGCGCGCGCAGGAATGATCGCCCCGGACGACATCACTTTTCAATATCTTGCCGGTCGAAAATTTGCTCCCAAGAACCAAGCCTGGGACGAGGCTCTGCGGCGCTGGCGGCAATTGCCATCGGACCCGGGCGCAGCATTCGATGCAACCGTCACACTGAACGCCGCATCGCTCAAGCCGATGATCACCTTCGGCACCCATCCCGGCATGGGTATGCCGATTGATGGGATCATTCCGCAGCCCTCATCTTTCTCTGAGATGTCCAAACGACAGGCGCTGGAAAAAGCACTCAAGTACATGGGTCTGGCAGCCGGAAGACCTTTGTTGGGGCACCCCGTTGATGTGGTTTTTATCGGCAGTTGCACCAATTCTCGCCTAACCGACTTACGGGTAGCGGCGCAGATCCTGCGCGGACGCAAAGTGGCCGCCAACACGCGGGTGATGGTGGTGCCTGGATCACAGGCCATCAAGAGAGAGGCGGAGGCGGAAGGATTGGACAAAGTCTTTAAGCAAGCCGGCGCCGAGTGGCGGGAATCGGGCTGCAGCATGTGCATCGCCATGAACGGCGATGAATTGCGGCCGGGCCAGTACGCTGTCAGCACTAGCAATCGGAATTTCGAGGGCCGGCAAGGAAAAGGCGGGCGAACGTTTTTAGCCAGTCCGCTGACGGCGGCAGCGGCGGCTGTGACCGGAAAGGTGACGGACGTTCGGCAATTGCTGTAACTGCCAAGCATGCACTTACATCAGGACAATCAGTCAATAGAGGATTTTGATAGAGCGCGCGAGTACGA
>DYKH01000203.1 GCA_020722685.1 Caldithrix sp. | reverse complement strand
CCCTCCGTATCGTCTGCGGTAATCCGCACCGAGTTGTCGATGCTGAATCCCGAGTGCGGCCAACCCCGCATCGTGCGCACCACCTCCTCATCGATTCATCTGGTTCCCACGATTTTCGTGGGAACCCTTTTGCGACGCTCTGCGTCGTCTTGGGGCAATTGGGGGTTTTAATGTTATCTGCAATTGTGCAATCTTATTGACGACACGACGCGGAGCGTCTGCAAGGAGCTTACCACGGAGACCGTGGTAACCAGATTGAAACACGAGACCGGCGAATAGCATTCGGGCAGCAAGGAACGAAGCTTGCGAACGACCTCATCTTCTTATCCACAAACGGTGGGGGATTGCAGCCACTCCAGCAAAGGCGGGTCCGATTTTCGGATCAGCCTTAGCGCCTTTTTGGTATCCCAACCAGGCAGATCGATTGAACAGGCCAGTGGGCGCTCAATGACATCCCGCCCTTCGTCGATTTGCAGATACCCGTTGGGCTCGCGCAGGTACAGGAACCTTAGATCATAATCGCTATCCTGCGACGGAAAACCCCAGGCCCGGCTTCCGCATTCGCAGGCATAGAATATTCGCACCTCTTCTTCTTCGACCCTAAGCAAAAGTCCCTTGATCGCTCTTTGAATTTCTTGATCGACCATACAATGTAGGAACACCTTGGCGGACGGATATTGGAAGCAGGGGCGTCATCAAACGACGCCCCAGCAAAACAGCTATGCGCTCTGCACAATGCGCTTAGCGCCAAAGCAGCAGAATCCGCTACAGATGATGGCCGGCTAATACCGAATCCACTTCATCACTTCCGGCAGAGTTGGCCGCTTGCCGTACATCAAAATACCGATCCGGAAAATTCTTCCGGCAACCCAGATGAGTCCCCAAATAGTCGCTGCCAGCAGGACTATGCTCAACAGCACCTGACTTGAAGGAGCGGCATTGACGGAGATGCGAAAAAACATCAGAATCGGCGCAAAGAAGGGGATGAGCGACAGCACCACTGCCAACGGGCTCTCAGGACTGTTCATGATGGCAAACATGAGCATGAAAGCAATAATCAGAAGAATGACCACCGGCCATTGAATGCTTTGCATTTCGCTCTCGGCGTTTGCCAAACTGCCCATAGCTGCATACAGAGTGGCATAGAGAAAATAGCCCAAGACAAAAAAGCTGACGAATGCAACATAAATCCAAACGGACACCGATGGAATGGCGATCTTATCCACCGCCGGAGCGAATTGCTTGGCCATGACCAAGCCGTAGGTGGACACCAGCGCCGCGACGATAGCCCAAATGACCAACTGCGTGAGTCCGGCCGCGCCGATGCCGATGATCTTTCCCGCCATAAGCTGATGCGGCTTGACCGAAGAGACGATCACCTCCACCACCCGCGAGCTTTTATCCTCGATGACGCCGCGCATGACAAAGGTGCCATAGAATATCAAGGCCATGTACATGATAAAAACCATGGCATAGCTCAAAGCAAAAGCCACCACGCCGCTTTCCTCTTTACTTCCCTCCTCGCCAACTTTGAAAGTCTTGGCGTCGGCCCGTCGGTTTAGCTTGTGCACCAGATCCGCATCCAAGCCGCTCCGCTGTAATCGCGCTTTGATAACCGCGCTGGAAATGGCGTCCTCCATGACCTGATTGAACGCGAAATTGCTGACGTTTTTACTATGCACTTCGAATTGGTTCTTCTCCAGTATCTCGGCAGGGATGATTAAGAAAGCGTTCAGCTTCCCCTCTATTACCTCCTTGCTCAGGCTATCCTTGACTGCGGCAAGCTCCTCTGGCTTCGCCCCGACCCGTAATATTTTGTATAAGGGCAAGCCTTGACTGGTACGTTTTTGCAAAGAAAGCGAAGCCTTGATAGGCTCAAAGACTTGCCCGGAAAAATCAACGACAGCAACAGTAGTAGTTTTCCTAACCTTTTCGTTTATCTTGGCCATAATCGGACCTAAGAACGTCATCACTAAAATGAGTACCGGCATCAACAAAGTTCCCAACAAAAAGCCTTTGGTTTTCACCCGTATGAGGTATTCGCGCTTGATGAGAGATAAAGTCTTGTCCACGATGCGCCTCTCTAATTTTTTACGACGCTGATAAAAATTTCATTGAGAGAGGGTTCCGCCACCTCAAAACTCTGGACGGTCACCTGCTCAACGGCCTTTGCTAAAATCTGTTGCGGCGATACGTTCTCCGCCGCGCGAATTTCCACGTACTGGCCGTAATCATCAAAAGACGACACCAGGGCGCGGTCGTGCAAAAACTCTGCGGCGCCGTCATAGCCTAAGCGCACCCGATTGCGACCAAATTGCGCCTTGATGGCCGCCAGCGAACCGCTCAGCACGCTTTTGCCGCGATTGATCAAGCAAATGGATTCGCATAGCTTTTCTACCTGTTCCATGAGGTGCGTGGAAAAGATGATGGTCGTGCCGTTTTGCCTCAATTCCAGCATCACGTCCTTAAGCAGATTGGTATTGATGGGATCGAGTCCGGTAAACGGCTCATCGAGGATGATGAGCTTGGGGCGATGCAGGATCGTGCAAATGAATTGCAGCTTTTGCTGCATGCCTTTGGAAAGCTCCTCTACCTTTTTGTCCCGCCATTCGGCCAGATCGAACTTTTCCAGCCATTCATCCGCCGGCTTGAGCGAGTCCTTTCGCGGAACCCCTTTGAGTTCGGCAAAAAAAGTCAGAGTGTCGATCACCTTCATTTTTTTGTACAGCCCGCGCTCTTCAGGCAAAAATCCAATGGCATCGCCGGCGTCGATAGAATACGGCTCACCAAAAATGCTAATCGAGCCGCTGTCCGGCATGAGTACGCCCATGATCATGCGAATAGTGGTGGTTTTGCCGGCGCCGTTGGGCCCCAAGAGTCCAAAAATTTGTCCATCCCCGATGGCAAAGCTTAGCTGATTCACCGCTTGAACTTCTCCGAAAGATTTGCTGACCTGATCGACTTCTAAGATAGCCATTCTACCTCCGCTCGTTGCATGAGAGATGTGAGGAAAATTTTGAATTGTGGTGGACACCCTTGCTTGCCGCCGCGACGAATCGATATGGCTTTCTTCGCTTTGCCCCATTCAGACCCGGTGCCAATGAAAGCCTCCTGTTATGAACACCACCCTTTAGTTGGGTGTCACCCGCACGGTTCGGTATTGCGCAAGAAAAGAATCGATTTGACCGGAGAAAACTCCGGTTCATCGCGGCAACCTGGATAAACAACGCCCGCGAACTTGCGCTCTGCGCGAGAAGCTTGATCTTGTGCTTCCTTGCCCTGCGCTCGATCACAAAGTACGATAAATTTCTTCTTCGATTTTTGCTACCTCACGCCCAAGGTGACCGCTCACTTTTGGCTCGCGATCCTGTAAAATCGCTTGAGCAAAATCCTCAATCAAAGGAGCGTGGAGATTTGTATGCCCCGGGTGCTCTTCTTGGCGCTCACCGTTGGCGGTTTTCACGATGAGGGAGCTCTGGTTCAACACAGGAATGTGCAAGCTGCCGAGACTGCCAAAGATATCCAAGGTATCCTGGAACTCAAAAGCTGCGTGGCTGACAGTTAGAATGCCGCGTCCGCCACGCTGAAACTGAAACAGCGCCGTGGCAGTATCTTCCACCTCCCGCTCGAACAAGACGTTACACGTCACACCCAAGGTGCGCTTAATCGGTCCAAACAGATTCAGCAAAACCTCAATGCGATGGCAGCCGAAATCGAACATGGGGCCGCCACCCGCCAGGTCCTTTCTCAGAAACCAATAGCGCGGATGATCGATTGGAAGATCGAAGTACTCAAAGGCATTGACCTGCACCAGAATCATTTGACCGATTTCACCTGCGGTAATGATTTCCTTGCAGCGCTCGATGATCGGATAAAAGTGTCGATAATAGGCGATGGCCAATTTGACGGCATTCGCCTGGCAAGCCGCAATCATGCGATCACATTCGGAGACGGTCAAGCCCATCGGCTTTTCGCACAGCACGTGCTTGCCGGCCTCTGCGGCAGCAATCGTCTGTTCCGCGTGAAGATATACCGGCGTGGCCACGTAGACCGCCTCAATCTCCGGGTCGACGATGAGCTCCTGCCAGTCGGCATACCACTTGCCAACGCCAAAGCGTCTCGCGAAAGCTTCGGCCAACCGAAACTGAGCGCGATTGACCGCCACCAGCTCGCAATTGTCCAAATCGCGCAGAGCCGGAGCAACGCGCTTTTGGGCAATGTCGCCACAGCCAATCAGACCCCACTTTACCTTCCTCATCGACGCTGGTTCCTTCTTTTTGAGTCCATTCATTGGCGCCCTCGCTTTAGATTAGCAAAATTGTTAAAGATAATCAAGGAGAAAAAAGGCAGCGGCAAATAGACCTGCTGCATAGATTGAATCTGCTTGCTGCTCGATTGAGCCTCTTTTCCACCCAGTGCCGACAAATTGTTTGTAGAGATCGTTTCCGCTTTGTATATTCGTCACGCCAATTTCTTCCGGCAGATGCAAAGAATTATGGATGCCTTTTCCCAGGTGATCAATTCCAAACCACAATTGAAGGGACCATAAGCAAAATGCCATCCTCCGGAGTTTTGCCAAGTTAAGGAGCGCACCATCGTGACCGAGCTTGTCGTTGTGCGGCACGGCGAAACCGACTGGAACGCCGAGGGCCGCATGCAGGGACATGAAGATGTTGAGCTGAACGCTAAAGGAATTCGCCAATCGCAGGCCATTGCCGCCCGGCTGGCAGGCGATTCCTTTGCGGCGCTCTACAGCAGTGACTTGAAGCGTGCGTATCAAACCGCCCAATACATTGCTGGCATAATCGGTTGCGATATCATCTCCGACAATCAATTGCGGGAAAGACACTTGGGCATCTTGCAGGGCTTTACCAAAGAAGAAGCCCTGCAACGTTTTCCGGAAGTGTATTCCCGGTTTCTCGGCGGCGACCCGGATTATGTCATCCCAGAGGGCGAGAGCCGGCGACAAAAGTACCAACGCTCCGTCGCGTGCCTCAAAGAAATCACCCGTCGTCACCCTGACGACCGCGTGCTCGTCGTCACCCACGGCGGGGTACTCATCGATCTGGTTCGCCTCGCCTTTGGTCTGCCCCTGACAAGCCGAGTGACCATCAAGCTTTTCAACGCCGGGATCAATTGCTTCCACGTTGAAAACGACCAATGGAAGCTAGTAACTTGGGGCGAAATCTGTCACCTGCGCGAGATCAGCGCTGCGGATGAACTGTAGATTCCAGTGAACTTGACCGCTGCCAGTGCTGACCGCTCGGCAACCCAACCCACTACAAAAGGTCAGCTTGTTTGCTCTGCACAATCAACATAAGAAGGATGAACCTCAATGCACACCTTAGCCATCGACATCGGCGGCACCAAATTCACTTTGGCGGCTTTTGAAAACGACGAAATGGTTCTGCGGGAATCGCGAAGGACTGACAAAGAAGGCGGTCGGGATTGGATGCTCGAACAGATTGTCTCCATCGCCCGTGAATGGCGGGAGAAAATTCCCTTCACCCGCTGCGGCATCGGGTTTGGCGGGCCGGTGAAATTTGAACAGCAGAAAATCGCCCTCTCCACCCACGTCGGCGGTTGGAAGGACTTTACTCTATCGGATTTCATCGAAGCGGAGCTAAAAATCCCGGCCATCATGGACAATGATGCGAATGTCGGCGGCCTCGGCGAGGCCTATTATGGCGCCGGCATTGGTTACGATCCGCTCTTCTATATGACTCTTTCCACCGGCATTGGCGGCGGCATCATCCTCAATGGCCGCGTCCATCACGGTGCCGATTCATACGCCGGAGAGATCGGCCATTTGACCATTCGTCCCGATGGGCCGGACTGTCTGTGCGGCGCCAAGGGCTGTTATGAGCGCATCTGCAGCGGTCTTTGGCTGGAAAAAGATAACGGCATGCCCGCAGAAAAGCTTTTGCAGAACCCTGATTTCGTAGAGCGCTATGTGGTGGATTTGGCGCTGGGCCTGAAGGCGTGCATCATGTTAATCAATCCGGCGCGGATCGTGATTGGCGGCGGCATGAGCAAGGCCGGCGACCGGCTGTTTGTGCCGTTGCGTCAGGAATTGCGGCGGCAGATCACCAGTTGGTCGCAGGCCCGCATCGATGTCGTTCCCGCCGCCTTGGGCGATGATAGTGTTCTCTACGGCGCCCTTGCGTTGAGTAAGGCATTGGAAGTGGCATAATGGTGAGGAAACTCTGACAGAGTTGGGAACTCAATTAAGGTTAGAATTCCTCGTTCGTCGCAGGAGGGGTCTCCAGACGCCGAATACAATCCAATGTGGCTCTCACCCCGACCTCCTACGACGAATTCGCCCTCGCTTACTATTAGGACTTTGGTGAATGACTACGAAGAACTACTTTTCCCAATACAAAGACCGTTTGCTCGAAACCATCGGGCAGATTGACCTCCAAAAGGTTGCCCAGGCCGCCGAGTGGCTGCGGCAGGCGCGCGATGCCGGACGGCAAACTTTCGTCTGCGGCAACGGCGGCAGCGCGGCCACCTCTTCTCATTTCGTCTGCGACCTGCTCAAAGGCGCCAGCTATAACAGGGACCGGCGGTTCCGCATCATGGCGCTGACCGACAACACTCCGGTCCTGACCGCCTATGCCAATGACGTCGGCTATGATCAAATATTTGTCGAGCAGTTGAAAAATTTTGCCCGCAAGAATGATCTTGTCATCGCTATCAGCGGCTCCGGCAATTCCCCCAACGTGCTGCATGCTGTGGAATACGCCCGCACCCTCGGCTGTCGAACCATCGCGCTCACTGGCAAAGAGGGCGGCAAGCTGGGGCCAATGGCCGATCTTAATATTCATGTCCCTGAATCACACATGGGTCGAATCGAAGACGCTCATTTGATTATATGCCACATGCTGGGGTACTACTTTATGGAGAATGTCTAAACGCTTTTCTGCGATTTTCCCACAGATCGCACAGAAAAGGAGAAGCGACCAGTGCCGATATTGACATTCCTCCGGCAAAGTAAGCCGCTCGGCAAAAGGCGGAATCCGCGATGGCCGTTGGTCACAAGGAGAGGCATTCTCCTATTCACACGAATCCTTACGTTTTTCACGTGCAATGATGCTTACAAATATTTTCATGGAGGTAGGTGATGAAAGCAGTCAGATATTTCGGTCCTCAAAAAGAGTTTCGATTGGAGAGGATAGATCAGCCTGAACCGCAAAAGGGAGAAGTGCTGGTTCGTATCAAAGCATCCGCCATGTGTCACACGGAACTGCATTTCAAAAGCGGATTGCTCAATCTGGGTGTCGCGCCGATGACTCTGGGTCACGAGATCGTCGGCGTGATCGAACAAGTGGGAGAGAACGTCGCCGAGGGGAGAATTGGTGAGCGCGTCATCGTCTACTACTATGTTGGCTGCGGCCAGTGCTCCTACTGCCGAGCGGGCGATGAGCAGCTTTGTCCGAGTTTGCGTGCCGAATACGGTTTCATTTCCGACGGCGGCTACGCCGAATATATCGCCGTTCCGGCGCGAAATGCGGTGAAACTGCCTGACAGTATCAGCGATGAAGAAGCCGCGCCGATTGGCTGCGGAGTAACCACTGCCGTGCATGCGGCCAAGATTGCGGAACTGCAATTTGGCGAATGGGCGGTCATTTACGGCGTCGGCGGCGTTGGTCTGGGACTGGTTCAGCTTGCTCGAGCCAAAGGTGCCCGAGTGATCGCGGTCAGCCGAACTAAGGCCAAATTGGACAAAGCTCAAAGCCTCGGCGCCGAGTTTTTGGTGAATGCGACGGAAGACAAACCTGCCTCGCAACGCATTCGCCAGATCACCGGCGGTGCCGGCGCGGACGTTGTCTTTGAATGCGTCGGCAACGGGCAGACCATGAAGGAAGCTTCTGCGGCGTTGGGCCGGCGGGGACGGTTGGTCTTCATCGGCTATTCGCAAGATTCTTTCACCGTACATCCCATTCAGCTCGTGGTCTTTGAACAAAAGGTCGTCGGCTCGGTTGGGGCCACTCTGAACGACCTGCATGAAGCTGTCGATTTGGTCTCTCGCCGAGTAATCCATACCGTGGTCGACCGGACCCTCCCTTTGCAGAAATTTCAAGAGGGCTTGGACGCTTTGGAACGCGGTGAGATCATCGGCAAAGTGGTGCTGGTCCCTGAAGCATAGCACAAAGGCGGTTCATCCGGAAAACGAGTTCCTATTAGGGTATCTACGATGGCTTTATCGCTGGCTCATTTTAAAGCTTGACATAGAAATCATCCTAGCCTGGAGATGATTCTATAGTCAAGGTCAAAAGATAAACCGCAAAGCTCGCAAAGA
>DYKH01000748.1:1129-1281 GCA_020722685.1 Caldithrix sp. | reverse complement strand
CCCGACATTCCTGTACTCTCAAGTCCGGCAAATGGGTCGTCTTCGACAGCCAGTCCCTTGTTGGTATGGAATCCCGCGGCAAATGCCACAAGCTACAATCTGCAGGTGGTGGTGTCGGGCATAAGCTGGGACTCTCCGCTTATCAATCAAAC
>DYKH01000748.1:0-1029 GCA_020722685.1 Caldithrix sp. | reverse complement strand
TGGATTAACCGGCACGAGTTACCAAACCAACCTCTCACCCAACACCTACTACTGGCGGGTGAGCGCGACAAACGCCTCGGGCACGAGCGCATGGACAAATGTACGAAGTTTCACCATCGCTCCTCTTCCCGACATTCCAACGCTCTCGAGTCCTGCAGACGGATTCTCCAGCACCAGCAGTCCCTTGTTGGTTTGGAATCCCGCGGCGAATGCCACAAGCTACAATCTGCAGGTGGTGGTGTCGGGCATAAGCTGGGACTCTTCGCTTATCAATCAAACTGGATTAACCGGCACGAGTTACCAAACCAACCTCTCACCCAACACCTACTACTGGTGGGTGAGCGCGACAAACGCCTCGGGCACGAGCGCATGGTCTGAGGTGAGAAGGTTCACTACCAGACTGGCATTGACGGTAGCGAACCCCTTTTCGATCCCGATACTCACCAATGCGTTTCCAGTATTCAAACACTCTCTTACCAACCCGCCGCTGTTTGCCGGTAATATGGGGACCCTGGTGTTCACCGCTTCGAGCTCGAATCCGGCAATCTGCACGGTGTCAATCTTGGAGTCGGATACGCTGATCGTGACCGGATTGTGGAGCGGAGAGGTGACAGTAATAGTGGTTGCGATAGATGTAGATGGCACGACAGCTTCTTACACAGTGCCCGTACAACTTACCACGGCAGTTGAAGGTGAAGAGAACATTCCTCGGGAATTTTCTCTCTCTCAAAACTACCCGAATCCGTTCAACCCGACTACGAGTATCAAGTATACGGTAGTAAGTAGTGTGTATGTGACGCTTACTGTATACGATGTGCTCGGGAGGGAAGTTGCCGTCCTTGTAGACGGAGAAAAACTCCCCGGTACCTACGAGGTAGAATTCAACGCCTCAAACTTACCGAGCGGGGTGTATCTCTATCGTCTCCAAACAGGTAATTTTGTGGAGACGAAGAGAATGCTGTTATTGAAATAGAAGCCCGAATTATTTCTCGGGCAGTATAAAAAAGAGCTTGTGCATCATTAATGTAC
>DYKH01000747.1 GCA_020722685.1 Caldithrix sp. | reverse complement strand
CTGAAATCCTTGAATCGTCAGATTCTTTACAAACAGAGCAAGATTTTCAGGGATTCGAGAGCGCTAAAGCAGATTGTTCGGTCCAAGATTGGATTACTTCGGATACTTTGTTAAGCGCCTGAGCCAGATCTGAAGGATAGATTTGGTCTGAAGGCAAAGCCGCCAAGCCGGGTCGGAATAGACGCTGGTATAGTTTGGTAAAAAAGGTAACGACCTTGATGCCCAACTCTGTCAAGCGATAGCGATGGGATTTTTCAATGCGCTCAATTAGTTTTTTCAAGCGCAAGCGTCTCAGGTCATATGTCATTTGCGCTGTGGAGTAAGTTGCGCCTAAGAGTTGTTCAACAATAGGACGCAAAGAGTGATTCCCAAGCGGCTTGATGATATAGCTTTGCCCAGCCAAAGCGCCCAACAAGGCCATGACACGTCGGTCCGCAAAGCGCAGAGCCGAAGCCCTTTGTCCATTTTCCATCGTGGACTGCCCCAACTCCTGAATGGTTTGGATTGGCACAAAACAATCCTGGCTGAGCATCTCCTGTTCAAGCAAACGATTGTTGAAGTGGCGACCCATGTCAAACAAGATGGTGAAGTTCTTCAAGCCGCGCGTCAAACCGAAATCTTGTGTGTTGTTGAACATCATTTCAGTTCGCAGGCCACGTCCGTCTTTCAAGTATTGCTTCAGAACGCTATGTTTGTAGGGAATCCGTATCGTCGGTTGTACGCCTGCTCGCAAGACCCGCGTATGGAACTCGCTTGGAGTTGCCTTGGTTACCTTGCGCTCAAAAATCAGGCTGACCCGCTCCGGGCGGCCCAGGTCGAGATTATCACGAATCAAATGCTCGACCAAAGCCCACCCCTGTTCAGGGTCACGAAACACCTGTGTCCGGCTGACTTCCATTTGCCAGATACTCAGCAAGTGTGAATACCCTGCCGCACGTTGTTCCACACTCAGCGGCCAGGGAATTTGTTCGACCCAATGGTCGAAAAGCGCCTGAATCTTCTCTGCGTTTAATTGGTAACAAATTTGTTGCAAATGCACAGGGTCTTCACAAGACAGAAAACCGTTACTCAATGCTTCAAAACCGATGCCTCCTTTGCGTAATTGTTGTTTGACCCATTCATGTCCATTGAAACATACTTTGACATCAAACGGAAAATACGTGCAAACTTTGATGAAGAACAGCCCAAAATTTTCGTCCAAAATGTAGAAATAGTAATGCGTCACAAATACATCCCGACGACTATAATCAAACCAGACCCTCTTCCCCTGATCTTTGCGACG
>DYKH01000746.1 GCA_020722685.1 Caldithrix sp. | reverse complement strand
GCATAACAACTCGCTCCAGCCGACTGCTCCCTCGGCGGCTTCGCCGCCTCGGTCGCAGCGGCTGAGCTCGGTGCCGTTAGGCGGGCTTCTCATCTGTCCAAGATGCCATAAGGGAAGAAACAAATGCCGAATAGACCAAAGTGGCCTCAACTCGTAGCAGAGTTTTTGATTGACAACCTGACAGTCTTATTGACCATAGGGTTTGCAGGCTTTATCATTTATCGCCAAGAGATAGCACATACGGCACTTTCAACTGATGACCTACTTACGGCTATCTTGGGCGTTTTAGCGTTGTTGGCTACGTCCGAGATTGTTGAGCGCTATCGCAAACTCAATAGCATTGAGGAAACAGTCAATCGTTCACTTTCCTTTTTGGAAAGCCGCTTCACTGAAAGACCTTCCGCAATCGCTTTCTTTCAAAAGCATCCGAGCCTTGACCAATATGTTCAAGGCGCGACTCAAATTGACCTATGTGGTGTAACGCTCACATCAACGGTGAACAAGCAGTTTGGCAATTTGCGTGAACGGTTACAGGTGGGGGCAAAGATACGCATACTGATTATTGATCCAGACTCAACGGCTCTCAAAATGTGGGCAGAAAGAAGCCCCTCCCCTGATGATACTGACTACTACCGCGTGAGGCTTGACGCAACTCTCCGAGAAATAGCACACTTGTTCCGAAGTTGGGAAGAAATCAAAACATTGCAAGGCAACTCCCAAAAAGCGGGAAATCTGTCAATGCGCCTTTTGTCCTATGCGCCATCTTTCGGAATCATCAGTTTCAATACAAACCAAGACAATGGGATAGTATTTGTTGAAATCTACCCACACAAATGCGGTTTTAAGACACCGCCGACTTTTGAGTTGATGCCCAAAAGAGACGGGGATTGGTATGAATACTTTGTTGACCAATTTGAAGAGATGTGGAATACGGCAAAACCCTGGCAACCGCAATTACCTAAAGAGACGCCCGCCTAACAGGCGGTTCCAGCCGACACGCTCCGCTCGCTGCGCTCGCTCCGCGTGCGGCTGAACCGCAGGCCGTTAGGCTTACGCCGACTTTACCATCTAGCCCTGCGCGTGGACTTTACACTTTTGTAATTTGCTTTGTAATTTGCGCCAACCTTACAAATTTGTAAGTCATGGACCATGGAGTGAAAGACTGACCAGCCTATCAGAACCTTCTCTAAAAGCGATAATCAAGCCCATTCTCTTTAGAGAAGCTCTTTGACCAGCCTATCAGAACCTTCTCTAAAAGCGATAATCAAGCCCATTCTCTTTAG
>DYKH01000037.1 GCA_020722685.1 Caldithrix sp. | reverse complement strand
TATCCGTGTTCTATTTTTGCTTACTTTTTGCTCAGGCTCTTATCATCCCGTGATCGGTTACAACCTTTCTGCGCTATCTGCTTGTAACTCTCAATCGAGCGAAAATGCTATCAACGCAGATAACAAAAGCACGAATTGGCCGTGTACCGACGAGGTACGTGACAATTATAATCTCATTCTTCAATGAGGCAGAGTATGATTTTCAGCTAAGCGTAATCTGGCCGCTGCGAAAATCAATGATGAGGGTTTGTGTGCGAAAGAAATCAAGACCGAGAAGTCCGTCAATACCAGCGCTCGGTGGCAAAGTGTGACAGAGAATAGGAAAGTCAGTACGATCCTGCCCTAAGACCGTTATTTTGCTCAGCGTAATACGAGGAACAAATTCTACTCCGCTGCCCGTGGTAATCTCCATGCGCTCAGGAACAAGAGCTGGATCGTAGCCGATTGCGATCAGCAAGCCTACGTTGATTAATGTATCGGTCGCGCCTGTGTCGAGCGCCAGCCGCAGCACCGCACTTCCCAAAGGTCCTAGCAATTCAGCGCGAACGATAATCAGCCCTTGATGCTGGTCAAAAGAAAAATTCATAACACGATAGCCGTATCTTTGGGGATGGCGCCCGTATAGAGCACAGCGAACCTCTTGGGGTGCAATTGCACGGCCTTGCGATAAACTTCGTCTCGATCCTTGCTGTGCCAATGCACCTTGCCGCTTAAAACTTTTAGCGATTCATCGGTCAGTGGATCCTCTACCAGTATCCATTCCGACTTGTATCGCGATTCAATTTCCGCAATCGTCAATACATCGTTCATTTTTATACCTCGCGAAGGCACAATTGTTATTTTCGGTCCCTAAATTCTTAAATGCAGTTTCTCTATGTCGATTTTATTAAAATGATCCTTAAATAGCAAACATAATTTTTTCGCTTTGGGGAAAATAGGCACACTCATCATGCCCCTTTTTCAGACACAAGGGAAAACGGAATGATAAGGTATTCCTTCAGATTTTGTGTAGGCAATCTGGTTCCCAAACTGGAGTTTGGGAACCAGATTGCCTCTTTTCCCTCTGTGACTGAGACATTACACGATACGAACCCAGAGAAAAAGGAAATCTAATCAGGCACTGTAATGAATTTCAGTCCACTCTAATAAATCCGTAAATCTGGGACAACAGTAGTTTGGCAAAATTTTGAATTCAAGCCGTAGGAGGCGTCTCCAGACGCCGATCAGGAATATATATTGTGGTCGAACTGGGAGAGTTCTCCTACATATTGTGTCAAGAAAGAATTTGCCAAACTATAGCTGGGACAAGTTAGAAATTGCTCAATTTTTAAGCGCCCTAATTCAGCAGCTTGCCGACCTCTCTTACCAGCAGGTCGCGCAGAGAATTCTTCTCCTCAAAACCGATTTGATGAAGCTGAATGAATCCCTTTTGGTCAATGATGAAAAGCTGCGGCAGAGTGGCCCGCCCTGCTTTATCCGCCACGCCGTAATTTTTCGCGGTGGTGGCAAAGCTATCCAATAATACCGGCAGAGAGATGCCTTTCGCAGAGACAAAAGATTGCACCTTCTCTTTGCTTTCTCCCACGGCGATGAGCAGTGCTTGGATGGGTTCCTGTTGGAAATCGGCGAAGAACTTTTGCAGGATGGGAATTTCTTGTTGGCAAGGAAGGCACCAGGTGGCAAAAAAGCTGAGGATGACGACTTGGGCATTGGGAGAGCCGCTCGGCCGGCGTGGCTCTCCGCAAAAATCCCTCAAATAGACCGTGCGATCACGCAAATCTTTCAGGATGAAGGTGGGCGCTAAATCACCCACCTTGAGGCTATCTGCTGCCCAGACTGTCCGGAACGGAGTCAGAAAAAAGAGCAGTCCCAGCAAAATTGCACAGCTTCGCAAAAACGAATTCAGCACTCTGCCTCCCTGTGCCACATACTTTGTACAATCGCGGGCAGTTACTACCGGTTTGGATTACTTGCTTCCCACCGGCAGCTCGGAAACCACCGGACTGGCGGCAGGCCCGCCGAGCATCTTATGCCAGGCCTTGACGGCTTCCACGATCAACAACACCGCCAGCAACAATAATGCCGCTGAAATAATACCAACGGTAGTGAGGCCGAATTGACGCACCAACAACACCAAAGCCCAAACGGTCATCACTACCATGAACAGCATGGGAACTACCACAAAGGCGGTCTTTTTGCCGATCTTTTTCAGCCACACGGCGATCACCAACAAAGCCAGTCCGGCTAACAATTGGTTGGTCGCGCCAAACACCGGCCAGATGGCTTTCCAGGCCGGGAGCGGATTGCCTTGTGGATCTTTGAGGGTAATCAACACAAAGACAGCGGGCAATACCAGTGTGGCCGCGGTAGAGAGATAACGAGCGCCGGCGCCCTTGAGGTTGAAGAATTCTTCGAAAATATAGCGGCTCAACCGGGTAGCGGTGTCCAATGTCGTCAAAATAAAAGTCGATAGCGCCAGCAGGCCGAAAGAAAAGCCTATTTGCGAAGGGATGCCAAAGACTCCCAGAAATTTGCTCATGCCGGTGCCATAAATGATCAACGGCGCTTTGGCGGTCAAGGGATCGCCTTTGATCAGCACGGCGACGGTAGAAAGGGCGATCACCGCCACGATGCCTTCAATCAGCATGGCGCCATAGCCGACGGTCTTGGCATCGGATTCTTTATTCAATTGCTTGGAGGAAGTGCCGGAGGCGACGAGGGAATGAAATCCGGAGCAAGCACCACAGGCGATGGTGATGAACAAAATAGGGAACAACGATCCCAGTTGCGGCACATACCAGACGCTAAAAGCCGGATACTGCATGGCAAAGCCGCCGAACAGAATTCCGACAAATCCACCCAAAACGGAGGTGTAAAGCAGGTAAGACGAGAGGTAGTCCCGCGGTTGCAATAGAATCCAAACCGGCAAAGTCGAGGCAAAGAAGCAATAGAGAATCAGGACAACGTCCCAGGTCTTGGCGGGATTGCCGCCGATAATGCTTGGGATTTTGTCGGCGGACAACGGGATTTGCTGGCCGAGCCAAACGGCAAGGAAAACCAGAGGCACAAAAATCAAAGATGACCGGAGAACCGATAATTTCAGCCGATAGACGAACAACCCGAAACCGACCGCTAACGCCATAAACAACAGCGATGATGTAGCGACGCCGCCGTCTTCCACAAAGGTGGTGGCGGTCAGATCGGTGAACACGGTCAGCACATAGACCAGCGTCAGCCAGATGAAAGCGAGGAAAAGCTTATAGGCTGTCGGCGACATGTACTCTTTGGCAATCTCGGCGATGGAGCGGGCCTTGTGGCGAATGGAGGCAAGCAGGGAAGAAAAGTCGTGCACGCCACCGACAAAAATAGAGCCGAGGATGATCCAAATCAAAGCCGGCAGCCAACCAAAAGCCGTAGCGGCAATGATCGGCCCAACGATGGGGCCGGCTCCGGCAATGGAGGAAAAATGATGGCCCAAAAGCACTGCTTTGTTTGCGGGGACTCGATCTACGCCATCATAGTCCGTGTGGCTGGGAGTTGCTCTGTTATCATCTACGTCGTAGCGCTTTTCCAGAATTCTCCCATAAACAAAATAGGCCAATAGGAATAGAATTCCCGAGAGCACAAGAATGAATAAAAGCATAATGGACTCCTTAATTTTTGGCCAAGCCTGAGGAGCTATAATTCAACTGGTTTCTATTGATAAGGTACGGGGGCACGCACTCCTAAAGTTCGTCATGGCTCATGCTACCTCAGAGTTTTCTCAATGAATTATCGAAGGAGAGCTTTTTGTAGCACAACCTCCGGAACGCTGGCCAGTCGACTTTCGACAGAAACTCATTACCCACGCGGCCAGTTGTCAAGCCGCGATGATTATAGATACAGCTTGGCCTTGACAAATACTAAAATGATGGATTGAATGACTGTGGCGGCCATCAAAACAAATCCAGCCCAGAGCAGATAGTAGCTGATCGTCGGGCTGAAAGGATTGACCGCAATGACCAATAAATAGATAACCATGTACTCGATCCTAAAGGCAAATCGCCATATTACTTTTTCCGTAGGATCCGGGACCGCGCCGCGATGATTGGCATACGCTACGATGAAGGGCGGCAGCACCGTGATGAAAAGCAAAATAGATAAAACAATACCAAGGCGAATCGCCGTGCTGGGAAATTCGAGATAGAAAAAGCAGAGAATCATGAGCGCATCGACAAAGCGATCTGCCGTGCCGTCCCAGAAAGCGCCCAGCTTGGAGGAACGATTGGAATAGCGAGCCACCTTGCCGTCAATCACGTCGAGCGCACCGCTAACGGCAAAAAGCGCCAATCCTAACAGGATTTGTTTTTCCACAATAGCCCAAAAAGCGCCTATGGCGACGAAAAGAGAGACGGTGGTCCAGGTGTTGGGCGACAGAAACGCAAAAGACTTTCCCACTGCTTTTTCCAAACGCGGCATATCCACGAATTCTTTGATCAAGGGCCCTCCTCAAAGGCTGTAGGCTTTTAGGCTGTAGGCTGTTAGCCTTTGTCATATGGCTATTGGCTTATAGCTATTGGCCTTTGGCTATTGGCTATTGGCTATTGGCTCATAGCTATTGGCTTTTGGCTTTTAGCCATCGGCCAGAGTCTGTTTCGATTAATGTTCTTCTACTGCAATAACTCATCACGCCATTTTTGAGTTAAAGACCTGTGTTCTGCAAACGAGAACTCACATCGAAAATCTGGGATCCAACATCAGCAATCCAAAATCCAAAATCGGAAATCTAAAATCCTCAGTCCAACATCGGCAATCTAAAATCAAAAAACCAAAATCGGCAATTTGAAATCTACGCAGAGTCCTTCTCTCCTACCACCTGATGCTGTAATTGCCCGACGGTCTTGCGCAATCGGCGGCGTTGCGGAGAAATCAGCGCGCTGATGAAGAAAACCGCGGTCGAAGTCATCACAATGGTCGCACCGGAAGCAATGTTGAATGCAGACGAAAGCAACAAACCCATCCACGATGCACCGACGCCGATGAGGATGGCAATGAACATGAGTTTGCGGAAATCATCCGTAAGCTGTTGGGCCGCCGCTGCGGGGGTGACAATCAGAGCTGACACCAAAACGATGCCCACTGCCTTGATGGATGTGACCACAGTGAGAGCCACCAGCGTAAGCAGCACAAAGTTGAGCGCTCGCACCGGCAGGCCGGTGACCGCCGCCATCTCCGGATCAAAAGTTAAGAAGAGAAATTCCTTATAGCAATAGGCAATCGCTGCAATGGTTACGATGGCCAGCACACCACTGGTTTGCAAATCAGTCGTGCTGACGGCGAGAATGTTGCCAAAAATGTAGCCGAACAAGTCCATATTATAGCCGCGCATCAAGCCGATGAGCAGGACGCCAAAGGCCATGGTCGAAGCGAAGAAAATTCCGACCGCGGTGTCCTCACGGATTCTCCCCCGCTGGCTGACAAAGCCGATGCCCCAAGCAGTCGCCACACAAAAAACGATGGCCGTGTACAGTGGATTGATCCCCAATACAAAGCCAAGTGCGACGCCGCCAAAGGAAGCGTGGGAAATACCCGCGCCGATGAAGGACATGCCCCGCAGCACGACAAACACGCCGATGATCGCGCACAAGGCGCCGACGATGGTAGCGGTTGCGAGTGCACGTTGCATGAAAGCATAACCTAACAGATCGAGCAGATTCATCCAAGTCCGTTTTGCTAACCGTGGGCTGAGAAGCAAGAAAACGTGTCCTTCAGGAAAAAGCTTTTCATGGCTGCGAACCGGGCGAGGTTGCCGACCCGCTTGCTCTACTTGAATAGAATAACACCTACATGACAGTGTGATGTGCGGCCCAGTCCTGATATTCACAAGGAATTCCTTCATAGCAGCAAACTAACTACAGTATGCCAGAAGCGTCTTCGGCCAAGAGGGGATTTGCGATGATGCCTCACCTCGTCATCACTCACCCTGAAACATGATTTTTCCTCCCACCACCGTCATCATCACGCGCGTTTCTAAAATGTCCTTAGGGGGCAAATGAAAAATGTCCCGTTCTAGCACCAGGAAATCCGCAAGCTTGCCGGGCGCCAGCGTTCCCTTTTCATTCTCCATGAACTCAGCATAGGCGCTCCCAGCGGTGTAGTACCGAATGGCTTCCTCCAGACCGATCTTTTCCTTCGGATACCAGCCCCCTTGTGGGCCGCCTTCAGGAAATTCGCGCGTCACGGCGGCGTACAATCCGAGCATGGGATTGAGAGGCTCCACCGACCAATCAGTGCCAAAGGCCATGGCGGCGTTATGGTTGACAAAGGATTTCCAAAGGTAGGATTGCTTGGCCCGCGCCCCAATCCGATGTTCGGCCCAACGCATGTCGTCGATGCAGTGTGAGGGTTCCACGCTGGCAATCACTCCCAATTGGGCAAAACGAGGCAAATCTTTCTCCAGCACCACTTGCGCGTGCTCGATGCGATGTCGGCTGTCCCGTTTGCCGTTGTGTTGAATCGCCTGCTCGAAGGCATCCAACGCCCAGGTGTTCGCCTGGTCGCCAATGGCGTGCAGGGCGATTTGCAAGCCCAACGAATCAGCTTGCGTCACCAGGCGAATCAGCTCATCTTTCGGCTGAATGGCCAAACCGCTGGTACTCGGATCATCTTCATAAGGCTGATAGAACAAAGCCGAACCGGCGCCCATGGAACCGTCAGCGTACAGCTTGATCCCACCGATACGAAGCCAGGAGTTACCAAAACCTCTTTGAATGCCGGTCGCGGCCAGCTCATTGATAAGATGGCCTGGCTGAAAAACGTACAACCGGACCTTTAGCTCGCCCTCCCGATACATCCTTTGGTATGCTCGCAACTCCTCAGTGCTGGGATTCATATCCTGCACACTGGTAACGCCCACGGATAAGGCATGCTGCTGAGCCGCGCGCGCCGCTTCCAATACTTCCGCCGGAGATGGACTGGGGATAAACCGGTAGACCAAATTCGCGGCATTATCCTTCAAGATGCCGGTTGGTTCCCCTGTCTTTTCATCGCGGGCGATAAAGCCGCCAAAAGGATCGGGGGTTTTCTTATCGATACCGGCCAGGCTCAGGGCGAGGCTGTTGGCCAAGGAGACGTGCCCGTCCAGCCGGCTGACCAAGACCGGATTCTTCGTGGTAACGTCGTCGATCAATTCTTTCGTCGGCCATTTCTTGTCCGGCCAAGCCTCATGATCCCAATCGCCGCCGGTGATCCAACGTCCAGGAGGCAGCTTGGCGACGTACTCTTTTAGGATTTGTCGAAACTCCTGCGCGCTGCGCGCCTTGCGCAGATCGATGCCCAGGAGCGAAAATCCACCGCTGACGAAATGCACGTGAGCGTCATTAAAGCCAGGGAGCACCCGCCGGCCATTCAAATCGACTACCTGAGTTTCCGGACCCTGGTAGCGGTCCATATCCTCCAGTTTACCCACTGCGACAATTCGGTCGCCGTAGACGGCTAAGGCACCGGCTTCAGGGGGGTTCTTCTCTCCCGTCCAAATTTTGCCGTTCACAAAAACTGCTGAAGCATGTACTTGTGCAAGAACCATATTACAACTTACCATTAGTAAAGCAATCGTAAGAGACGCAAGGCTTCCCATGATTTTCCATTTCCTCCTATCGCTTCCACCATTTGGGCGAAACGCGCCGACGCACGACGTCACACACCAATCAAAAGACTGAGTACTTTCAACCTGCGGAGGCTGCTTCAGGCAGGGAAAAGGCATTCTCCGCTCCCTTTGATCTTTGAGAGTAGCCTCCCAGATTTTGCCAAAGTATCTTCGCTACCGTTTCCTCGCTTGTCGCATAAATCCCTCACTGCTTACCTAACGCCCGGATGACGCCAGTCTCCTGAATGACGACTTGATAACCTTCCAGAGTCATGGGAATCTTTCTCTCCAGTTCCGCAGTCTTTTTCGCCACCAGCACCTTGATGACCAAAGTATCGTCAACCGCGCCGATGCCGATCCCGATGACACCCGGCACAGCCATGATCTGATCTTGATGCTTTTTCCGTACTTCTTGAATCGTCGGCTGAGACATTTGTTTTTGCTCCTCCGCCATTTGAGAAACTTGCTTTTTCCCCGTGCTCTGTTGGCAATGAAATATAGATAAAACGAACCAGAAAAGCAAAATTTTGTTTAGCTTTTTCATACATCCGAACGAAAAAGGGCCGACATCTGTCAGCCCTTTCCGTTTCCTTGTGTTTGAAGGTTCTTGGTGCAGGAAAAGCGCCTCGTTAGTCGCCGCAAATCTGCACACCAAAGTAATCCAATACCGCCTGAATCGGATTGCCAAAGGAAGCAACGTCCGAGCCGGCAAATTCCAATCCGAGCGGTTGGTTGCCGCTTTCTGTGACTACCAAGGATCCCGAATCACCGGAGTCGGCAATATCGGTGAAGCCGATTTGATTGTCAAAGCGCGCCTTGCCGTCAAGCCCATAGTTGACGACAATGGTCACATTGACGTCCGTCACCTCCCCGAAAGTCAAGCCGGTTGTGCGGCCGGTCTTTTTGACAGGCATGCCGATCTCCGCGGTCGCGACCACAGTGCTTGGCGTGTAACCGCTGATCATGGCGCAATTGAATTCGATGCCCGGTTGGATTTCCGCGATGGCTGCGTCGATGACGTTGGTGTTGCGCAGCGCCCCGAATAGAATCCTGTTAAAGGCGCTCAGGTTGGCAACAATGTCCTCGGGGTTTTGCACGCCGCCAACATCAATCAGTCCCGGCTGCACGACCGGAGCGCCGATTGGCTCGCGGTTGGCATGGGCAAAAACGTGGTTGTTGCTTAAAAAGTACTTTTTGCCGGCCTTCTGCACCACGCAGCCGATGGTGCCGCCATCGTAAATGTAGCCGTGCTGATTACTGCGGTAGTAATTGTAGGAGCCGCCTGAGACGCCGCATTCCACCGGCCGGTAGCGCTCGGTGAAGACATCGTGGGCGTTGACCTTGCCGATGTTGGCGACAATGATGGGCACGCCTTCCAAAACTTTGGGGAGAGAGTTCTCCATGCCGGCCTTTTGTGTCATAATTTTGATGGCGTAGCCGCCCTCCGGGAAAGCGGTAACGCCGGTGCCGATGACGTTATCGATCTTGAGCAGCCCATTGGTCTGCCGTTTTTGCACCTCCTTAACCTTGTCAAGGTTCTGGCTAACGGAGACATTGATAGCTGAAAGATCGTCAAGCGACTCATGTTGAGAAGGCGGGGCAGTCAATTGTTCCGGCGTCTTTTGACAGGAAATAAGGAGTGCGAGTAAAAGCGCGACCGCACTCATGACCACCAACAGCCTTAGCGAGGGAATTGACGTTTTTGCCATCATAGCAAAACCTCCTAACTTGGGGTGAATGGATTGAAGCGGGATGAGTAAGTAGTCCAACCGCTCTTATGCGATGCCGGTGCACATTGCCGAGCTAATCCTCCCCAAAAGGCTCTTCCCAGACGCCGAAGCAACTCATGATCCTAGCCGCCGCGAAATCAAACTAAACGATAAGAATGATGTTTCTTTTTCCAGGAACCCCGACGTCACGCTTTTCCTGAAACATGATAGCAAACTTTTCTTAGAATGTCA
Source organism: Caldithrix sp. (assembly GCA_020722685.1). Next base: position 32,101 of record DYKH01000037.1, on the reverse strand, counting down.
AGCGGTAATTGGTCGTGCTTGCTGCCACGATCAAGAAACAATAGACGCCAAGGCGGTCATAGAAATCTCGGCTCCGTCTATTCAGCCAGTGAGACATGCGTAGCAACCCGGAAGTCAGGCCTGACCGTCGCTGTTGAAAAAGATTTTTCCATTGTCTTCTTTCCACAATTTTGTAAATTGTCGGCCAGCGAATACAGAACGCTTAGCGCGAAAGGTTCTGCCTGATGAAAAAACTCTCACTCCTGATCGCCGCCATCATGCTGGGTGCAGCTCTCGTAATCTTTCTCTTGCCCGGCACTCGCATAACAAGTCCATTCGTCGGCGACACTTTTAGAAGAATGATCCGTTCACAGACCCATGCGAAAATCGGCATCTTAGAGAAAGGCGAAGAAAAGTTTCTGCTGATCGATGGAATGCGCTATGGCGCCATAAATACCCGCGTAGGAAAACCAATCAATTCCTACGTGGTGGCATTGGATTTGGTCAAGTATTTTTTCGACAAATCGGGTGATGTGCTGATCCTTGGCTTAGGTACCGGTTCCATTGCAAAACTTTTTGCCCAAGATAGCTGGCGCGTGGACGTCATCGAGACGGATTCTGCAATCGTCCAGGTTGCGCACACGCAGTTCGGCTTCGATCCCGCGCGCAGCAACGTCGTGCGACAAGAGGGACGTATGTTTCTCTTGACCCACAACAGCCTCTATGACGTCATCGTCATAGATGTGTTTGCTCATGGCTCGATGCCGTTAGACTTGCTCAGCACAGAGGCATTTGCTTTGACTCAAACTCGCCTTGCCCCACAAGGCGTCTTGGCCATTAACACCATTGCTGTGGGCTGGGATCACCTGATTGTCAAGTCCTTGACGGCGACCCTGAAATCCCACTTTAGCGAGGTCATTGCCTTGCCCACCACGGAGCCGCCCAATGCGGTAGGCAATGTCATTCTCTTTGCTGCCAATCGCAAGCTCGATTTTCCAGCGGAATGGATTGGCCATCCGCTTGAGTTCATCGATGATCCCTACGCCCATTGGGCCGTGGTGCAGCGCAACCACGCCTGGGACAATCGTTTTGTCCCAGACACCAAGGGAGCGCCGGTGCTTCGCGACGACGCGAATCCAAGCGGGGCATGGGCAGCGGAGATTAGGCGGGCAATGAAGAGCAAAAGGGTCGAGCAAATGGGCAGGGAAATCTGGCATTGACGGCCGTGGCCGCATCGAATTCTACGGACTCTTTTTCGGCAGCGGTTTGATTTCCCCAGTTACGTCGATGAGCACAGGATAGCCTTCCAGCGTCTTGGGGATTTTTTGCTCCAATTCCCCGGTCTTTTCCACTACCATCACCTTGATGCACGGCTTGCCTTCGTCGGTTTCGCCGACATAAATTCCTACGACACCGGGCAGGGCCATCATCTCGGCGGTATGCGCCTGCATCACCTCATTGATGTCGCGAGAAGGCACGATCGTTTGCTCCTTCGGTTCCCGGTTCATCTCTCGTTGACACGCAAGGGTGGCCATTGCCACAAGAACGCAGCAGACTTTCCATCGGATTTTTCGTCCTAACTCCCGTCGGGCCGCTTTTACCGCCCTTTCGGTTATAACATGTTTTGACTTGAGAAACATCTTAATGGGCCATCAAAAAAGAAACACCTGCATTACGCAATGGCTAATGCAGGTGCCTGAAAACCTCTAAAAACGCAAACCCCAAAACCGCAATCCTTTTTAATTGCCAACCATCGAGACGCCCAAAACGCTTAGAACTTCGCCGATGGGATTAGCAACCGCAGTGGTGTAGCTCCCGGCAAACAGCAGGCCGATCGCTCTGGCGCCTGTTGACTTGTCCTCGACCATGAGTGAACCGGAATCTCCGCTGGCTAAGAATCTGCTGCCGACATTCTTGACAATGATCTGGCCGGTGAAGGTCTTTGTGAATGCCGGGTCTCCAGCACATTCGGTGTCGTAGGCCACGCTGACGGTCGCGTTGAGGCCTTTGACCGTACTTCTGGTGAGGCCGGTCGTTCGCCCGCTTTTCTTCACTTTTTGCCGAACGGATGCAGCCACAGTGTTCTTGGAAATGGTGCCAATGTCTAAAATGTCGCCATTGGTCTTTACCATGCCGGATATGATTTCGGCGATGGCCGCATCGACGTTGGTGCTGGGAAGAGTTCTGGTGCCTTCCAACAAGGCCACATTCTGAGCATTCGCTGCGTTGCAATTGACGTCCACCATTCCGGGCTGGATCACCTCGTCTCCGGCCTCCGCTACTCTTCCATTACCGCCCAACTCCATGTCACCCATGAATACATGGTAGTTACTGAGAATGTAGTTCTTTCCGCCTTTTGTAACCAGAGAGCCCAAGGTGCCGCTGCAGCAATAGCCATTGGCTAAATCGTACCGCCAACCGCCGGACGTTCCCAAGGAAATGGGCGGCGTCTGTTTGGCCTTATGATCGGCGAACGGACGGATGACTCCCGTCACCTCCACGAGGACCGGAATTCCTTCGATGCTTTCGGGCACTGCATTACCAGCAATGCCTTTTTGCAGGGCTTGGGTTTTGATTTCCGTTTTGGCAAGTACCAGAATAGCCGGCGTGCCGTCTTCCGTCAGACCGACCGCGGTGCCGACCACTTCTGGGTTGGACAGCAACTGCGGCGTATTACGTTCCTGAACCGCCATCACCGCCTGAATCCGAGGATTGTCGATGCTAAATTCAGCGGCTTGCTCCGCAACCGGAGCGCTCGGGCTGTCCACATGTTTGCTGCAGCCAAAGCCCAAGCTTAAAGCAAGTCCGATCAAAACAACCAACGAACAGGCTTTGAACAATGTAGAACCAAGTAGTCTTTTCATACTACCCTCCAAAATGAGTAATGATGTGGTGCTGTTGTTTAATGTTTAGAAAAACAGTGCATCGACAGATGTGATATTTACTGGAAAAGTGCGATGAACACTGAGACATCGTTGAACTCTCGAATTGCAGCAGAAGGTGCGGCTCAGTCATTGGCATGCCAAATCCCACGAGAGTTAAGAATGGTAACCCATCACGGGATGTCCTGCCAGTGCTGCCATTCCTGCGGATGCAGGAATCTCCTTTCCATAACACGACAGAAACAGACCCCTGCATAACCAACCAGGGGTGACCGCATCCTGTGATTGGTTACAAAGAATATTTCCTTGCCGCAAATAATATTTGAACTTTCGCCATCAATTGCAAGCCCTTTTTCCCGCGAGTTCAAAAAAGTTCGTTCTGTTACGGCACGTCCGGGTTCGCCCCGGTAATTTGGTCTAATAGCGATAAACGGCAGCCAGTAGTCCCTTGTCGGGAACGTGTTCTCGTTCCACCGCAAATACAACGCCGTTTCGGGTAATGGTCTGGATGGCGGCCAAATTCAGCAAATCTTCATTCCCGAATTCGGATTTTGCCTGCAAAGTGATCCGCCCTATCTGTGAATCGAAAGTGCCCCATTGCTGCTCGTCTAAGGCAACAAAAAGAGATTCCACTCTTCCCTTACAAGCGGCGGGCAGGACCTCTTGGAGGAGATTGGAGGCGCGCTCGCTGCCGGCAAATCTCTCATACTGCATTCTGGCGGCTTCTTGTTCCTTTTGAAAGTACGGCTGCAAAATGGACCAGGCCCGTGCATGCAGCACCTCCGGCGGTAGAACGTCTGCGTTGCCGGCAATGCCTTTCTTGGTCAAATGCGGATAGGTGTTGCATTCACGATAGATGGGCAACAGATACTCCATTCCGGCAATCACCAAAGGAATGCGCTCTTCGCGCAGATAATCGTGCAGTCCCTTGTTCACCCGTTGAAAAAAGCGCAAGATCTCTTTCTTGTGTATAACGTCATCCGGGCCACTGCCATGACCGTGAAAGGTCGAAGTTTTAGTACCCTTGATCTGCGCCGGGCGATTGCGAACGGGAAGCTGCTTTTCAGGATTTTCGTATTTCAGCACTTCGGCCAGACTTTGCGGAACGTCCTTGATTTTGACCTGTTCAATGTCAAAATGATCACCCCGAAACAACTTGACTTCTTTTTGGCTCAGCCCCAAGACATAAAACCGGGTGTCACTGCTCAACAATGGCAGGAGCGGTTTGATATGAAAACGGTTGGCAACGACCAACACTTCCTTGACCCCGACGGGCAATTTGAAAGAACGGAAAAATCCAACTGCTAAAAACTGCGCCAAACCATCCTCTTGATGCTTCCAAAAGAGGCTGTCGGCGACCAGTCCCTGAGCCGGTTCTATCATCTTTTTTATGTCCAAGCTTCGCAGCCCGCTGCCGGCCAATCGTTCGGAAGCTTCGCGCAGCAGGTTTCTCAATCTAATGTGCGGCTGTAGAGTCTCGGCTCCGGTTCGAGCCGTGGGTAGGAAAATGGAAACACAAGGCCCCTCATTCTTGCTTATCAAACTGTCAAGCTCTTGTCTTGAGATCGTATTCATATGCTTGCCCTCCATTTGCGAAAATAGCGGTACAATTAATCCACAGTTGCATGGTGAAGCAGCAATGTCTGATTCGGTCCCACGAACAGCGCTCTAACTAATGTTAGGAAATTTCCAGCAGACTGACAATGAGATTGCCGGCATTTTGTGAGCAATCAGCTAACCATCCCAAATGAAAAACGCAACGTCACAATGGAGAAGACAACTTTTACTTACTAAGCAACTCAGCTTAAAAGCTTGGCGTTCACCCGAATCTCCACGCCCTTTAGGGCTTGAGATACTGGACAGTTTTTCTTTGCCGATTCGGCTTGGCTTTGAAAAGTTGCCTCATCAATCCCGGGAACTTGGGCTTCCGTCTGCAACTCTATTTTGGTGATTCTAAAGCCATCGCCCCCTTTTTCGAGAAAGACTCTGGCGTTGGTGCTTACCCGTTTGGGAGTAAAACCCGCCAAGTCCAATCCGTTGGAAAAAGCCATGGAAAAACAACCGGCGTGCGCGGCCCCGAGGAGCTCTTCCGGATTGGTTCCTTTTCCCTCCTCAAAGCGCGAAGAGAAGGAGTAATTACCTTCAAAGGCGCCACCCCCAAATCGCATTTTGCCTTTACCATTCTTTAGATTCCCTTCCCAAACGGCATCAGCAGTTCTAACTGGCATAGGAAAACCTCCTTTCGCTTCCTCCTGAAATATCGATTGGCAGTGAATATCGGCAGAAAACGAGATTCCGAAATCACACTTTCTATAAAGCGCACTCGGCTTCCTTTATTCCATGCTAGCAAAAAAACACGGCGAAAAAAGTCGCAGCCGACAGTATTTCCACCCCGTAAAAAAAGACTGCAAATGAAAAAGACCTCTGATAGGGCGCTCCGCAAGAGGTCCACCAACATTCAAGCTAAGGTATTCGCGAAAAATAGTTCATTTGGCTGAAAATGGATTCGGCGAAGTGTTCACAAAAGGAGTATTCGCTAATCAAAGCCGGCTGCAAAAAATTCGCTCCGACTGGTCGCTTCGGAGGTTTTCGATAATCTCACATGTTTTTCGTCAAAGGCGACCATAACCCTATCAAGCCAACAGTTTTTTCACCTTGGCCAGAATGTTCTCCACCGTAAAGCCGTATCGTCTGAAATTCTCGTTTCCGGGGGCGCTGGCGCCGAATCTGTCGATGCCAAGAACATCGCCTTCGTCGCCTACCCACTTGTGCCAACCCATGGTGGCGCCGGCTTCCACGGCCAAGCGCTTCCGCACACTCCGCGGCAGTATCTGATCACGATAGCTTTGCGCTTGTTCCTCGAATAGCTCCCAGCTCGGCATGCTGACCACTCTGGCATTCACCCCTTCCTCATTGAGCTTGCTCTGGGCGGCAAGGATCAACTGCACCTCGGAGCCGGAAGCCATAAGGATGATATCCGGTGTGTTTGCTTTTTCTTTGGACAAGATATATGCGCCCCGGTACAAGCCTTCAGCCGGGGCCAATTGCTCCCGATCAAGAATGGGCAATCCCTGACGTGTCAGTACCAGCATAGTGGGTCCATTTCTGCGCATTATGGCAGCGCGCCAGGCAAAGGCTGTCTCATTCGCATCTGCTGGCCTGATGACGCACAAATTCGGCATCGCGCGGAAGGAGGCCAAATGCTCGATCGGAATATGCGTCGCACCATCTTCACCCACTCCGATGGAATCGTGGGTCATGACGTAGACGATCGGCAGGTGCATTAAAGAAGCCAGGCGGATGGCCGAGCGGGCATAGTCCGTGAAGACAAAGAACGTGGCTGCAAAGGGCCGAACTCCGCCGTGCAAGGCCAGGCCGGAGCTCACGGCCGCCATGTTGAGTTCGCGCACACCGTGGGCGAGGTTGCGATTGGCATAGGCGCCCTTTGCCAGATAGTTGGAGCTTTTGATCAGGGTGTTGGTGGAAGGAGACAAATCGCCGCTGCCGCCGATGAGGTAGGGCACCTTAGCTGCCAAGGCATTGATCACTTTTCCTGAAGCTACGCGGGTTGCAACGGGGCCATCGGTCGGTTGCCAAACGGGAATGTCACTGTCCCAGCCATCCACGAGCACGCCGTCGCGTGCATCTTCGAATTGTTTGGCCAAATCCGGAAAAGCCTGTTTATAGGCTGCGTATTTCTTGTTCCATTCACCCTCAAGCTCCATGCCCTTCTTACCGTGCCCCTGCATATACTTCAATGCCCGTTCGGGAACCAGAAACTGCTCTTCCTCCGGCCAGCCATAGAATCTCTTGGTGAGCTTGATCTCCTCGGCGCCCAGCGGCGCCCCGTGCGCCTTCGAGGTATCCTGCAAATTGGGTGCGCCATAGGCGATGTGTGTGCGCACAATGATGAGGGACGGGCGTTGCTTATCCAGTTGCGCTTGGAGAAGCGCCTGCGTCAGCGCCTCCAGATCATTCGCCTTTTCGCCGAGGTTTTGCACGTGCCAATGGTAGCCTTCAAAGCGCTTAACCACGTCATCCGAATACGCCAATTCGGTGGCTCCCTCAATGCTGATGTGGTTATCGTCATAAATGCAAATCAGCTTCCCCAAACCCAAATGCCCGGCCAAAGAAGCCGCTTCATGGGATGCGCCTTCCATGAAATCGCCGTCGCCACAGACGACGTAGGTATAGTGGTCAATGATTTCGTGACCTTCCCTGTTATAGGTCGCCGCCAAATGTGCTTCTGCTATGGCCATGCCCACGGCGGTCATCAGTCCTTGACCAAGCGGTCCGGTGGTGGTTTCGATCCCTGGAGTGACGCCATATTCCGGGTGCCCAGGAGTTTTACTGCCCCATTGGCGAAAATTCTTGAGGTCTTCAAGTGAGAGATCATATCCGGTCAAATAAAGCATGGCGTACTGAAGCATCGAGGCGTGGCCGTTGGACAGAACAAAACGGTCCCGATTAAACCAGTTGGGATTCGCTGAATTATAACGCATGATTCTTGTCCATAAGACATAGGCCAAAGGCGCCAAGGCCATCGGTGTGCCCGGATGCCCAGAGTTGGCCTTCTGCACCGCGTCCATTGATAAAGTGCGAATGGTATTGATACAAAGATCGTCAATATTCATGTTTTCCAAATTGCTCATCAAATCATCTCCTACTTAAGACGCTTCACCCTCGCGGTGTAGAAGCGGTTAGCTTTTGGTTATGCTAGTATCGGTTGCGGCAGTTTTAGAAATGAGTCGGGAGTGAATAACCTACTTACGGAATTCGACGCAGTTCCTGAGATTATTCAAAGTCCAAGGCGGGAGTGCCCCTTACCGACGAGTTCAAGCCTCCGCAATGGGAATTTACAAATTACCGCAGGAAAGATAGAGAAATCTGCCGGAAAAGTCAAGGCGGAATTGGGAAACTCTGGGGCGATGTGGTGCTTGCGCATCCTGTCCGTGCAGGCAAATTGATCCTCTACTAAGCTTGAGAACCGGATTGCCCGGATGCATTGTTCGCTTGACAAGACCGGGGCACGCAATAGAAACCAACGAGTCGTGAACTGGTCGTAAAACCTCACCGTTGGATAGATTGAAAACTTGTACCGGCGGCAAAGGAGATTCCGGCATCCGCCGGAATGACAATGTATCAGATGTCATGCCTGCGGATGCAGGCATCTCGACGAATCAGTAAGGTATTACAACTTGTCCAAGTAAAAGCTTGCTTTTGTGGCTCATCCCTTTGTATCTTTGTCCGGCAAGAAGCAGAGATTAGTCGATCCGCAGCCAAGAAAACCCGAGCCCGAGAATTTACTTATGACCCAAGAATTTGAGTTCGAATTCCAGAAGAATTTGGTTTACCATAACGCTGAGAAGCAAAGGATCGCCCGCGACATGTTGGAGCGATACACAGGTGGTTCCGTCAGCGAATTCAACAAATTTATCATCCTTACCAATTTTCAAAAGTATCTGCGGGTTTTTGCCGAGCGCTATAACGACGAAATTCACACCGGCTCCCTCATGTCCGTGGTGCACGGCCACGATGCACAGGTGAGCATGGTGGACTGTAAGATTGGTGCTCCGACGGCGGCGCTGATCATCGAAATGCTGAGTGCCGTGGAGCCGCAAGCGGTGCTGTTTTTGGGTATGTGCGGCGGCCTGCATCGCTCCCTAAAAGTCGGCGATTTCATCCTTCCCATGGCGGCCATTCGCGACGAAGGCGTCTCACATCATTTCATCCCGCCGCAGGTGCCGTCGTTACCAACCTTCAAGATCCAGAAATTTGTCAGCCAAATTATCGTCGAGCACGGTTTTGACTATCGTACCGGGGTTGTGCATACTACGGATTACCGCTTCTGGGAATTCAACGAGACCTTCAAGCGCACTCTCTATGAAGAGCGCGCTATCGCCATCGACATGGAATGCTCCGCCTTGTTCTCCGTCGGATTCGTCAGCAAAGTGCCCATCGGCGCGCTGCTGTTGGTCTCGGACCTGCCGTTGAGAAAAGGCGGCATCAAGACCAAAGAGTCATCCAAGCAAGTGTTCGAAACTTTTACCGAAATCCAAATCAACCTCGGCATCGAGGCGATGCGAGAGATTCAAAAGCGCGGAGAGCATATCCGGCACTATCGATGGTAAACGACAAGCTCCATCAAGCGAGGAAGGCCAAAGCACCAACTCCCAATCGCCAAACACAAATAGCCAACGGTCAACGTTCGACGCTCAATGGTCAATAACAATCGCAAAGTCAGTCATGAAAATTCTGAGGCCTATGCTTCTTCAGATTCTCCTGTATCTCTTCGTCGACGATTGAACGTCGGCGGATGAATATTGACGAGTGCTCTCTGAACAGTGAAAAGGCAAAAGATGCATTGGAAGGGCCAAATGCAATGAGTCTGTCATGAGCAAGGGGCATGTATATATCGGCACTTCCGGCTGGAATTATAAGCATTGGGGCGGAGGTGTATTTTACCCACCTGATTTGCCGCAGAGGCTTTGGCTGCCTTTTTACTGCCAATACTTTGACACGGTGGAAATCAATAACACATTCTACCATCTGCCGGAGAAAAAGGTCTTTGAGAACTGGAGAAAAACGACGCCAGAGAATTTCCTCTTTGTTGTGAAAGCCAGCCGGTTCATCACCCACATGAAAAAGCTAAAAGAGCCGGAGACCTCCACAAAACGCTTTTTGGAAAACGCTTCAGGATTAGGCAACAAGTTAGGCCCAATCTTGTTCCAGCTCCCTCCTTTTTGGAATCTGGACCTTGCCCGATTGGAGGACTTTCTTACCTATCTGCAACGTCAAACCGTAGTCAAGCCCTTCCATGTCGCCTTTGAGATACGCAACGTCTCTTGGCAGCAGGAGCAGCTATTTGAGCTTTTTCAATTGCACAATATTTCGCTCTGCCTCTCGGACTGGCCCGAGCTGGAAATTGACTCGCCGCTGACCGCCGATTTCGTTTACCTTCGTCGCCATGGGCCCACTTATCTCTACTCATCGGACTACTCCGAAGAACAGATTGAAAAAGATGCGCATAACATCAAAGCTTGGGTCACTGAAGGAAAGGACGTATTTGTTTACTATAACAATGACGCCTTCGGGTTTGCCATTAAGAATGCATTACAGTTGAAACGGTTTCTAAGCAAGTAATCAAGTAGGCAAGATGGCATCTTGCGCTACCAGGCATCGAACAGCTCGCCGATGTTTCGTTTTACCAGACTGTCGTAACAGAAGGAGAAGAGCCATGACACTTTTCGGTTTTCTGGTATTGCTTTTCATCGCCTCCATCATTGGTGCGATTGGCGCAAGATTGGCCGGTGCGCGGGCATACGGCTGTCTAACCAGCATTGTCCTCGGCTTGGTCGGCGCACTCATCGGTAACTGGCTCAGTCGGGAACTGCAGATTCACGATTTTCTGTATTACCAGAGCATCCCAATTTTCTGGTCCATTGTCGGTGCAGCCATATTTGTTGCGGTCATCGGGGCGCTGATCGGAAGTCGAAGCAGAAAAGGCTGACGACAGGCGATTCTATGCCATGCCTATTAAGCATCGATATTGGCTACTAGGCACTCTCTTGGAAGGAATGCTTTCCCGACAGCGGACGATGAGAAAATCCAAGTCTGCGTGCGGATTAGCGAAAGCCGTCAGGTCGGCCATGGCCGAATTCTTCCACAATGACAGTCTCTTTTTATGTTGAAGATTGAACCTTCATTGATAAACGATCAATAACTTTGGAGGAGCCTCATGCGAAAGCTCAAGTTGCTCTGTAGGCTTGGATTCTTACTGCCGCTCTCACTGCTACATGCCCAGTCGTACTTGGGTCATCGCCAAGTAGGGCCGCAGCCCGACGGCAGCCTCTTGGTTCCCAGCAACCAACTGCTGCGTCCGGCAGGTTTTCAAATCAGCCTGCCGGGACGCCCGGTAGATTTAGCCCTCAGCCCGGACGAAAAGTACCTCGCGGTAAAAAACCGCAAATCTTTGGACTTGATTCGCGTCAATGACCGGGTCATCATGCAGACACTGCCCTATGGGCGCAGCGGTGCGTCTTTCCACGGCATTTGCTTTTCTGCGGACGGCCGACGCATTTATGTTAGCGATGCCAAGGATCGGGTCCTAGTTGCGCAAGTGGATGAAAACAACGTCCTCCACTGGCTGAAACCGTATCAGTTGCCTAAGCCGGCAATCGGCGGCGGCGTGGATGCTGGCGGTCTGCAACTGAGCGCCGACGGCGGTAAGCTATACGTCACCCTCAGCCGGAACAATTCCTTGGCCGTGCTCACTTTGGCCGACAGCAGCGTTCACGAAATTCCGGTCGGTGTGGCCCCCTACGCGGTTGTGCTTCATTCGGAAAAGAAAGCCTACGTCAGCAATTGGGGCGGACGTCAGCCGCTGGTGAACGAGGTGACCTACGAAACCTCCGGCAGCAAAATCCTGGTGGACGCCAAAACCGGCGTGGCTAATAACGGCGCTATCTCGGTGGTTGATCTCGAATCCGGAAAGCAGACCAAGCACATTGAAGTCGGCTTGCACCCGAGCGATCTGCTGCTGAGTCCGGACAAAAGTCGACTGTTTGTCGCTTGCGCCAACAGCGATCAGGTAATGGTCATCGACACGGAAACCGATCAGGTGATCGAAACCATTCTCACTCGCCAGCACAATGACTTGCCTTTCGGCAGCGCTCCCAACGCTTTGGCGCTTTCACCGGATGGTAAGCGGCTGTATGTGGCCAACGCGACGGACAATGCCGTGTGTGTAATCGATCTCGGCAGTCCCAGCCGAATGGCCGGATACATACCCACCGGCTGGTATCCTGGCGCCCTGTTGTTGGACAAGGCCGGCAAGTTCATTTATGTAGCCAACGTGAAAGGCATCGGATCCCGCAACCAGCAAACCGATCGCGGCGGGTTGAACTCGCACGATCATCTGGGTACGATCTCGGTCATCCCGGTTCCCACAGAAGAAAAGCTCAATACCATGAGTCAGGTGGTAAAGGAAAACAACTTTTATTTTCGCAAGCTGGAGCAACAAGCGCGAAAGGAGAGCGCGCAGCGCAAAGTCCCGCTGCCCTTGCTGCCGGGAGAGACTTCCCATTTCAAGCACGTGGTCTACATCATCAAAGAGAACCGCACCTACGATCAAGTTTTTGGCGACCTGCCACAAGGTAATGGCGATTCCAGTTTGGTGCATTTTGGTCGCGAGGTGACGCCGAATCATCACGCACTGGCCGAGACCTTTGTACTATTGGACAATTTCTATTGCAGCGGCATTCTCAGCGCCGACGGACATCAGTGGACTGATGAAGCTTATGTAACCGACTATCTAGAAAAATCCTTCGGCGACTTTACCCGCAGCTATCCCTATGACGGCGATGACGCCTTGGCCTACGCCAGCTCCGGCTTCATTTGGGATAACGTGCTACGCCACGGCTTGACCTTCCGAAATTACGGCGAGTTCGTCGATGCCGTAATTGAGCCGAAGCGCGGCACCTTTAGCGAAATCTACCAGGATTATTTAAAGGGGACGAAAAAGTTCAAGATTCGCGGCGAGGCCAATATTCCCCAGCTCGAGCCGTACCTCTGCAAAAGCTATATCGGATTCCCCGGCGTCGTTTCCGACCAATATCGCGCCACAGAGTTTATCAAGGAGCTCAAGCAATTCGAGAAAAAGGACAATTTCCCCAATTTCGTCATCATGTTGTTACCGAACGATCACACTTCTGGCACTCGTCCCACTCAGCCGACGCCCAGAGCGGCGGTAGCGGACAATGATTTAGCTTTGGGCCGCATCGTCGAGGCCATTTCGCAAAGCAAGTTCTGGAAGGAAACCTGCATTCTGGTCACCGAGGATGATCCGCAGGCCGGCCTGGATCACGTGGACGGTCATCGCACGGTGGGCTTGGTCATCAGCCCATATACAAAACGCGGAGCGGTCGTTTCGGAGTACTACAGTCAGGTCAGCATGGTGCGGACCATCGAGAACATCCTCGGCCTGCCGCCGATGAATCAACTGGATTTGGCCGCCGAGCCGATGACCGCCTGTTTCACCGAAACGCCCGATTTTACTCCCTACGAATCCGTGCCCAATAACATTCCTTTGGATGAGATCAATCCACCGTTGCAGGGACTCTCCGGGCCGGCGCTGTACTGGGCGAAAAAATCCCTGGAGCAGGATTTGGAGGACATCGACCGGATTGATGAGGATGTTTTCAACCGCATTATCTGGCATGCAGTGAAGGGATATGATGTCCCCTATCCAGAGCTTGGGGCTGATTAGGGATTTCAGTTCGGCATCGAGTGAGAGCAGCAGCCACAAAGCGCGAAGCGTAGAGGACAGAGCGCCTGGCGCAACGAACGCTTTGCTCTATGCCCTATGCTCCGCGTTGAGCCTCCGGGAAGTCAATGGAGTCCATAACGGCGTCCCGGAGGTTTGACAAAGAAGGAGCAGGAGAATGAGTAAGAGCAAGAGAAGGGGCAAGGGGATCAAATCGTCTCCGCCACCCGACGGAAATGGAAGCCGTAGATGGCCAGCGTCACCGCAAGCTGAAGCTTCTTGGGATATTTGAACAAGCTCAACAAGAGTAGCTTCCAGTAGTAGCGCTTCCCCTTTTCTTTGACACCCAAGATCCACAGTGATTTTAAGAACGCCTTGAATTCGCACAGGCTCAATCTCGGCACGGAAACACCGGGCGAGCGATATTCACGCAAAAATGTCCTGACCCGCTCATAGTATTTCTTGTGCGAATAGATGGTCCGTAGTACGGTCTTGTACCCCTCCCGCAATTTGGCGTAATTCATTTTGGGGATAAAGTTCATAGAGCCATCCATATTGTCGCCGCTCATGATGCTCACCAGGCGGTTGTCCGCTTTCATGCGTTGGAACAGGCGCGTTCCCGAGGGAGCGTTCAGCAAGCCCACCATAGCCGTCACAATGCCGCTCTCTTGAATGAAATCGATTTGCTTCTCAAAGATGTCGGAAGGATCGTTATCAAAGCCCAAGATAAAACCGGCAGCCACGTTCAGACCCTGGCGCTGCAGCTTTTTCACCGCCGCCACCAAATCGCGCTTTTGATTTTGCGTCTTGCCGCACTCGGCCAGACTTTCGTCATTGGGAGTTTCGATGCCGATGAAAGCCGCATCGAAGCCCGCCTGCACCATAAGCTCAACCAGCTCGTCGTCATCGGCCAAGTTGATGGAAGCCTCGGTCATGAGCTTGAACGGGTACCTATGCTTTCGTGACCAGTCGATAAGGGCCGGAAGAATCTCCTGTTTGAGCTTGCGCTTGTTGCCGATGAAATTGTCATCCACCACGAACACAGCCCCGCGCCAGCCGTGCTGATACAGCGACTCCAATTCTCCCAAGAACTGCTCCCCGCTCTTGGTGCGCGGATGCCGACCATTGAGCATGGTGATGCTGCAAAAATCGCAATTGTATGGGCAGCCGCGCGAGTACTGAACGCTCATACTGTAATATTTCTTCATGTGCAGCAGTTCCCAAAGCGGGACCGGCGTTGAAGAAATATCAGGAAAGTCATCCGATGCGTAGACGTGCTTAGCACGCCCCGCCTGCAAATCGCGCAGAAATTGAGGCAAGGTTATTTCGGCTTCATTAAGAACAAAATGGTCCACTCCTTCCAGTTCCTCGTGATCGGTGGTACACAACGGGCCGCCGGCCACGACTTTGACGCCCAAGGTACGGCAGCGTTTGATCACTTCTTTAAAGGAGTTTATCTGCACATTCATCCCGCTGATGAAAACATAGTCGGCCCATTGGATGTCCTCGTCACTCAGGTGAGAAACATTCATGTCGACCAATTTCTTCTCCCACTCGGCGGGCAGCATGGCGGCGACGGTGAGCAAACCCAAAGGCGGCTCTGCGGATTTCTTCGAAACGAATTTTAGCGCATTATGGAAACTCCAAAAGGTGTGCGGCACTTGCGGATAGACCAACAGTATTTTCATTCTCGTTTCCTCAAAAAAGGCGTTTCATTTCTGAATAATATTTGCTATTCTAACTCAAAGGTGCTCGATCAACTAATATCGGAATCAATTGCAACCGAGGCACAGAAATCACCAAGTTATTGATAGGCGATAGGGTTGCTTCCCATCATTCTTTGGCTCTCGGCTTTCACGCAGCTTTCCAGTGCCTGAATGCCTAGAAGCCTTCAGCCTAAACTGCTACAGCCTAAATCGCTAAAGTCTAAAATCCTTCAGTCTATTTTACAAAACTTTTAGATTCCGAATTGTAAAACAACTGTAAAAATTGTTCGGCGGAAATGAGATGAAAAGACTGCGCTTTCTTTTCCACCCGGTGCTGGTATTCGTCTTTGCGCAATTGGCCTGGCTATCATTGCTAGGTCTGTGGATTTATTGGTACGTTTCCAACTATATCATCTTTAATCAGGTCGGGGACAAAATCTCCCCCCAGCTCATCTCGGCAAAGATCAACATTCTGGCGCTCGTCGGTGGACTAGTCCTGTTGTTGGCCATCCTCACCGGCATGTATCTCATCTTTATCTATCTGAACCGGCAGTTAAACATCACCAAGCTGTATGACAATTTTATCGCCAACGTGACCCACGAATTGAAATCGCCATTGGCATCCATTCAGCTCTACCTGGAAACCCTGAATTACCGCCGTGTGCCCCGTTCCAAGCAAGAGGAGTTTTTCGCCTTGATGATGAAAGATGCCGATCGCCTAAAGCACCTGATCGATTCTATTCTGGAAATTTCCGGACTGGAGAAAAAACGGATCGCCTACAATTTTCATATTTACGAAGCAGATTCGATCATCAAAACGCTCATCGAAGAGTCGGTCGAGCAATTCAGGTTGGATGAAAAAATGGTGCAAGTTTCTGGCAGTGCGCCTAATCCATGCGTGGTGGATCGGGATGCGCTCAAAATCGTTTTCGACAATTTGATCGACAACGCCATCAAGTACAGCCAGGCGGAGGTGCAAATAGCCATTCGTTTGTCCAACACGACCAACGCGGTAATTATCGAATTCCAGGATCACGGGATCGGTATTGCTGCGAAAGAACAGAAGAAAATATTCGATAAATTCCATCGCATCTATGGCCCGGACATACCGAACGTCAAGGGCACCGGCTTGGGACTCTATTGGGCGAAAGAAATCATCAGATACCATGGCGGGACCATCTCTGCGTCGAGCGACGGTCTTGGCTGTGGCGCGATCTTTCGCATCGAGCTTCCCATCTACCGGACTTCAAAAACTCGCTACATCAACCAATTGCTCAAGCTCACGCAAAAGAGAGAAAAGCAGCAAGGAACCATCGATGAAAAAGAATGAGCATGCCGGAAGCAGAATCCTCCTGGTGGAGGATGAGGAGAATTTGGCTATCGGGTTGGAATACAACTTGTCCGCCGAAGGCTACACCGTGGTGCGCGCGGAAAACGGCAAACAAGCTCTGCAGCTCTTCGCCGCGGCAGACTTTGATTTGATCCTGCTGGATATCATGCTGCCATATTTGGATGGCTTTGCAGTTGCGGAAAAAATCCGCGAGAAAGCGCCACAGATTCCCATCCTCATCCTCACGGCCAGGACCGCGGCTGTCGATCGCGTACGTGGCTTGCAGCTTGGTGCGGATGATTATCTTACCAAGCCGTTTCATTTGCAAGAGTTGTTGCTCCGCATTAGGGGTATGCTGACACGCAAAAAATGGTACAAAGAGATCACCGTCGACCAGCCGTTCTATCGCTTTGGCGACAACGAAATTAACTTTGCCGATCTTACCGCGCAGGCGGGCAAACAGAAGCTTCAGCTCACTCAGCGGGAAGCGATGGTGCTCAGACATTTGATCGATAACAAAGGCCGATTGGTGTCGCGGAAGGAATTGCTGGAAAAAGTATGGAACACCAGTGCAGAGGTGGAAACCCGGACGGTCGACAACTTTATCGTGCGTCTGCGAAAATACTTCGAGCCGAATCCTGCCGCGCCGGTTTACATCAAAAGTGTTCGCAGCGCCGGGTACATGTTTGTGAATGGAGAACAACCACACAAGAAGGGAGGAAAGAGGGCATGAGGCCAAACAGATATCCCTATCCCATCACACCTCAAACACGCTACTTGCGCCGGTTGTGCATCAGCCGCGCATAAAGATTGTCCGGAATCAGGAGACTCAGCTTGGTGAGCAATGACAGCCGATAGGGAAAATGAATCTCCGGCTTTTCCCGCTCCAAACCGGAGAGGATGATCCGAGCCGCTTTTTCGGCGGGCATTAAGAAGGGGAGATGAAATTTCAGCTTGGCGCTCATGGCCGATTCTACAAAGCCAGGGGAGATGAGGACAAATTTGACGCCGCTGCCCCACAGGTCGATTCGAAGGCTTTCAATCAGTCGCGCCAAGGCTGCTTTGCTGGCTGAATAAGGCGCCGAATGCGGCATGCCGCGATAGGCCGCCAGACTGCCCATGGCCGCAACAAGTCCGGATTTTCTTTGCAGCATTTCCGGCAAAAGGTATTTCAAAAAGTAGACAGCGCCAAACACATTGACCTCAAAGTGGCGGATAAAATCGTCCAAGTCAATGTCCTCCGCGGCAAATCCACCTTTGGCATCCGAGCTGACGCCAGCGTTGAGGATCAGCACATCCGGACAAATGGAGGCGGCGAGGATTTCATCACAGACATTGCGGACAGCTTGACGTTCCGCCACGTCGCAGGGAAAGAGGAGATGCCCGGCTGGATGCGGCGTTAGCTCGCTCGACAGTTCCCGCAAGAGATTTTCTCGCCGGGCGATGAGCAGCAAACGGCATTGCTTCTTGGCCAGCTCAATGGCCAAGACACGGCCGATGCCGGACGAGGCGCCGGTAATGAGTATGGTCTTGTTCTCAAGCTTCATGGTTCAGCACAAGGGTTTCTCCTTACCCGACTATTTCTTCTTGTTGGTGTACAAATACCCGCCAATGATATGCCGAGAATCATTCATGGTCACAAATGCGCTTTTGTCGAGGCTATCGACAATCTTTAAGATTTCCCTCGCATCCCGCCTTCTGGCCACGGAGAAAATCAATTCCACCGGACCATGTAATCCCTGACCGTCCACCACCGTCAGACCGAAACCCACGGCACGCAAAGTGTCGATGATCTCCGGCGAGTGCTTGGGAGAAATAATACTCACCTGCGTCCAGCCTAAAGCGAGCTTGCCCTCAATGGTTATGCCCAGCAGGGTGCCCGTGGCAAAACCACCGGCATAGGCAATCACGCTGATCGGATGATGGATGCCGCCTATTGCCTTGGCAATCGCAAGCAGAAAGATGCTCACTTCAAAAAAACCGATGATGGCAGCTATGACGCGACGGCCTTGAATGATGTAAATGAGCTTGACGGTTCCCAAAGAAACGTCCGTCACTCGACAGACAAAAATGAACAGAGAAGTAAGTATGATATTCAAATCCATCTCATGACTCCTAAGCCACACTAAACTGTTTGTTATTGTGCCAAGATATGCTCCAATTGCTCTGAGCTTACCTTCAACAAACCCACGGGGGGAAGGCGTTTGGTCAGCGTGCGCCAATTGGCGTCTTGCGCAAAAATCTCTCTAAAAAGCGGAAATGCATCTGCCAGCCTTCCCACGTTGACCAAGGACACGGCATGCCAATATTTCATTTCCAAATTGTCGGGGAACATCGCTTCGGCAGCGCCATATTCTTCCAAGGCTCTTGGGACGTCGTTCTTTTCGATGGCTAGGTCGCCTTGGTTCATGTGCTCGTAAGCGCGAAAAACCTTCAATAGCCTCGCTAACTCTTGCAGCGGTTCGGGATGATCCTCCACCCGCAGATCGATAAGCCGGTCTTCCCAAACCTTGCCGGTGGACTCGCCCTTCACCACCAGTAATGCGGCGGACTGCTTGCCGCGAATGTCTCCGCCTACTTTTTGTGCGGCTTCAAGGGCACTTAACATCCGTTCCGCCAACGGGCCGGAACTGATTTCGAAGGCCTTGGCCATCGCCGGCCAAACCTGGTCATTGAGCATCAAATTGGCTTGCACGGAAAAATTCTTGCCGACATAGTGGCCGGCGTCGGGAATGCACCTCTTGCCGGTGTAGGCAGCTACCTTGCCCTTGGCGTCGATAATCGCCAGTTGGCGAACGTCTCTACTTGAATCAGCGGCTATCAGTGTATCCAATACCTGCTGCGCACTTTTTCCTTTCTTAAGCAGTTCCAGACCTCTATGGCCGAAGGAGACATTGACAAACGACTGGGTGGCAATAGCGCCGACGCCGGCCTCGGCCCAAGAAACAATCGAGCCGACGGAAAACCAGTGTGACTGCACGGCCACGCCCATTTCGCCTGTGGTCGGATCGCGGGCGACGATGGAGTAGGTGTGCACTAACTTGTCGGAAGTAAACTCTTGCGGCTGCAAAGTGGTCAACGCACAAAGCATTAAGAAAAGAAAAAGGTTTTTCTGCATCATTCTTTCCTCCGATTCTCAAAGCTTTGAACCGCGAATAGACGCTCATCAACGCCAATATGGTATTACTTGGGAGAAGCTTGCTCGACTGGGTTGATCTCTCAAGTCAGAATAATTAAAGCCAAAATCATTTTGACGTTGAATAGTAGCATCGTCGAGTCATGAAATTAGTGTGTATTCGCGATCATTCACGGTTGAGGCTTGAACCTGAAAAACAAACATAACACTCCATGAAGATCAGAGTCACTGCAATTTCCTGCACGGATCCATCAACTCAAAGTAAAAGCCCCAATCGCTGCCGCCGTTTTCCACTTTGACCAGAAACCGGTTCTCGCCTTTCTGTAACGTCACCGGAATGACATCATCACCGGGGGCAGCGCCACGACGCACAAAGCGATAGAAAATTTGTTTCTCATTCTGCCAAACCGCAGCTCCGTCATCACTACCGAAAAGCAGGAAAGTGTCAAGTTCCTCAGGTGCAGTGATGACCGTATAAGCATAGGCAACACTGTGCTCAAAACTCGCATAGTAATTCTTCAGATTGACAAAACCATGCTCCATTGCCTCCGCCGGCTGCCATGAGACTTGGACGCTGTCCTTACCCATCTCCGCGCCCTGCAAATCCACTTTCAACTCGGGAGCATAAGGCGTCTGCAAACCCTTGTCATCCACGTTGGGAAACGGCCCGATGATTTGCCAACTGCGGATGAAGCGGTTTTCTGCCAGAATCTTGACCTGCTTGGCTTTCAGCAGCGGATCTTTCGTCGCCAACACTTTGTTCATGAATGCAATTTTTTTATCGCAATCGCCCAACGTCGCCAAATAGGTCGAAGCCAAGATGCGCTCCTCTTCGTTGGGCGCCGATTCCTGAGCTCTTTCTAAGAGCGAAATGCTTTCCTTATCGCCTATTTGTGCCAAGCGCGAATAGGCCATTTCCCGTGCGCTCTTTTCCGTGGAAGTGGCGAACACCTTGACCAGCGCGCGTTCGGCCTCCGAGTCTTTTGGCGACAAAGCATAAAGCTGCTTTTGAGTGATCCAGTCGGAATTTTGCGCCAGCTCGGCCACCTTCTTGGCATTCTGCCCAATCTCAGCCATTATCTTTTGCCCTCGATCCCGTTCGCTTTCAAAGCCGTCGCCGTCGATATCCACCCAAATGGGATTGGTGAAGCCGACCGGGGTGACTTCGCCCAAATCGGTCTTGGGCACCACCGGCCATAGGCTGGCGCTGCCTTCTGCCTTGGCCACATACCAAGTGTCTACATTCGGATGCAGCGAAACGGTCCGTCGGTACTTGAGCGGCTTGTCCGCCGGCTCCAAATTGTCATCCCAAACTTTCCGACCATTGCCATAGATGATCACATTTTCCGGACGCGCCCAGCTTGGGGCCAGAACCTGCACCTCCAGATCGACCCTGCCTTTTTCAGCAATCAACTCCGAGCCGATCGGGTACTTGTCATTCGCCTTCAAATTGACAAAGACGCCCCGCGCTACGGTCACTTTGTGATCGATGATGTTGCGCGCTATTCTAACCGGATTGATTTCCGAGGGCATTTGCGCGTTGCTCATGACGTAGTTGCGCGGCGTTCCCGGAGGGGTGGAAATGGCGGTGTGGCTGTCGGTATTGCCCAAGGCCGTCGGGCGAAAATCCTTGTTCAAAAAGTTGATCCAATCTTCCCACGCTGAAAGGCGATTATTGGGGCCGGTGAACAAGCCCCAGCCGGGGGTACCGTTCATCACTTCCATAGCGTCAAAATCCCAGGAAAACTGCGGGTGCTCGCTTTCGCCGGTGAGCGGGTTCAGGTTAAAAAAGCCGAAATAATCCGCGCCGTCCATACGGGGATGATTGACCTGCAACACCACTGGGCCTTGCAGAGCGTGCACAAATCCAAACTGCATGCGCGCGTCGATGACATGCTCGTCGAACGGCGTGGCGCCGGCTTTGAGCGGATAGACATTATAGTGACCGACATCGGTAGTGTACTCCTCGCCAATGCAGATGTTAATCCACAACTGCGCGTCGAGGCGTCGTACCTCCGGCATCAAATCGGTGAGAAAATTATGATCGGTGACCGCGGCGAATTCCACCCCTTCGCCGATCAAGGAGGTGACGCGCTCTTCCGGCGTCGGTCGTCCGTCGCTATTAGAGGTATGCAGGTGAAAATCGCAGGCGACAAAATCCTGAGGATCGATCTCGCGTTTGAGCTTCCAAAAGGCAGAGGTGACTTTGTCGGGGGTGATGGTCAGTTTCTTTTTCTCGATGGAGTACTCCATGCCGCGCGAAGCATAGACCGTATAATTTCCGGGCGGAATCTCGACAAAGCCTTTGCCGAATGCGGTGTAAAAGCCGTTCTTTTCGGCGCAAATTCCCAGGGCCTTGGCGATGTGCAAATCCGGTTCCGCGTTATCCGATTGGACAAAGATCAGCTTGGCCGGAATGGGATCGCGGGTATCTTTGTCGAGGATTTCAAATCTCAGGCCGGTCTTGCCGGTTTCCTGCGTGTTTTTCGTACAAGCGGGTAAGATGCACAGGAGCAACAGTAAGCTTGATGGTAGAAACAAAACAAAACGTCTTCGCATTGAATCACCTCAATTGTTGATCAATTCAGCGAACTCAAGTCCATCGGCCGCCCGTGGGAGTGCATAAGCAGCAAACAACAGGCAGCAACTTCGGTCATAGTATCTTCTCTACAACCAGCGGCCCGTTCGCCGGCAGGTTCTCCGCGCTCAACAAATCGCCATTGACCAGAACCAAGCCCTCGTGTTCGTGCGGCTCGCCCAGAAAAACGTTGGCCGAAGCCAATCCGCCGGTCCACCAGCGATGATCGGAAATGTTCACCATATCGCCCGTCTGGGCCTTCATCTTTTTCATATCGGCTAACGACAAACGAATAACATGATCTGTCTGCTCGCCGGCTGTGACCGTTTGTAAAAGCACTCGAACCTTTTTGCCGTAGTCGTCGCTGGGTTCTCCGCCCTTGAACTTGAGCATTGCATCCCGCACGCTTGAATAGACCAGTCCACAAACGCTTTCTTCCGGCCTCGGTTTGGTGAACAACGTGACGGTAACGCCAATGGCGGTCGAAACCACAAAGCCAAAGAAGGCACGCATAAAGGCATAACCGTCATCTCCCGGCACGCCGTGACTAAACGGCTTGATCAAAACGGGATACTTGAAGGATAGGAAAATCAGAGCCATTCCGCCGATCAGTGTCCAAAAAGCGGCTTGGGGTGTGTAGCGCGGCCAAAAAGCGCCCAAAAGAATAACGACGACGATGGCCGGGGTCATGGCCGCGGTAAAGGTTCCGTGTGCGGCATAGATCGTCGTATAGCCCATATACACGGGAACCAGCAGAATGCCGAGGGCGGCGGCCGCCAAAGAGACAACGCGCGCCACCGCCAGTAAAGCCGGTCTGAAGCGTCCCTTTTGATGTAAGGCCGGTACACGTCATTGATGGCGACAACCGCCACGGCATTGATGAGCGTGTCTGCGGTGGACATCAAGGCGGCAATGAGAGCCGCAAGGATGAGGCCGAAGACGCCCGGCTTGCAGAGGACTTGCGACACGACCACAAAAATGTCCTTCGAATCCACGCTGGCGGAAAGCAAGCCCGCATTCACCATGGCGCGACCGATCCAACCGACATTGGCGACAGCAAAAGCCGCCAGGGGCATCAAGACCAAAATGGTCGCCACCACAGCCTTGCGGGCTTCGCGCACGCTTTTAGCAGCAAGGAAACGCAAAATCAGGCCTTGATTCATAAAATAAAAAGCCGGCGTATTCGCCATGCCGTCCTGCCAAAAAATGCCGACAAAGTTAAACTCCGCCGGCTTGTTGAAATCCGGGAAAGCGGATTTAAAGGATGCAGGCAAATGACTCCAAAACACATCGAAACCGCCCAGATAATGAATTCCCAAAAAGAACAGCACAAAACCCGCAAGCAACAGCATGATACCCTGGATCAAATCAGTCATAATTACCGAAGTCTGGCCGCCCGCCGTCACATAAACAGCACAAATGCCGGCCGTAAGGACGGCTGCCGTAAAGACGTCCCAGCCCAATAGCTTGTGAATGGCCACGCCCATCGTGTAAAGATTGATGCCGATGTAGCCGATGAGGTACATCAGCATGATGAGGGTGGAGGCATTGCGCGTGCGGCGGTCGAAGCGCCGCTCCAGATATTCGGGAATGGAAGTGATGCGGGAAAAATAGATGATCGGCAGCCAGCCGAACATCCACAGCGGCATCCAAAACCAATCGTTGAGGTAAGTCTGTGTCGAGGAGATACCGTACTTGAAAGCTGCCTCGGAATATTTGACAAAGCTATAAGAGCCGACCGTGGTGGCCACGCAGGACATGGCAATGAGCCACCAGGAAAGCTTTTGTCCGGCGAAGAAGAAATCCTTGGTGCCCTTGATGAAGCGGCCAAAAAAGCCGCCGAAAGCCATGATGCCGATGAAATAGGCGATGATGATGGCAAGGTCTAATGGGGTCCCGACAGTAGGTTGCATTGAGTTCTCCAAAATTGTGCAAAGCGAAATCGGATCATAATCGCCGGCAATCGGCTAAATCAAATGGGCAACAAATTGGAGAAAGGCTTGCACGGCCATGAAAAGGATCATACCGCCCAGCAGCAGGTAGAAGCTCCTTCTGCCGGAAATGGTTTGAAGACTGAGGTTTTTGCTTCCAACCGCTAAATGTAATCCCACAATGAGAACGATCCAACCAACCGCATAGCAGTACACAAAAGGCAGCCAGCGCATAAGGCACACTCCCTCGGTTCTTTTCGATGATCGCAGAATTCGTCGACAGGGGAACAAGCTACCACTATCTGAGCGACTCTACATTTTTTGCGCACGATGTTACCAAATTGTAGGGAGAATTGCAAATGAAAACATGATGTAGCGGTTGGCGGTTCAAAGAGGGCGGGCAGCGGTCGGCAGTCAGCGGTCAGCCGTCAGGAACAGGTGGTCACCGCCCTCTGACTGCTGGCCGCTGATCGCTCTATTGCTTGAAGACCTTGAAATTTGACACCATTGACAAGCTCTACCACTTGCTCTCAATACCAACCAAGTGATTGGTCGGTCCCCGGCCTTTGCCGATATTCAGGCCGGCCTGAATGGCGGCGGAGATGTACGCTTTTGCGGCTCTAATAGCCGGCAAAGGCGCATAGCCCTTTGCCAAGCCGGCGGCAATAGCGGAAGAAAACGTGCAGCCGGTTCCGTGCGTATGCGGAGTATCGAAACGCGGCGACTTGACCAGATGAAATTCCTTGCCGTCATAGACCACGTCAATCGCTTCGGTTTCGCCCTGCAAATGTCCGCCTTTGAGAACCACCCATTCACAGCCGCTCTTTTTCAGCTCAGCAGCCGCCGCTTTCATGTCGTCAACCGTCTTGATTTTCTGGCCCAACAGCACTTCGGCCTCAAAAAGATTGGGAGTGATAACCGTTGCGATAGGCAGCATCCGCTCTCTTACGGTAATTCGGGCGGATTCAGAAAGCAGCGGATCGCCGCTCTTGGCGACCATCACCGGGTCCACGACAACATTCGGCAGGCCATATCTCGCAATGCCATCCGCAACCACATTCACGATGGATGAACTGCTGAGCATCCCCGTCTTGACCGCATCCGGACGAATATCCATGGCAATACTCTTAATCTGTTCCACCACAATCTCGACCGGTAGGTCGTAAACAAGCTGAACGCCGACCGTATTCTGCGCGGTTATGGCGGTGATGGCCGACATCCCATAAACGCCAAAGGCGGTGAATGTCTTGATGTCCGCCTGAATTCCGGCTCCTCCCCCGCTATCCGATCCCGCAATCGTCAACGCCTTAGGAATAAGCATATCTCCCATATCCTTCCTCTCTTAATCTTAATCCTATTCTTAATCTTAATCTTAATCCTAATCCTAATCCTACTCTTGCTCGTACTCCTCCTCAACCGCCTTGCGCAACGACCGAACTGCTTCCTCAATATCCTCGGCCGCCACCACCGCAGAAATCACTGCCGCCGCATCCGCTCCCGCCTTTATCACCCGCCCGACGTTCTCGTGATTGATTCCCCCAATCGCCACAATCGGCTTTTGGCAATGACGATGAACTGATCTCACCAAGTCCAATCCCAGCGGCTCACCGGCATCCGGCTTGGTGCCGCGCGCCTCGAATACTGGGCCAACGCCAAGATAGTCTGCCCCGTCCCGCTCGGCTTGCAGAGCTTGTTCCAGAGTCGTTGCAGAAACGCCAAGGATTCTGTCAGGCCCCAAAAGCCTTCTTGCCAATGGCGCCGGCAAATCTTCCTGTCCCACGTGCAGTCCATCCGCATCGCAGGCAAGAGCAATATCTAGGCGGTCATTGACGATGAAAGGAATGTGCGCTTGCCGGGTTAGCTCACGAATCACTTTTGCCGTCTCATACAGTTTTCGGGAAGAAGCCGATTTGTCCCGCAGTTGAATGACGTCTGCTCCCCCGGCGATGGCGGCGCGTGCGATTTCTGCATGGGAGCGGCCTTTGGCCAGCACTTCATCGGTTATGATGTAAAGCCGCCATTCTGACGGGGCTTTGGGTAGGATCTTGTTCACTTTTCTTTTACCCTTAAGGCAGAATTTGGCGTCGGGAGACGCCTCCTACGGCGGTTATTCTCAGAGTGGCAACGCTGCCGGCCAAATTTCCATGTTCCAGCTCATCTCAAAAAAAAGGAACTCAAACCGGCTACTTGCCAAGTAAAGCCGATACCAGGACTCTTTTTGCTCCTCAGATCCGCTTTGCGCCAGAACATCCAAGCGGGCGCCAAGCCAGCCGGCAAACTCGGCAAACTCGTTCGACGCATAGGTCTCGACCCAATTGCGGTAGTGCGGGTCCGCCGGCAGCCCTTGAGCTTGCAAACGCTGGCCGATTTCCACATAGCCCGCAGCACACGGCAGAAGCACCGATAGAATTTCCGTCAGGGTCCCTTCGTAGCAGGTCCTGATCAGTAGATTGGTATAGGCGGTGGTGATAAGCGCGGGTTCTGTCTTTTCCAGTTCCTCCGCCTTCATACCAAATTCGGCGCACGTGTTGCGGTGTAGCTCCATTTCGGTATTGAGCGTAGCATTAAGCAGAACAGCAAGGTACTCCATGTCCGGAAGCTTTTGCCCCTTGGCCGCTGCCAAAGCAAACACGCGACTGAATTCGATCAGGTAAATGTAATCCTGTTTTAGAAAAAAAATGTAGCGATCCCGGGAAAGCGTCCCATCGCCAATGCCCCTAACAAAAGGGTGCCGTATGATGGCCGACCACAGAGGTTTGGTCCGTCGTCTGATTTGTGCGCTAAATGCGGTAGGTGACATGCACTATCCTCCTTCCTCCAGACATTTGTGGGTTGGCATTTTGTTCATCATCAGTTGCTCGACGCGGCGTCATGACAAGCTGGCGGCAAGAGAACCCCGGCCCATCATTGGCTGCCTTTTCCTTGGGACGCGGCTTTGCCGAACGCTGCCCAGAACGGATCGACACGGGGATGCTCAAGGGTCTGGGATTTACCGTGCTCGTAATATTGCATCCCCTTTTCTTGCGGAACCACTTCGCCGACGATGCTGGCCGGAATACCCTTATCCTGCAAGCGCCGAACCACTTCATTCGCTTTGTTCGGCCGGCAGGTGATAATCAGCGTCCCTTCGCTGATGGAGGAGTAGGGATCGATGCCAAACAGGTCACACACCTTTTTCACCGCTTCTTGCAGGATGATCTTGTCTTTTTCGACGATCATACCCACTTTAGAGGCCTGCGCCACTTCAAACAATCCTCCCCAGACGCCGCATTCGGTGGCGTCGTGCATGGCCGTTACGCCGGCATCGCGGACGCCCACTTGCACCGCCGTCAAGGCATCCTCGACCACCGACATTTCCCAAAAGATCTTTTCCGCCTCTTTGGCGAATGGCTCCCCATATTTCTCGGCCACTTTGTGCGGAAAGGTCACGGCAAAGAGTCCCGAGGCTTCGATCGCCGCGCCTTTGGTGATGAGGATCGCGTCGCCCGCTCGCGCCATGGTCGGGGTCACGAACTTGTCCTTGGCGCCGACACAGATCACTGTCGCCCCGCCGATCATCGGATACTCGCAGCCCTCGTAGCGTCCGGTATGGCCGGAAATGACCGCCATGCCGATCTTGTCGCATTCACGATGAATGACGTTCCACAGCGTCTCTAACTGTTCGCGGGTGATAGAAAGCGGCAGGTTCAGGTCCAGAGTTATGTAGCTTGGGGTCAAGCCCGAAGTAGCCGCATCCGAGGCGAGAATATGCACCGCGAACCAGGCAGATCGCTCCCAGCCGTAGGGCGGCACGACAAAAATAGGGTCAGTGGTGGTGACCATCACTTGACCGTTGCCCAAATCCACGACGCCGACATCAACGCCGTGCTGGGGGCCAATGATGACTTCCCGGCGCTTTCGTCCAAGCTGAGTGAGGATCACTTGATCGAAAATCTCCGGCGAAATTTTCCCGATCTCCGGCAGTTCAGATTTCATTGAATTCCTCCAAGTCTATCTTTTTATATAACCGCAATGGCATTACCCCTCAGCGTCTCAATGTAAAGGAGCAGCAAACGACAATTGAACCAGAATGTATCTTGTTCTACTGTCAAAATGACTCTCACTTATCATTGTGACCGGCAAAAAAAACCGCTCCAGCGATTTGGAACGGTTTTCAAACACCAGTAAAACGAATTCAGTCCGCATCCCTACGCTGGGATTATCCAGGTCAGGTTCAAAGGGTATACTCTCAGCCTATCCGGCGGGATAAGCACCCCTTAGGATTGTCATCGATCAGGTTTCAACATTCATCCTTCACAAGTTCGCCAACATACTATTCAGCCAAACAAGCCTGCTTTTGGGAATATTCCGCGCAACGCTAATGACAGCAACGCAGCGGCGGATGCGCCTTCGATCCATCTGTTTTCGCGCCGAAACATCCATCCAATCGATGCGATTTAGGAAGTTGTTTCTTTATCATAGTCCCGGGCGCGAGTCTTGGCAGCTTTGTCTCTTATGGCCGTCTTGCCCTTATTATCTGCTTGGGACTGCTTGACATTTGCCTTTGCGCCCGTCGCCGGCTCGGGCTTTTCCGTCTTGATGATTCTGACAAAAGACTTTGATATTCGTTTGCTCAGCTTCAAGATTACCTTGGACATTTTTTCCACGGCTGCCGGATTGATGTCTCTCAAGGTGCTCTCGATTTCTTGCGCGAGTATCGTCTGCACGTCTTTGCCCAGCGCTTTGAGAGTCTCCGCCTTGCGCTCTCTTGGCGACGGAGCGTCGAATTCCTTGATCTTGCCCTTGCCCGCAGCGACCTTGCTCCATTGCTTGCTCTTGAAGGTGATGCAAACAATACCGGACTTGGGAATGTTCTCGGTAAAGTCTTTAACCAAAATGGCTGCAAAATCAGTCAGACTCGGATTATGCCCAAAAATCATAACCGAATCGTATTGATCGTCCAGATTACGAACCAGGTCCAGCAGCGCCAATTCACCCTCGTCATAAATCGCATCTTTGAGAACGATGCTCTCGAAGGGATACCGAAACTCTTCGGCAAATATTTGCGCAGTTTCCACCGCACGGTTGGCAGGACTGGAGAATAACACCTCCGGGATGATGCCCTTACTTTTTGCGCGCCTGGCCAGAATCCGTGCATCGACTCTTCCTGCCCGCACCAGAGATCGCTTCATATCCCCTATACCCTGACTTCTCGGCACGGCTTTCGCATGCCTCACCAGCGTCAATGTCTTCATGAGATCGGCCTCGTCTTTGTCCCAAACGGCGCATAATTATAGAAAAGAAAATCCAAAAAGCCAACAGATTTTATTATTGAATTCTCGGAGATTCTTGGTTCTTCTCCGATTTTCGGTAGATAGCACAAGGTCTAGACGGGACTAAAAGACGGGAACGACGCTCTTAAGATAGCCACAACGTCTGAGTATTTTTAGCTGAAAATATATGGCAGTTTACCAAATCAGCAGTCCAGCCGATTCATCTCAAGCAGCTTTCGCTCTATTCCGGGCAGGTCTGGGACTGGTTGGAAACGGATCGGCTGGCTTTGGAGGGGTCGGGGTATGACGGCAAAACCCTTTTGCGGCTCATGGCCGGTAGCGAAGCCATCATCGCCACGGGCACCACTGAATTCAAGAACTCGCTTCCGGCCGACTATTCCTTGTAGCGGGCTTTTTCGAAATCTCTTTCCGGCTCGACCTGTATCACCTTTGCTCTCCCGCATGGCCGTTCAGTGGAGTTGGACATCTACAATATGCTGGAACAAAAGAGCCGCCATTTACAAAACCACTATGTTGGCGTCGGCCAGCATCAGGTCGTGTGGGATGGACATGACGAGGAAGGGCAGAGGCCGGACGCGGGAGTCTTTTTCATTGTGATGAAAGTAGGATCCTTTTCGCAAATAGCTAAGGTCGTGAGGATGTGAAAGGTTCTTGGGGGGATGACGCTGACAAAGATAGACTCGTTGCACACGGCAGGAACATGCGGAAAGGATTTTATGAGTATTTTTGAGCACGTCCCCCGTACAGGGAATGAGTCGGTTCAACAATGGACAGACTAAAATCATGCATCCGCATCAGCAGGCATTGAGGAGTTAGTGAGGGCATGACGCCATTGGATAACGCTCCTTCCTGTTATTTGTCTAAACGGGATCGATCAAATGCTATTCTCAGATGCTTGGCTTCCAAACAACGATTTCAGCGATCTGATCGAATTCAGAATCGTTGGTTGCGATGTTGTCAATCCCATGCCTGCGCATTGCAGACCTAATCATTCACCAAAAGTCCATAATTCTCCCTCCAGTAGTGGCTCTCCAAAACAGTCTGATGGAAGGTAGGGAGAATTAAAACCCCCATTTCCACAAACCAACAAGAAAATCGCTTGACAAAATACGAGCGGAGAGCTAAATTTCTGTGTAAGCGTTTACATGGTAGTTTGAAATCCATAATTGACAGTGGGCAAAGATGACGCTTCCACACGCGCGCCTTTTTGTTCTGGTTTCTCTCTCAGCACTGGCCTTCTCTTTTGTTTCCTGCGGGAAGAACAGATCCAACCATACCGACCTCTCTTTCTGGGCCATGGGCGCCGAAGGGGAGTCCGTCGAAAAGCTTTTGCCTCCTTTTTCTCAGAGCCATCCCGAGATCAAAGTCAGAGTGCAAACCATTCCCTGGCAGTCGGCCCACGAAAAGCTGCTGACCGCTCTTGCTGGTGGCTCGATGCCGGATGTTTGCCAATTGGGCAATACCTGGATTCCCGAATTTCAGGCCATGCGCGGCCTACTGCCTTTGGATTCTCTGGCCGCACAATCCTCCACACTCAAGCCGGAGGACTTTTTTGACGGCGTTTGGAACACCAACGTCATCGGCGAAAGGCCTTATGGCATTCCCTGGTATGTGGACACCCGGGTGTTGTTCTACCGCCGGGACATTTTGGCGTCCGTCGGATACGAACGCGCCCCGTGCACTTGGGACGAATGGCTGGATGCGTCTCGCAAAATCAAAGGGCAGGCGGGCGCGGACAAAAAGTACGCCATTTTCTTTTCCCTCATTTTCAATGAGTGGCGCGCCCCGGTCATTTTGATTCTGTCCAACGGCGGACGGCTGCTGCGCGACAACGACTGCTACGGCGCTTTCGACGAGCCGGCCACTTTGGAAGCCATGCGTTTCTACACGACATTCTTTGCCGAAGGCTTGGCGCCGCGCAACATGACCGAGGTGATCAACATCTTTCAGGGCTTCACCACTGGTTTTTTCTCCATGATGATCAGCGGCCCCTGGGACGTGCAGGAGATGCGTAAACGGGCAGCGGATTTGACCGGCAGGTGGAGCACCGCGCCCATGCCGCGAAACCTGTACAGCAGTTCTACTGCCGGCGGATCGAGTCTGGTCATTTTCAAAAATACCAAGAATCCGCAGGCTGCCTGGAAGCTCGTCGAATACTTGTCTCAAGCCGAGACGCAGATCGAGTTCTTCCGCCTCACCCGCGATTTGCCCGCCGTGCGCTCGGCTTGGGAAGCCCCCGAGATCAAGTCAGATGCGGAGATTCAGGCGTTTTACCAGCAGTTGGACAACGTGGTTTCCACTCCTAAAATTGCCGAATGGGAGCAGATCGCCGTCAAGATTCAGGAGCACCTGGAACGGGTCATTTTCGGACAAGTGTCTTTGGAAGAAATGGCGCGGCAGTTGAATCGCGACGTGGATCGCATTTTGGAAAAGCGGCGCTGGCTGCTGGCAAAGGGGCTGATAGACCAGGCTCCAAGTTCCGGGTTGCAAGCTCCGAGCCCTAACTAACTGCACAGCAAGATGAGCCATTCGAAACGCACAGTCTATACCCCGTACTTTTTCCTCACACCCGCCTTGGCGACGCTGTTGGTCTTTTTCTTTCTGCCGGTGCTCGCCGCTCTGGTGATGAGCTTTACCGATTTTGACATCTACTCTTTGGGTCAAATTGCCTGGGCGCGCTTTGTCTTTCTACAGAACTATCGCCAATTGCTGGCCGATCCGCTGTTCTGGAAGGCCATGCTCAACACTTGCTACTTTGTGCTGGTAGGTGCGCCGCTGACCATCGCCGTCGCCTTTTTCGCGGCCCTCGCTCTTAACTCCAAATGGCTGCGCTTTCGAGGCGCTTTTCGCCTGGCTTTGTTCATGCCGGTGGTGACCACTTTGGTGGCGGTGGCCGTCGTTTGGCGGTATCTGTACCACCCGCACTTTGGCGTCATCAACTACCTACTCTCTTTCATCGGCATCGCGCCCATCGACTGGCTGGGAAATCCGAGCTGGGCCATGCCGGCGCTGATTCTTTTGG
>DYKH01000745.1 GCA_020722685.1 Caldithrix sp. | reverse complement strand
AGGTTCCGATTTATAAATGACGTAAATGCTTTCAGCATAACATGTTAAATAGTTGCTTTACGGTCATGGCTATTATCCCAAACATCAGATGGGTGAAAACTTTCGCATGCCCCTTGACGCGGATATTTCTTGCACCGAAGTTATCCTTGAGATTTGAATTGACTCTTTCAGCTGTGCTCCGTTCGTCGTATCGGATTTTTTCCGCCGGCGCCAGTTCTTTTTCCTCGCCTTTGCGCTTGTTGCAGTCGATAATCGGAACATGTCCTAGCGAACGTGAAAACCCTCGTATTTCCGGAGCATCGTAAGCCGAATCCATGAGGTCATAAAGGCTGACAACTCTTTCATGGCTCATCTGCATCAGGGGTATTCCAACCTGGCTGTCATGAGGCGAGGCCGATGTGAGAATCGCACTTACAGGAATGTCCCCGTCCATACAGCCAAGATGCAGCTTGTAGCCCTTCCATGTCATCTTCTTCCCGTTGCTGTCCCGCTTGGTCCCCCAGTCGCATCCGACCGGCAGGTCAGCAAGGTTCTCCTCAAGCGTACGGCCAGGCTGGAGTTCCAGTCTGCGAGGTTCCTTCGGGGGGCGTTCCTCCCCTTTTTTCGGACGGCCTTTTTTCCCTTTCTTCACAGCTTTCGGAGTATTTTTGCGGCATGGCTTTTCGCGTCCTTTTATCGCTGTCGCATCATTGCTTATGTGGCCGACAAGCTTCTCCTCCTTGACATGCTTGACGATCATCGCCTCATGGATCTTCTGGGTAAGTCCGGCATCCGAAAACTCCGCGAATGCGCGGCTGAACGTGGCCTCAGAAGATACTTCGCCGAGGGATTCCCATCCGCAGAGACGGCGGAGGGAAGGACTTGACAATATGTTCTCGATGAGAAGCTTGGTGGTGGGCAAGTTGTAGACGGCCTTGGCGACGAATGCCTTGAAAATACTCAGGCGTTCATCGGTAGGACGGCCAAACCCACCCCATCGGAACGGGGTCATGAATTTCTCCGGATCTATAAGTTCCACGATTCTCACAAATTCCCTCTGTTTCTCGGTTAATTCGCCGATTTCCTCTTCGAGGACTGGGAAAAGCCATTTCTGGATGCTGTCGAATGCACTGGAAAGAATTATCATTGTACTCCTTATAGTTTGATATACTTGGATACAATGCCCCTTCTTTTCACTTTTTCCAATCTATTTCAATGTTTAATCGGACAATTTTAGACTTTTGCAATTACCTCCTCTGATTTCGTGACCTTTTTGGCCATCATCATCTTTTGTCTTTCAACGCATGA
>DYKH01000744.1 GCA_020722685.1 Caldithrix sp. | reverse complement strand
ACTAACCCTGACAACTTTGAAACTAAGGATTTTGCAGTCTCGACCTCGGTTGGTGCAGCAACGGGGGCAATTAGTGCTATTACACCAATAACTACTGCCGGAGTTGCAATCAAGGGTTTAACATACGTGGCCGGGGCCGAGATGCAATACGGATTAACAACTGACGAATGGACCACTCAAGGGGCAATTGAAGCTGCAAAATACGGAAGTATAGCAGCCGCTTTTGATGTGGGACTCTCTGTGCCATTGCAATCTCTTCCTGGCACTTCTTTGAGCTCTGTTTACCCATCTGATAAAACAGCATCATCTATTGCTCAAGTAGCTGCACACCAAAGATATGGCGTTGGGGTAGCAAATGCATTTACAGGCTTGATTAGTGGTACAGGAAGCGGAATTGCCACATATCTACTAAACAAGTATGAGAACAAAATGAGGTGATTATAGAAATGGCGTTACTCTTTCTTGGCCTTTTTCTATGGGGCATGGCAGTCCTTTTAGATTTCGTATTTTCAGTTCCACAAACTACAAGAAAAGGATTGCACGACATTTGGCAGTCTATAAGCATTGATTTTGAAACTCAGAATGGCATAGAGTTTGGGTTGTCTTTAGCAAAGCTAACAGGGCTCATTTGGATAGGTACCTTTATAGTTATCAACTATGTTCTCAAGGTAGAATTGAGCACCTTTGTTGTTGCACTTATTTTTCTAGCCCCGGTTTGGATTGGTGCATTTATCTGGGAGCGCAAAAATACTTAAGCTTCAGGTAACAGTCATCCTTTTTGGGGGCACCTGTTCGCACATGCCGCACCCGGCACAGGAGAGCAGCCAATTGATCAGGTCTTCGCGGTCGTAGCGGCCGTCCGCAGAACGGCGGGGATGGTCCACAGCGCCGATCGGACAGACGCTGGTACGGTCCTGGCATTCCTCGCAGGCCTGGAACTGCTCGATCAAATCGTCCACGCTGTTTGGCAGGGTGGTATCCGTGCTTTTCAACAGGCGCTCACGGGTCTCCTCGCCGCGCTCGCGGATCTTGGACAGCATTTGCTCATGTTTCAAGTGCAAGGCCGCGTCCGCCGCGCCGTCGGTGAGCGCGTTCCAGTCCAGGTGGCTGTCGGGGGTCGTGACCACCAACGACGTCCTGGGCCGCTCGACGAAGATCGTCGCCCCGGACGGCACCCAGACCACCTACGCCTACGACGGCCTGCTCACCACCGTCACGGACGCCAACGACCACACCACCACCACCCAGACCGACGTCTGGGGCCGCACGACCAAAGTCACCCCGCCCAC
>DYKH01000202.1 GCA_020722685.1 Caldithrix sp. | reverse complement strand
GCGTACTCTGCGCGAGACACTTGCTCTCACAGTTGCGTACCCTGTGATTGGTTACTCGCTGCCGCTCACAGTTCACCTGCCCCTCGTGAAGAGCCTTTCTTACCTATTAATTCGTTGCAAATTTACAGCAGTTTTGCTATATTTTTCAAATGAAAAAAGCAAGGCCGTACATGTTGCTTCGGCGCAGCACCATAGGGCGACTGCGTATTTTCGCTTACAAGAGTCGGCACAGCCAGCTCATCAAAGCGTTGGTGGCGATTTTATTTGTGGCAATTCTTGCTGCGGTGGGGGTTACCTTGCTGGAGAGCCAGACCAACCCCCAATTCAAGAATCTCAGCAACGGGCTTTGGTGGGCCATGGTTACGATGGCTACGGTTGGCTATGGAGACATTGTTCCGGTTACGCCGGCCGGTCGACTTGTCGCGGCCATTCTCATCATGTCCGGCGTGACGCTGTTTTCTGTGTTCACGGCTGCCGTTTCTTCGCGTGTTATTACCAACCGGCTAAAGGAAGGCAAAGGTTTGTCAAAAAGCAGCGCAAAGAATCACATTGCGATTTTAGGCTGGAATCCCACCGGCGAGAACATTATCGAAGCCATTCGCGATGAGGCGATTCGGGAGAATAGAAGCATCGTTTTGGTGAACCGCATGAATCCTGACGACGCTGCAGCAGTCATCAGTAAGTATCGCGATTTGCACATCCAGTTCGTCTATGGCGATTTTGGTGACGAGACCGTTTTAGGGCGGGCAAATATCAAAAGCGCTTACGCGGCGGTCATTTTGCCCGATGAGTCGGATGGATCCAAGCCAAAATCCGACGAACGCACTATCCTCGGCACGCTTTCAGTCAAGGCCATTGAACCGCGAGTCAAAGTCATTGCCCATATCATCGACCCTCTTAATGAAGCGCATATACGGCGGGCGAATGCCGATCAGGTGGTTGTCTCTGATCGCTACAGCGGCTACCTGTTAGGTGCGCATGTAGTTGCTCCTGGCATCCCGGAGCTGGTCGATATTCTGCTGAAGGGCAATCGCGGCGTTCGGCTGGCGCGGCGAAAAATCCCGCACGTGATGAACGGAAAAGGCTTTGCCGACTTGGCGAGTTATTTCCGACGGGAGAATGATGCCATGTTGATCGGCATCAT
The DNA here is from genome assembly GCA_020722685.1 of Caldithrix sp. The sequence continues at coordinate 7,214 of DYKH01000202.1, read as the reverse complement.
CAAAGAAGAAGCCGGATTCAAGCTGGACGATATCCTGTCCGATGACTATACTTCCATCGACCATTTCATCCGCGTCAAACTGGAGGCGGCCGGAAAGGGCTTGTCGAAAAAGTCCCGAGTTGACGTGGAGATCAATCCACCGGCGGATTACAAAGTTTCGGATAAAGAAGTCGCCGTGGTCATAGAACGGGTTTAGGGAGCATGAGGTCATGCCGGCGCGGCCCGGAAACACTCATCCTCGATTCTATAGTCAGCAGAGAATAATTTGGATTATTGATTTTTCTTACTCGCGGGAAGCGCAATGAGCAAAAACGGTCTCTCCAGGTTTTCCATGTTTGCCGATCTCCTCCCTGACCAGTTGCAGAAGGTAGAGGATATTCTGCAGCAAAAGCGTTATGAGGTGGGCGAGGAGATCGCCCGTGAAGGTGAGCACGGCGATGAGCTTTATCTCTTGTTACGCGGCAAAGTCGAGGTCAGCAAGAGCCTGACCTTAATGGTCGGCAGAGGTGACATCGACACCCGTGACAAGTCTCTCATCCAACTGCGCGCTGAAGACGCTCCCTATTTCGGTGAGATGTCACTTTTGTTGGAGAACAGTCTGCGTTCCGCCACCGTAAGGGCCGTCGAAGCGAGCCAAATTGGCATCATTAAGCACAAAGATTTTGTCCAACTGTGCGAATCGGACAGAGAGTTGGGCTTTTGCGTGCTGCTCAACATCGCCAAGACGCTGGCCATACGTCTGGAAAAGGCCAATCAAGATATTTTGAAATTGACGACTGCTTTTAGTTTGGCGCTGCAAAGTTAGGTGCTTTTGACGATAGATTATGCTGCCGAATCTGTGCAAGTGATGAGGTTCGGCTGGAAACACATCATTTAATTTCGGTAGGGTATTTGTTGTGGAAGCGTTGCGAATCGTAACCAAGCCAGAAAACGGCAGGATAGTGATTGATATGCCGGAGGGGCTCAAGGAAGAAAAAAAAGTTGAAGTTATTATTTTACCTTTTGAGGAACATGTGAAAAGAAGAACAAGGTTTGACCCAACGAAATATAGAGGAATATGGAAGGATTCGGACATTGATGTGGAAAAAATCTGCCGGGAGATGCGCGAGGAATGGGAATGGGCTATCTAATCGATACTAACACTATTATCTAGTCTTTTCGGGATGAACTTCCGACGAATGCCTCGTGTTGAAATCGAATCGACTTGACAATCTGCTATTGAGGAATGAATGAGCAAAGTCTTAGACAAAGTATACGATCCAAGAATTGTCGAAAACAAGTGGTACGCTTATTGGGAAAATCACCGGCTATTTCATGCGGACGCCAAAAGCAGCAAGCCAACCTACACTATCATGATTCCGCCGCCGAACGTCACTGGTATGCTGACGATGGGGCATATTCTCAATAATACGATTCAAGATTTGTTGATCCGTTGGAAAAAGATGCAGGGTTACGAAACCCTTTGGATGCCGGGGACGGATCATGCGGGCATCGCCACGCAGAACAAAGTCGAAGCTGCCATTGCGCAAGAAGGCACCGACCGACACCAGCTGGGCCGGGAAGAATTCCTCAAACGCGTTTGGCAATGGAAAGAAAAGTACGGCGGCATCATCTTGCGGCAATTGCGCAAGCTGGGTGCGGCGTGCGATTGGGATCGTGAATGCTTCACCATGGATGAGAATCTCAGTCGCGCGGTTCGGGAAGTTTTTGTTAGCTTGTACGAGAAAGGTCTGATCTATAAAGGCCGTCGCCTCATCAACTGGTGTCCGCGCTGCCATACGGCTTTGGCGGATGAGGAGGTGAGCTACACCGATCAGGAAGGCAAGCTGTGGACGATTGCCTACCCGCTCAAGGGAGAAAAGGGTGAGATTGTGGTAGCTACCACGCGTCCGGAAACCATGTTGGGCGATACCGCTGTTGCCGTTCATCCTGAAGATGGTCGTTACAAACATCTGGTCGGTAAAACTGCTATGTTGCCGCTGATCAATCGTGAAATTCCTATCATCGCGGATGAGCATGCTGACCCCGAATTAGGCAGCGGCGCTGTAAAGATTACCCCGGCGCACGATCCAAATGACTTCGAGGTCGGTCTGCGACACAATTTGCAGCAAATTTCGGTCATCGCTTCCGACGGCCGCATGAATGAGAATGCCGGGTCGTATCAGGGCTTGGATCGTTTCGCAGCGAGGAAGAAGATATTGTCCGACCTGCAAGAGCTCGGATTGCTACGCGGCGAGCACAAGAAGATCATCCCGGTTCCACGCTGTTATCGATCCGATGATATCATCGAGCCGTTCCTTTCCGAGCAGTGGTTTGTCAAGATGAAACCGCTCGCCGAGCCGGCCATTGAAGTGGTTCGCTCTGGTCGCGTCCGGTTCCATCCGAAACACTGGGAGGAGACTTATTTCAACTGGATGGAGAACATCCGCGATTGGTGCATCAGCCGGCAAATCTGGTGGGGCCATCGCATACCGGCTTGGTATTGCGAGAAGGGCCATATCACAGTCCTGAAGCAGGCCCCACTTCAATGTGCCACCTGTGGAAGTGCGCATCTTCACCAAGATGAAGACGTGTTAGACACCTGGTTTTCTTCTTGGCTCTGGCCTTTCAGCACCTTGGGCTGGCCGGAACAGACGGAAGATTTGAAAAGATTCTTTCCGACCGATACATTGGTCACGGCGCCCGACATCATCTTCTTCTGGGTTGCACGTATGATCATGGCCTCGCTGAAATTTATGGGGGACATTCCCTTTCGCGATGTCTATTTTAACGGCATGGTGCGAGATCTGAATGGGCGTAAGATGTCCAAGTCCCTGGGAAACTCCCCCGATCCGCTCTGGCTGATCGACGGCGCGAAAAAAGAGGAGATGGGTGATTTTGCCAAACAGCATTCTTTGGAAGGCGGTGTAATGCCGGCCTACGGCGCCGATGCGGTTAGACTGACGATGGTTTATCTTACGCCGCTCGGAGGCGACGTTCGCTTCGATCATACCTTGGTCGAGCTGGGGCAAAAGTTCAGCAACAAACTATGGAACGCCGCTCGTTTTGTATTGATGAACTTGGACGCGGATCGGCCGCCGGTCGGCTTGCAGGAGATTGGCGCGGATGAGCTGGACTTGGCCGATCGCTGGATATTGAGCCGGCTTAATCGGGCTATCCAAGTGGTCGACAAGGCGCTGCATGGCTTTAAGCTGAATGATGCCACCCACGCCGTGTACAGCTTTGTCTGGTCGGAGTATTGCGATTGGTATCTCGAAACCATCAAAATGCGTCTCTACGATGCCAACAATCCCCGCCAGCAACAGATCGCACGCTCTATCGCCGTGGGCGTGCTGGACAATATCCTGCGCATGCTGCATCCATTCATGCCTTTCATTACCGAGGAGATATGGCAGTCGTTGCCGGAAAGCTTGCATGGCGACCAAACGCCCGTTACAATCATGCTGCAACCCTACCCGAAAGTTGCCAGCAAATGGCTGGATAAACATGCCGAGCGGCAAATGTTGCTATTGCAGCAGCTCATCGGCGCCATTCGCAATATTCGCGGCGAGATGAACGTTCCGCCGGCCAAAGAGGCGGAGCTGATCGTCCATTGTCCTGACGCGGATAAGATAGAAATTGTCCGTGAGAACGAGTCGTATATCATCAAATTGGCCAAAGTTTCGGCAATCAATTACGACGGTCAACGGCCGCAGTTGGCTGCCAGTGCCGTCGTGCAAGGCATCGAGCTGTTATTACCGTTGGCGGAGTTAATCGACGTGGAAGTAGAGAAGAAGCGGCTGGAAAAAGAAATCGCCCGTTTGGAAAGCCAGTTGGTTGGCCTCAACAACAAGCTGACGAATAGAGACTTCTTGGCTCGCGCACCGAAAGAGGTTGTCGACAAAGAGCGGAAAAAGAAAGAAGATTTTGAGGTCCATTTGAGCAAGATGCAGGGGAATCTCCGACTTTTAGTAGTCAGCAAGTGACTTGAAGAAACGTGGCATTTCTGTTGAGAAGCACGAACAATGCCAACTGCATTAAGAATCGGTTCATTTCGTTTCCATTTTTACTCGGATGGGCGTAGCGAACCGCCTCATATTCACGTTTCAACACCAGACGGTGAATGCAAGTTCTGGTTGGACCCTATCAAGCTTGCCAGAAACAGAGGTGTCGCACCCCATGACGTTAGAGAAATTGAGAGGTTGGTGTTTCAACACCAAAGTTTTTTGAAGGAGAAGTATTATGCCTTTCATGCCAACTGAAAGAGCAGTTGATGTAGAGCCGACAGCCGTCAGAGCCTGGGCTGAAGGTAGAACTATTTATCTCGAATTAACTGATGGGCGAATTTTTGGATTCCCGGCTGATCGTTTTCAAATTCTAAAGCATGCGACTGCGGAGCAGCTAAAGGAGGTTACCCTTCGATTGAACGGTTACGCTCTGCGTTGGGAGTCGTTGGACGAGGATATTACAGTGCCCGGAGTAGTCGCCGGCAATTTTCAGTTGCCGTTTTAGCTTTGAAAAAGAGATCGGAGCGAAAGGGGCAAGTGAGCTGTAAAGTCGAGTCGATCTTGGATCGTTTGTCTTTTCATAACCGCACCGACTTGTCCTAAGCAACAGCAGTTCTCTTAGGGTACCCCAAAGCGTTTTAACTTTGGGGATAGCCTATTAAGGCAAAAAGCTGCAAACTACACAGAAACGGGCTGCTGTAATTTCAAACCATTTTGCTCGTTTCATTTTTGAAGGAAACGTCGATTCCAAGTTTTCTGCCAGTCATAACGATTCATGATTCAAGCACCCAGCAAAAGCTTCTTCGACCAGCCGGTAGAAACGCTGCCAAGCATCGGTCCCAAGCGTGCGGCAGTCTTAGGCAAAGTGGGCATAGCGACAATCGAGGACCTTCTATACTATTTTCCCCGGCGTTATCTGGATCGTTCGGCCATGATCAAGATCGGCGAGCTGCGGGAAGGACAAGAAGTAACGGTCATCGCTAAGGTGATTCGCCAGGGGGTCAAAAAGGGCCGCCGCAATCGCTTTATGCTTATCGTCTCCGATGGCAGTGGTTTCCTAACTTGCGTCTGGTTTTTCAAGCTGATGTATTGGCAGCGCGCTTTTACACCGGGGGAATGGTTGGCGCTTAGCGGCAAGGTGACCGAATATGGCGGCTTGCAGATGACGCATCCGGAATTCGATCGCCTGGGAAAAGAGGCGGACGGCGAATTCATTCATACCGGGAAAATCATTCCGCTGTATCCGTCTACGGAAGCCTTAACCCGGGCCGGCTTCGACAGCCGCGGTTTCCGCAGAGTGTTGACCGCCATCATGAAGAATCATCGCGATGCGGTCGAAGAGACGCTGCCCGCCGAAATCGTGGAACGCCACAAGCTTATTTCGCTGGACAGTGCCTTGGCGAACATTCACTTTCCCGAAAGCTTTTCTGCTTTAGAGCAGGCCGAACGGCGGCTCAAGTTCGACGAGCTATTCTTCATGGAGCTGATGCTCGCCTATCGCAAGCGGCAGTACGGAGAGCTTCACGGCGGCATCAGCTTTGAGCGCGTGGGGGAAAAAGTGCGCAGTCTGGTAGATGCTCTGACCTTTGAGCTGACGGAGGCGCAAAAGCGTGTCCTGCGCGAGATCCGCGCCGATATGAAGAGTAACAAACCCATGAATCGTTTGCTGCAAGGCGATGTTGGATCGGGGAAGACGATCGTCGCTCTGGTCACTATGCTGATCGCCATTGAAAACGGTTATCAGGCGGCGCTCATGGCGCCCACGGAAATTTTAGCCGAGCAGCATTACTTGACCATCCGGCATCTTGTCGAGACTCTGGATATCCGGATTGTCTTGCTGATGGGCGGCCAAAGCAAAAGCGAACGGGAACAGATTTTGGAAGAGGTCGCAACAGGTCGAGCCAACATCGTCGTTGGCACACACGCATTGATTCAAGAGAACGTCGACTTTCAGAATCTCGGCTTGGTAATCATCGACGAGCAGCACCGTTTTGGCGTCATGCAGCGAGCGGTTCTGCGCGGAAAAGGATTGAATCCAGATGTGCTGGTGATGACCGCTACACCGATACCGCGCACGCTGTCCCTGACCGTGTACGGCGACCTGGACGTTTCCGTGATCGACGAGATGCCGGAAGGGCGCAAGCCGATCAAGACCTATTGGCGTACTGAAAAGAGCCGGTCCAAGGTTTACCAGTTTGTGCGCGAGCGAGTGGCCGGAGGAGCGCAGGCTTACATCGTTTTTCCATTGGTGGAAGAATCGGAAAAGCTGGATCTAAAGGCGGCGACGGATAGCTATGAGAAAATGAAAAAGGGATTCTTTGCCGAGTTCCGTTTGGGTTTGCTGCATGGCCGCATGAACAGCGAGGAAAAAGAAGCCGTCATGGCAGCGTTTAAAAAAGGGGAGACGCAGATTCTGGTCAGCACGACCGTGATTGAAGTCGGCGTGGATGTGCCGAATGCAACGTTGATGATCGTCGAACACGCCGAACGGTTCGGCCTTACCCAGTTGCATCAGTTGCGCGGACGCGTTGGCCGCGGACAAAAGCAGTCCTATTGCATCTTGATTGCCTACGGCCAAATCAGCGCCGAGGCCAAGAAGCGGTTGGACACCATGCAGGCCACTAACGACGGCTTTAAGATTGCGGAGATGGATCTGCAACTGCGCGGGCCGGGCGAGTTTTTCGGCACCAAGCAGCACGGCCTGCCAGAGTTGCGGATTGCCGACGTTGTGAAGGATATCAAAATTTTACATGCCGCGCGTGAAGAGGCCTTTCGCATCGTCCGCGAAGACCCGCAGCTTTTGAGGCAAGAGGACTTGGGCACACGACATTATTTTGTCAAGAACTACAAAGACAAGTATGATTTGGCGTGGGTGGGATGATAGAGTCTGGAAAAATGAAAAGACTCAAGCTTCCTTGTATTGTAAAAGGCCAAATGAGGTGCATTAAACGATGATAGACTTAAGGATAGTAAAGCAAATGGAAAACGCGCCAGTTGAAGAGCGTCTGGAGATTATTGGGCTGCTCCTGCGATCTATCAAAAAAGACGTGGGTCCTAAAGCTCAACTTAAGAAAACCAAGCCCTTCACAATCCGACAGTTCGACCTTGGACAAGAGGTACATGTTGACCGTGATGAGTTGTATGTAGAGCGAGGTCTGTGAGAATGTTTGCCATTGACACCAACCTTTTGGTTTACGCTCACAATCGAGACTCTGAATTCAACAAAAA
>DYKH01000743.1 GCA_020722685.1 Caldithrix sp. | reverse complement strand
GCGCTAGATACGTTTGAAGCCATCGAAGGCGATTTTGAGCAGAAGGTGATTAGTGTGGCGGCTTATGCCAAGCAGTTAGACGCGGAAGCCGAGGCGATCAAAGCCGCGATGGAACGCATGGAAAAGCGCCGGAAAGCCATAGAACACCGTGCCGACTACCTCAAGGACTACACCAAGATTTGCATGGAGCAGATGGGCAAGAAAAAGGTAGCGTGTCCGTGGTTCAATCTGTCGATTCAGAAGAACCCGCCGAGTGTGACGGTCTACGACGAGGCTGCTTTGCCGTTTGAGTACGTGGCGGAAGTGACTACCACCAAGGTGGATAAAGCCGCGATTAAAGCCGCTTTAAGTGCAGGTTTGGCGGTTTCAGGGGCTAAGTTGTCTAACGGGACGCGCTTAGTGATCAAGTGATGGTAACAACGATGAGGGGCTTATTACCCCTCATCGCTCTATTGGTGAGACTTAACCATCTACACGGGTAAAATGGAGCGGTGCTCGACCTTCAGGTAACAGTTCCAAGGTTTTTTTGTCATGTTCACCGATGTAGTACAACTCTACGTCGAATTCACCCTTGACCAATAAGCACGGCTCTTTTGTGTCGCCGAGGCTGCATTGAGCTTGGTACTCAAACGTCGAAGCAGGCATAGGTTGCCCGCCACTGGTTTCTAACCATTTTTCACCGCTAATCATCAGCGTATAGGTCTTATCAGTGGTTGATTGCCACGCACCTTCAAAATTAGGCACAGATGCCGTGTCAGCTTTTTCAGCGCAAGCGGTAATGCTCAGGCTAGAAATGCCCAGCAGCACCAGAAAGAGTATATTTTTCATCATAATCTACCTCGCTTAGATTGCTTTAGTTACCCATCTTCACGCCCAAACCATCGTCGATATATTTCTGTAAACGCTCGGTACGCGCATCCGTCAGTTCAGTCATCACGTCGCTGAACAAGAGGGGGTACATACTGCCGTGGCAAACTTGAACATCCCCTTCCTCACAGGCAAAGATGGCAGCCACTTCCGCATCCCGGAATGTGATCCATGCTTTTTGGGCTTTTTTCAGTTGGTCGGGTATCTTTGCTTCATGCTTGTGTGCAGCCATCAACACTTGCCAAGTTTTGTTCAGCTTTGTGTCCGCCGCAGCGAACTTATCCGCTGCGCACTGGTTCAGTTCCATTTGGTTGCCATTGGGATTGCATTTGACCGGCTGGTCTTTTGCCAATGCGCCAACAGAACACGACAGGATGCAGAGAGCCATAACGAATTGTTTCATGGGTATTTTCTCAGGGTTTT
>DYKH01000742.1 GCA_020722685.1 Caldithrix sp. | reverse complement strand
CGGTGAGCTGCCCGGCCAGTTCGACGGAGAAATCTGTGTTGCGCTGGTAAGCGTTCGTGGGGTTGAGGTCGAGCGAGTTACTTCCGGTATGCGCTTCAAGGCTGCCAGACGACCACTGCCCGTCGAACTCCCAATTTGCAGAACCGTTCTCAAGCCCATCGCTAAATGGATAGGCGAGCGCAGGCGCGGCGGCGCGTTCGCCGATGCGAATATCATCCAAAGCCCAAACATCCTTCGTCCACGCGGAACCTTGCACCGCGCGGAAACGATATGCACTCAGAGGGATGGTGACGGTGACAGTTGCTCAACTGCAAAATGCTTTCATGGGACATCACTCTCATATCCTCCGTACCCTTTCCATGGAACAATATGCTCCGCGAATATTTCAAAATCATATTCCAATGAGTTATCATCTAGATACACTACTTGGTCAATGGGTGTAGTTGGCTCAATCTTATATTCTGCTCCTTCTTGTTCCTTGCTGAGAGGAAAGATAACCCGAAGAACAGAATAATAGATACTTGCCTGAACAGCAGGATAGTCGGGGAGGCCAGTGTACAGGACCACAACAACGTCGGGAAAACCATGCTTTACTATGACATCTTGCAAAATAATGGGAATAGTTGGTATAAACCTGACGCCGTCAACGATCCCTGTTGATTTTCGAAAGGAGACGCCAAAACCTCTTGGTTTCTCAAATCGGTAGTCAAATTTGGATTCGCAGGTCCAGCCGCCAATCCATTCATTTGTAAGGTTTTCGAAATAATCAAAACTTTCGCACGTCTCCATAACACCTAGATTGGTAAGTATTTGAAATGCTTCGGACTGAGTTGTTTTCCCCGGCTCGATTCCCCAAAAGCAAGGTGGGCCGCAAGGTTCGCCCGAGAGCAGACCACCGTCACCGACAACAAGAATTGGTGGAGTTGGTGTTGCTGTAAGCCTTGGTGTCCTGGCACTCGGAATCGTTGGAGTGTGAGAGACAAGTGCGCCGTTTCCTTTGGCATTACCCTTGCATGTTGTGGCTGCAAAAACCAAAGCAATAAGAACAAAGAGACAAGGGTGTCTAGTTTTCATAAGTATCACCTTATCTCCCTGTCAGGCTGGCGATGTATTGACCGCGGGGAGTTGACCTGAAATCATCGTAATACAAATGCGCCTTATATTGCTTATAAATATCTTCGCTAAAAGTGCGTTTATATCTGGCCAACTGATTTAGCACCTCAGCCCTTGCTTCATCTGGATACACAAACGCAGCCACCGACTCGGCGAAATCTTCGCGACGATTGAATGAGT
>DYKH01000201.1:2431-8400 GCA_020722685.1 Caldithrix sp. | reverse complement strand
ACATTTAACGCGACCTCCTTTTTGAATAATTCCATGGAACCTGATTTTCGTATCTGATCACGGGGCTCGATGTGGTATGGATACTTTTGTTGACAGGATGTTCAGGATGACACGGATTCACAGGATCGTCATTTGAAGATGAACCGCATGTCCCCACTGGCAGTACTTCATTAACAATTTGGCACCTTTCACCTTCGCATAGGATTTGGCGCTCAATGCCGTGGCGGCAGCCGTCACGCCCACCGCAGCGGTACTGAGAAAATTTCGTCTACTCATTTTGCTTTCCATCCGAGACTCCTTTCGGAAAACACTTCGTAACTGGAAATATCGTCCTAATCGACCCTTGCTGTCCTTGTTAGCGGGCATTTATGGTCTTGGAAATTCAGGATGATCCTTCTGATTAGCTCAGAATTGCACTTTCAAGGTCTTTACCTCGTGATGCGTCATCGGCACTTTGACAGTTTTGCCGGCGAGGGTAAATGATTTGGGCAGAACATACTGATCCCATTCCAACATATCGGTTTCTTGCACACTTTCGGGGAAATCAGCAAAAGTAACGGTGGCCTCGCAATTTTTGCCATAGGCCTCGTACATACGGATAATCGCAGCCCCGGAGTCTTCCGCCTTTTTAACGGCTTCGATGATGACATTCTCTGGCTCAACTTTTACCCCGGCAAAGGCTTTAGGCGCTTGTCCCGCATGGGCCGGCTCAACCTTGACCAATAGCGGCGTATTGAATTCTATTCCCTGACGTACCACCTGAGTATTCTTCCAGTTTCCTTCATGGGGTACCAAGGCATATCTTACTTTGTGAACGCCGACGTATGGTATGTCCGATTGATCGGAAAAGCTGTCCGGAGTTCGAGGGTAACCCCGTCGCGGCCCGCGAATCAGGCTCATACGCAAGGTGTTCGCCGCGAAGGAAAAGCCATACTTGGAGTCGTTCAACAAGCTTGCTCCAAATCGCCCGCTCTTGTCACTGACGTCCACCCAACGCTGTGCCGCGTTTTCGGTCTTGGTGCGATCGGCCATTTCCCAAGGACGCCCTTGCTCCTGCAAAGGAACACCCGGGTCTTGCTTGATGGAAAAATCGTAGCGATCAATAGCGCCAAAAGGAATTTCGTAGGTGGCGAAATAGGCTTGCAAATTCAGAGGAAAAGCCACCTTGGCGAATTTGTACTGCTCATGCCAATCGCCGCGAAACTCAAAGTCCACTCGATCCGAATACGCATACAGAATAATGTCCTGTTCAAAAGTGGATTTGCCGAAGGATTTCTTCACGCGCACCACCGCCCGTAACGGACCGCTTTCCACCAGCGAGACTTCTTGCGCTTGATCCAATTTGTGGCATTCTCCAAGATAGATGTTCCAAGCGGGCTCGCCGGAAGGAGCTTTCGGAGGCAAATCCTCCCAAACCTCCAAAGCGTTGCCGGGAGCAGTCTTGGTAAAGAAATCGGCCTTGAGCCCCTTGCGCTTCAGAGAGACAATATTGCCGCTAACTTGATCGACTTCCAACTGGAGGAAAGAATTCGTCAGCTTTAAGCCTTTGGCCTTCAAGTCGGTAGCCACTTTGGGGTCGGCAGTTTGCGATTTCACCCGGTACTGCTTGTACCCCAAAGCGGGAACATTCTGCGCTTTGAAAAGTGCCCTTTGACAATCTCCCTGCGGCACCATTTGATAGGGCACGGCAATTCCCCGGTCGTCCAGAATCTGGAAGCTGCCGTATTTCTTGAGCTGGCAGCCGCACACGGTCGCCATGTCGTTGCGTTCCCAGGTGGCGGGATTATAGATGATGATCGCGTCACCTTCGCCTTGAGTATCCATGTTTTTGGAAATGGCTTGCAGGGCTTGGTTCAACAGCTCGTTGCCTTGGATTTTCAGCTCGGCGTAATCCGTAGCCGCAGCTTGATAGACCTCTTTGACTGAAGAGCCGTCGATGTTGTCGTGCACCTGGCCGAATAGCAGTTTTTCCCAAAGATTGTGCAATTCTTCTTGCGGATAGGGATGGTCGAGGAGACTGGCGAGGACGGAGAATTTCTCTGCATTCAGTAGCAAGGTTTCGCACAGCCGGTTATCGCGCTTGACCTGCGAATCGGTCGTCAAACAGCCGCGATGGGTTTTGACGTACAGCTCATCATTGATCACCGGCAGGCCGGCGCTTTGCGATGACGCCTTGATCATGTCAAAGTAAGCATTCGCCTTGCTAAAATGGATGGTTGGAAAGTTGGGCACTTTTCGCAGCGAGTCCGCCCGGTGCAGCATGTCCGGCATGGGGCCGCCGCCGTGGTCACCGCGGCCAAAGACGATCATCAGCTTGTCAATTCCATGTTTGTCCTTCAATTTGCCGAGATCTTCCAACATTTCCTTGGGAATGACTTTTTCGTTATAGTCGCCGACGGTATGAAATGCCAACACCCGTGAGCCATCCGGCCCTTGCCACCAGAACAGATGGTACGGAAAGGGCACCGGAGGGTCGTTGCGCTCGACCTGCCATTTGAGCTTGTGGGTCATAAAATAGTCGATGCCACATTTTCTATAAATCTGCGGCATGTTCCAGTTGAAACCGAACACGTCCGGCAGCCAACCGACTTTAACATCCACGCCGAACTTTTCTTTGAAATAGCGCTTTCCGTAGAGATATTGGCGCACCAAGGATTCGCCCGAAGGGATGTTGGTATTGTGCTCATCCCAGGCCCCGCCGACGATTTCCCATCTGCCCTGTTCCACCCGTCGCTTGATGTGCCTGAACACTTCCGGATAATACCGTTCCATCCACTTGTACGTTTGCGCCGCACTTTGGGCGAAAACAAAGTCAGGGTACTGATCCATGAGTCTGTTCACGCTCTCGAACGTCAGCGGGCAAACCTCGTGAATGGTTTCGCTGGGCGTCCAAAGCCAGGACAAATCGATGTGGGCATGGCCGACGAGATAGAATTCGCCTTCTTGAGCTGAAGCAATTGGAGAAAACATTAGGAAAAGGCAAAAAACGAACAGTAGATAGCTGCGATGGGATCGCATAGCGGCCTCCTGCAAGATGGGAAATCGAAGCTTTTCAAAACCTTCAAGCGGATATGCCCGAATAGCGCCAACCGGGCGCCTCCCGGGCAATGGCGTCTCCATTTGCCATACGCTTGGAGAAGAAATCTAAAAGGAACGGGCAGATAAACCGATTTAGGTGTATCGGTTCTTTCGCATAATGATAGCTATCTTGTCAATAAATGTCAAGGCATTTTTTATGACAGCAAAAAATTTCCCTTGCATCTTTGGAAACTTATCATTACATAAGACTGCATGTTGTATGACAACATTCAGTCCCACATTTTTGCGGTTAACATCTTTCGAGAGAATACCATGTCGGCATCCCCCTTTGTAAAAATTGAAAGAGAAGAATCCCTCAGCTATAAAGTTGAGCGACAAATCCGTGAAGCAATTCGGCAAAAAATCTTTCTCGCGGGCGATAAGCTGCCCGGAGAATTTGAGCTGGCTGAACGCTTTGGCGTCAGCCGGACGGCCATCCGTGAAGCGCTGCGGATGCTATCCGGTCGCGGACTGGTACACATACGCAAAGGCAGCGGCGTCTACGTAGCTGAGATGGACGCGGCGACGGTGGTGGATCCCTTTTACCATCTGCTGGAAATGAAATGCGGCGAAACGAGCCTGCTTCATCTCATACGGGTGCGCTCATTCATGGAGCCGGAGATCGCCAGACTGGCGGCGATTCATCGTTCCGGGGAGGATGTGGAATATCTGGCCAAGCAGTATCAGAATATGGTTTCATTTGCCGACCAACCGTATCGGATGATCGAAAGCGACATCAAATTCCATCGCCGCATCGCCAGCGCCACCAACAACCCGATCGTCCCAATCATCATGGAGCCGATCTTCTTGTTGCTGCACAAATTCATATCCGAAACCTACAAACAATCCCACGCTCCCGATCTCGCGCTCAAAAATCACGAAAATCTGCTGGCGGCCATTCGCGCGCATGATGCAGAAAACGCTTACCAGACCATGAAAAAACACATGAGCGAGGCCGAGCAGCATGTCATTAACTATTACCAAAGCATAAACGTTCAGGTCACTGCTTGACAACTGTCTTGAGGTGAGGAGGCCTTTTTGCAGAATTCCCGTTTTTGGTTGCTTCTTCTTTTGTCTCTTTTGCAGAGCGCGCACGGCTATGACGCCGCCGAATTATTCACTCGGCCCATCCATTTTGCATCCGTTCCTTTCACGGATACAGCGCCGATTCTCGACGGCAGGCTGGACGAAGCTGTTTGGTCCAAGGCTGCTACGATCAATGATTTTGTGCTGACGGCAGGAGATTATGGCAAACCCGCGACCTACCAAACCACCGCCTACCTTTTGTATGATGATGCGCATCTGTTCGTCGCCTTCAGGTGCTCTGAACCCGAAATCGAAAACATAAAGACGACCTCGGTGTTTTTCGATGACCCCGACATCCTTTACGATGATCGCGTCGAGGTCTTTGTCGATGTCGATCATGATCACCGCCGCTATTATGAGCTGGCGGTCAATCCAAAGGGAAACCAATTCGATCAAGAGTGCTACAACCGCTTGCACGGCTCCAAGACCTGTGACATGAATCCCGGCTGGAGCGGTTTTTGGCGGGCGAAGACCAGCATCAGCGCCAAAGAATGGAGCGCCGAAATAGCCATCGACGTGACCTCCATGGGCATGACGAAACTGGAGCCGGGCATGACCTGGGGATTCAATCTTGCCCGCGTACGCCAGCCGGACGTGCAAGAAGGCGATGAGTTCTTCAAACGAGAACCAGACAAAGGGGCAGAGTACAGCGCCTGGGCACCAGTGAACGATTATATTCGGGAAACCATATCCAATTTTCATGCCCCCATCGAATTTGGCGATTTGGTATTTGGCGATCCCGGGTTTGTCGTCAAGGAATTTCGCCTCCGCAGCGCCCAATACGCCTTCGGACCGGTGGGTTTTCCCTCGCTGTTCGGCAATAATCCTTTGGAAATGAAGGTGGACGTTGACAGCGGGAAGACGAAGGACGTTCTCGCCAGGATCACGGTGGAACCGGAGTCTGCGGAAGATTGGATTGGCGAGGAAAAGGTGACGCTCACCTCCGCCGAAAAGGTGGTGTTGAATTATTACATCCCCGAAAATCAGGAAAACAAGATCATCCTGCAATTGCTCGATCCACAAACAAAAAAGCAGCTTTATCGAACGTCCTACATCGAGTTGGCCCCTCCCTTCATCGAGTTCGACCTGGAGCCGCTTTACGCCCGCAATCTCAGCCCCGTTTATCCCGTTCTGTTCAAGCTGTTGACGGACGAGAAAACGCTTACAGACGCCACGCTCGAATGTAGCTTCAAAGACAGCAACGGACAATCGATATCAAGCGCACGGTTTGACGACTTGACCAAGGCCGACCGCTTTGCACCTCTCTTCTCGAACATAGATGAACTGCGGGGCCTCCCTGGCGGCAATTACGTCGTCGACTGTCAGCTCCTCGACAAGCAGAAAAAGCAATTGGCGCGGTTCCGACAGAACCTGACCAAGTTCGAGAACTCGCTGCCGGATCACTTTTTTGCCGAAGAGGGCAACTACAACTATGGCGGCATCAGCAATCACGCTGTGAGAATCCGCTATCCCTTTCCCGCGGAGTTTGTATTTTGCCGTAGTGCCTCCTACATCCCAATTTGGGATTGCGATCAGGCCGCCATGACCAACGAGTTTATCGAATGTTGGGGCGCCGGCAACCAGGGCTGCAGCGAGCCGATGCAAGACCGCGAGTGCCGTTATTCTCGTGTACGGATTCTGGAAAACTCGCCTGCCCGCGTCGTGGTGCATTGGCGCTATGCTCTCTCCGATCCGCACTATCGGATCTATAACAACGAGTGGGTTGACGAGTACTATGTCATGTACCCGGACGGCGTCGGGGTGCGACAAGTGAATCTATGGCCGAACAGCAATACCCGCCACGA
>DYKH01000201.1:0-2331 GCA_020722685.1 Caldithrix sp. | reverse complement strand
GCCGATCAGCGCGGTCACTGGCCGGCCTCGCGATACCAAATCGACGGCTACAACACTGTCGGTTTGGATGTGCCAAATCACGGCAACATCGGCAACATTCAGGCGGAAATCGATCCGAAGAATCAGCCGACTACCTGGACGTTTTTGATCGGCGTCAAAGAGAAAGACTCTAACATCGATCGGAAGCATGCCTTCTCCTGGCTCCACCCTGCCGAAGTGCAGGTAAGACGCGGCGCATTTCAATCCACGGGTTTTGACCCTTCGCAGCGGGCCTACGTGTTGAAAGCGCAAGACTTTTCCGCTAAATGCGAGATGGCTTTAGCGACCGGCAAAGAAGGTATCGTCAATCCCGTTTTTCGCTTTGATGCGCCGGTGGGCAAGGTGAAAGGCGTCACTTTGAACGGCAAAAAGATCGGCAATTTCAAGGCGTATAAGGGACACCAAAATCAGATGATTGTTTTCATCCATGCGCAACTCGACGGCCAAAATAGCATCGGCTTTGAGTTCGAAAAGAGTGGCACACAAGTTTCCACAAAGTAGCAGGAAGGATTTGTACATGGACATACGATTCGACGGGCAAGTCGTCGTGATCACTGGCGCCAGCTCGGGGATTGGCAGAGCAACCGCGATCGAATTCGCCCGCAGCGGGGCGCACGTTGTCGTCAATTACCTGAGCAACCAAAAAGCTGCCGGCGATGTGGTCAAGCAAATTGTTGAAGAAGGCGGGAAGGCCGTCGCCGTACAAGCGAATGTAGCGAAAAAAGCCGACGTCGAGCACCTGATGCAAGCAGCCCTGCAGGCCTTCAACGGGAGGATTGACATTCTCTTTAACAACGCCGGCACTTTGGTCGAGCGCAAGAACATCGCCGACATGTCCGAAGAACTGTGGGAGCAGGTGATGAACGTGAATGCTAAAAGCGTTTTCCTTTGCTCGCAGGCGGTTTTTCCTATCATGAAAAAGCAGCGCTACGGCAAAATCATCAACATGACCTCCATCGCGGCAAGAAACGGCGGTGGTCTGGGCGCGGGCGCTTACACGGCCGCCAAAGCCGCGGTGCTGGCATTGACGAAAAATATGGCCAAAGAATTCACCCAATTTGGTATTTGGGTCAACGCCATCTCCCCTGGAGTCATTTCTACTTCGTACCATGAACGATTCTCCAGCAGCGAGATGAGGGAAAACTTTAAGAAGGCGATCCTCCTCCATGAGGAAGGAAGACCTGAAGAAGTTGCCTACGCCGTGCTCTTTCTTGCCTCCAAGCAGGCAAGACACATCGTCGGGGAGACTCTTGAAGTCAACGGCGGACTCTATATGGATTGAGAGGAAATCCAGGTGACGACCAAGTTGGATTTGATGATGCGTTTCCTTTGTGCAAAGAGACTCTCCATCATCGGCTTGTCCATAGTCCTCCTGCTCAATGGCTGTGCTGGTGCCGGCAAGACGAAAATCCTTCGCCTCGCTCACGTCTTGCCTATGGACCACCCGGTGCATCAAGGCATGGCCTACCTTGCCGAGAGACTGGCCGAGCACTCGCGTGGGACTTTGTTGGTTAAGATTTATGCCGGGGGCCAACTGGGCAGTGAGCGGGAATGCGTCGAATCGCTGCAGATCGGCTCGCTGGACATGACCAAAGTCAACTCGGCCGTGGTGGAAAATTTTGTTCCGTCTGCCGGCGTTCTAAGCCTGCCCTACCTGTTCAACTCCAAGGAGCATCGCTGGAAAGTGCTGAACGGGCCGATTGGCCAAAAAATTCTGACTGACGGCGAGCCTTTCTGGATTCGCGGCTTGTGCTTCTACGAAACAGGGACGCGTAATTTTTATTTCACCAAAACGCCCGTTCGCACTCCCGATGATTTGCGGGGACTGAAAATTCGCGTCATGCCCAGCTACTCGTCGATTCAATCGGTGAAGGCCTTGGGCGGCTCGGTCGCTCCCATCTCCTTCGGCGAGCTTTTCACCGCCTTGGCCGCCGGCGTGGTGGATGGAGCAGAGAATAACATACCCACGTTCTACCAATCCCGTCATTGGGAGATTTGCAAGTACTTTGTCCTGGACGGGCATTCGGCCCCCTCGGACATGCTACTCATCAGCTCGCATAGCTGGAAAAGGCTGGCACAGCAGGAACGTGATTGGCTGACGAAAGCCGTTTCCGAATCCGTCGAGTTCCAGCGTCAATTGTGGAATCGTTCTGAGGAAGGGTATTTGCAGATACTGAAGAATAATGGCGTCGAGGTCATCACGCCTGATACGGACTTGTTCAAAGAGAGAGTGGAGCCGCTCTATCAGAAATTAAAGAGCGAAGAGAATCCACTTTACCAGCTTGTGTCGGA
>DYKH01000741.1 GCA_020722685.1 Caldithrix sp. | reverse complement strand
GAAAAATCAGCGGAAAACAGGTCAGGCTGGACATCGTGGATATAGACCGGTATCGCCGCATGGTTTCCATCGTTTGGATTGGCGACCGCAACATCAATCTCGAAATGATCAAAGAAGGATACGCGGAGGCGTATCGAGAATATTTGAAACCTCCGTTCCGGTCTTCGTTTTTGTCTGCGGAGAAAGAGGCGCAACGAGGCAAAAGAGGCGTCTGGTCTCTGCCAGAGTACGAACGGCCCCAGGATTTCAGAAGAAGGACATTCAAAAAACGCTGAAGCAGCGCTTTGCCAGAGCATTTCCGGAGTCAGGCTGCAAAACTAATCTTCCATACGTCCCGCTCAACGCCTGCGCCGGCGCCCGTTGTCCCGACAGTCTTGATTGCTCCAACTCTATAACGCAGGCCAAACGCCTCCATCAAAGCGTTAAGAATATCCTGTTTTGTCGCAATATCGTATTTTACCGGGAAAAACCGTGTCAGGACAGCCACGGCCTTCTTCAGGGGTTCTGGTACTTTGGACTGTCGGTATCCCAAATAGCAAACGGCTTCTGCAAAGATCAGTGTGCCGCCGCAGAGCATCTCTAAGTCCTGGAAAGCATAAGCGGACGCTGAAAGCCGCATAAGCATTTGCGCGTGTTCCTCGATTTCCCGTCCCGCGCCGGTGGGATACCACTTCCACAGCAGATCGTCGGCCAGCCAATCGGACGCGCAGCGGAAGACCGGAGTTAGAATGTCCAGGTGCGACTGGGGAGTGCCTTGCTCAAAATACGCCGTCGCGAGTAGGACATTACGTTCAGCCAGAGTCGCATGCGCTAATTCGTGCAAAAGCTCGATGTCCCGCCATTGGCCTGAAACAGAAGGAATCCGGATAATATGGCGACGCTGTTCAGGCAGCGAGAGAATGTAGAGGGTGTCCAGCCCGGGCATCTCTTCCGTTACAACTTCCCAGGTAAGAGCCGCCTTCTTTTCCTGAATCAGTTTCAGAACTTTGCGTTTGTCTTTTTTCATGCATTTCAACCTTTCTTGTTTTGATCGCTGGCCAAGCTCAACTCACAGGCAGGCTGTCCGTCTTGGACATCCTGCCTGAATGCAACGTTGCAAACCGTCTGCGTCGGACAGCAAATCACAGCTCGTTCGCATATACATTTTTGATTTCCTCCGGCTGCACGCACAAATAGGCGAGAGTCTGTTTCTGGGTTGCATGACCGAAAACCGTCATTAACTCCGGGAGGCCGACGCCAAAGGTAACCCTTTGGTGGTATCCCCACGTCTTGCGGAGAGTGTGGCTTCCATAATTTC
>DYKH01000740.1 GCA_020722685.1 Caldithrix sp. | reverse complement strand
GCCGAAGTGCTTGAAAAAGTCATTTCGGGATGTAGCTTACTCGTTGAAAAACAAAAAAGGATGATGGTCAAAAAGACCATCACGGAATCAGGAAATATTCAAAAAATTGGAGGCTTGAGTTGAAATATAACAAATCCTTTACCTTGATCGAACTGCTCGTAGTAATCGCGATAATCGCAATCTTAGCGGCGTTGCTTCTGCCGGCACTGCAAAAGGCAAAAGATATGGCCCGTCAGAATAACTGTCTCGGTCAATTGAGACAATGTTCGTTCGCCACAATGGGTTACGTGGGCGACTATAATGACTACCTGCCATTCGCCTACGACAGCATCCTCCATGACTGGTCGGGCTACGCAACTCCAAACAATCCGGCGTGGTTCGTCCTGCTCGCCCCTTACGTGAACGTCCCGCTCTGGACAAGCAATACGTGGTTTTACACACTCGGCCCCAACGCGAAGCTGAGTAGCCCTGTCATCTTCACCTGCCCATCCCATAAACTCCCATATCCCAACGCATACCCCACCTCTTACGCCCCGGGTCTCAGGGTCGTAGGCTCGGCTCCGTCGGATGCCAACGGCGTGCATCGGCCAAAACTTCTCGGCATACACAACCCCTCCACAAAGGCATGGCTCAACGAATGGCAATACCAACCGCCGAACACGGAGGTCGAACAGCCGGCAGTTGTTCTCAACGAAGGATTCATAATCATCGGGCACCCCGGCAATCTTTTTGCCCCGCGCCATAATAGAGGTGGTAATGTCCTTTTCTTCGATGGACATGCCAATTGGTTGCCGTTCAGCAGTGTCATGTCACCTTCAAGCGGTGCCGTGCGTCCCAAAGGACTCTACGATCCATACGACATATATTGAACCTAGAAAAAGCAGTTGAAAATCGCATTCATTTTGCGATCTTCAACTGCTTTTTCTCCGTAGTAAGGGCGACACCTGCAAGCACGAAAAATATGCCGACAGTGTTGAGGATCGAAATCCGTTCGCCCAGAATGAGACAGGCTAAAATAATGGTAAATACAGGTGTCAGATATTGCATGACGTTCAGCAAGGACAAATCAATCTTGTCCATCGCCTCGAACCATGCGAAGAAAGCGAGCGCCGTCGGGAATATGGCGAGGTAGACTATTACAGACCATGACGATACGGTGCTCGGCATTGTCCGGTCTCCCGGCAGCAACATGAGAATAACGAGAAGCTCAAGATAAGTTCGGGGTCTGTCCTAGGGGGTTAAAAAGTTGGCCGCGTCCCTATTTGGAGACCTGACCTTTTGAGTTCATTCTACTTGTCAT
>DYKH01000739.1 GCA_020722685.1 Caldithrix sp. | reverse complement strand
GCGACGTCATCGTGCGGCGTTGGGAAGAGTTCACGGGCAAGAAGGCGGAGCGCGTCACGGCGGAGATGGTGAAATGAGCCGTCTTGAAAAATTACTCTGCAATCGACCTGAAGAAGTCAGCGACTTCTTTCTTGCCTGCATGCCCCATGGCGACGGACAGGGTGATTTTGACAAAGCCTTCTTCGTCCGGGCGGAGCATTATGTCGTTCATGGCAAGGAAGACGATCGCCGCGGCCGCCCCGGTGCGCTTGTTGCCATCCACGAAGGGATGGTTCTGGACGATGTGGTAGAGATACGCCGCGGCCATTTCAAACAGGTCGGCATGAAGATAGTTGCCACCGAACGAGGCTTGCGGCATGGCGATGGCCGAATGAAGCAGTCCTGCGTCGCGGAGACCCTCCGAGCCTCCATATGTTTTGATCATGCTGCGATGGATTCGCAACACGCGCTCCAGGTCCAGAAAGAGCGGTGTCACTGGTCATTCCGCCAGTTTCTTGAGCGCGCGTCCGAAGCGCTTGTGCGTCATTTTCAGCGCCTCGTCGAATTTCTTTTCCTCTTTCGGGTCGCGCACCGGCGTAAGAAGCAGGGAATTGCCGTCCGTCACTATTTCAAAGGCCGTTTTGGGCGTTGCGCGAAGCAATTCGAGAATGGGCTTGTCTATCACGAGTGCGAGGCTGTTCCCGTGGCGAGTCAAAGTCTTCTTCATGGCTTGTCTCCTTGCGTTGTTACAAAGTATATCCCGAATACTAACGATTGTCAAACAGGATTATTCCACGAGGAGACGAGGCGCGCGCTCTTGGCAAAGAATTCTTTGCCAACCGACTTGGTAAGTAAAGGATGCCTTGCTAACGTGAAATCGGGACACTTCATAAACGACCAGACCCCGTCCCTTGACATGCCTTCAGGCAAAAGGAGCCAAACGTTCCGGCGGAAAACAGGCGATGAGCCAGTCGATGGTTTTGCGCCGTGTCCTGCCGTTCTTGAAGGAGCGTTCCCTTTGCCTGGCTTGAAGCAGCGTCTCAAATTCCTCGAAATACACCAGGCCCAGTGGCCTGCGCGGTCTTGTGGCAGGAACTTCTCCCGCGTGATGTTGCTGGAGACGCCGCTTCAGGTCGGTCGTGCTCCCGTAATATCGTTTCCCATCAGCACAATGGAGGATGTAAGCATATGCCGTCATGGGCAACGATTAACGCACGACCGACATGGCATGTCAAGGACTGGGGTGGTCGGGGCGCAGAGGCCGGACGATGCTACGCCTTGAACGCGAACATGCCCTTGCCGGTCTTTACGAACCGCGCCGC
>DYKH01000738.1 GCA_020722685.1 Caldithrix sp. | reverse complement strand
AGTAACTATCTCAAAACGCCAAAAATCGGTCTGTCTTGAAAATTCATCTCAAAACTTAGAATGATGCGATAATGGTCATAGGTTCTCAAGAGGAGGCTCCTATGGCAAAACACCAGCGACCGTTACCCACTCTGTGGGAAGTTCCCGATGACTTGTGGGAACGGATCGAGCCAATGCTCAGGCGACTGGAGCCAACTGCGGCCACCGGTCGCCCTCGGGTGGATCGGCGGCGAGTGCTCGATGCGATCATCTTTCGACTGCGTACGGGTTGTCAATGGAATCATATCCCACGAGTGTATGGGGATGACAGTACGATCTATCGCTGCTTTCAAGATTGGTGTCAGGCCGGTTTCTTCAAGAGACTCTGGGCACGCTTGGTCAAAGAGTGCGATGAGTTGAAAGGTGTGCAGTGGAAATGGCAGGCGGCGGATGGCATGTTGGGCAAAGCCCGGTTTGGGGGGGCGCAGTGGGTCCCAACCCCACGGATCGTGGGAAAAATGGCTCCAAAAAGAGCCTCGTGACGGATGGAGACGGCGGACCCTTGGGAGTAATCGTTGCCGCCGCGAATGTGAATGATGATCGCTTACTCCAACAGACCATCGAGGCCATTGTCGTGGCGCGACCGCGAACCCGCAAGAGACGCACGCAACATTTGTCGCTCGACAAGGCTTATGACACACCCACTGGGAAGCGTGTGGCGGCGCAGAAGCGCTACATTTCCCATATTCGGCACAAAGGCGAACTCCCGGTACCGAAGACACAACGTAAGTATCCGGCGCGACGCTGGGTGGTGGAGCGAACTTTTGCCTGGTTATCGAAGTGCCGCGCACTCTTGGTGCGCTATGATAAGGATCCGCAACACTATCTGGGACTGCTGCAGTTTGCGTGTGCCTTGCTCTGGTATCGCCGTTTGTTGATGAAGCAGGCGCGCCGCTGAGTTTTGAGATGAAATTCTGATTTCTCCGTGATTTCATGCGTTTTGAGATAGTTTCTTAGGCGCAGCTATGGCTATCGGATTTGGTTTCGGTTTTCCAGTCACTCTTGTACAGACTGACATTCCCGCATACTATAGCTATTACAGCGAGAGCTTTAGTAATCATTCTGTACCAGACACATATTATGCTCATTTCGTTGGGTTCTTGATATGGGGTTTCGTTGTTATAGTACTTGGACCCATTCTCAAAAACATAAAACCTGTCTTGCTAGGAATATGGGATATTATGACTCGACCTCGTATCAGTTAATGTTGCCCAACATTGTGTCCTGGGAAACAGCTCGATTTCAGGCTGGGGCGAGTTGGAA
>DYKH01000737.1 GCA_020722685.1 Caldithrix sp. | reverse complement strand
TGCAGGGGACGTCGGGAGTCTCCCTGCCGAGCATCGTAAGATAATAGATGCGCCAGGCGACCACCATGTCCAACGCGAGGCAGTTTTCCAGGCGATCAGCGGTTTCGAGCTGGCGATCCTTAACCCGGCAACCACTTTTGAGGGTGCGATGAAAGACTTCAATGCCCCAACGTCCCGAATACCACTCCACCCTCTTTTGGGCATCTGCAAAGTTTTCTACGGGAACCGTGGTGAGGAGCATCCATTCTACGGCCTTGTCTTTTGCATCCCTCTCCAGGGCATAAACCGCCCACACCTTGACGGTTTGGGTATAATTCTTCGGGGGCCGCAATTCCACTTCCGCAAATCGGATATCCAGCAAGACATCGCGGGCTTGACGGGAACCGCTATGAGGAATGTGGATTTTGAGGGAGCCCGCCGGCTCCTTCCCTGCCATAAAATCCCAGAGGAAGTCCTGATCAACCTTGCGATTGCGGCTTCTCTCCGAACGGACAAGAAGCCCCGGCCCCGGCTCTTTCGCCGCTTCGAGAAACAACTCGTAGATATCGGATTCCCGATCGCCCATGCTGATCAACATGGTTTCGGGGCAGAGCTTCTGAATTTCCGCTGCCTTGCGATAGCTCTTAAGCCACTTTACGCTCTCTTTTTCCTCAATCGGCAGTTTCTTGCGCCGATCACTCTTGCCTGTGTCTTCGGGATCACGCGCCCATATCTGCGCATCAACCAATCCCAGGGGCGTTCCCTGTTCCGTAAAAGCGAGAGTATCGTGAAGAATCAGGCCAATCGCCTGATCGCACTTGTTGTTGATTGGCCCCAGCCCTTCTGTCATCGGGAGGGTGTAGGTGAGGGCCGTAGTATCCTGCGGAACAAGGACAACCTTGTGTTGTTTAATCCTCTCTACGGTAGCTTCCAAGTGCGGGGCAAGAATCATGTCCATGTTTATCCTGGGGTTCTGAAAAAATCTATAGGCGGCAATCGTCCGTTCTTTCGAAGCGCAAGCCTCGGGGATCGTGGCTTCGGGGCTACTATAGAAGTCTTGAGCGATCGTGTAAAGTCTTTCTTTGAGACGTTTATCGTACAGACGAATGGTCCCAAACTCCTCCTCCGCCCAGTGTCGAGGGTTTTCAGGGCGAGGCATGGCGGCTGCGGGTTCCTCGCACAGAATATCCTTCCATTTCCGGCACAAAGGATACAAAAAGATACTTTTCTGTGTGCCGTCTCTACGCCCCGCGCTTTTGCCGACATACGTAAAATTGGCAGCCTTGTAGCAGGCGCCGGTAAATTGGGGAGCGACAAACGTCTC
>DYKH01000036.1 GCA_020722685.1 Caldithrix sp. | reverse complement strand
TTCACGCGGTCCGCACTCTACCATGCAAAGTTTGCCGCTTCATTTCCGCAAACTCCGCGCAGATGACCGAAAAGTATTCTCCGGCTCAAGCGCCAAGAGATGGTTCAGGTTCTTTGTTATTTCACCCACCCTGTAACCTTTGCCGAGGGCAATTCGTTTTATTGTCGAGTCGGAGAATTGGCAAATCTTTGCGGTCAACTGTCAACAATATCCTGCACAACGGGGCCAGGAAATAGGTGTGCTCTCAACGATGAATGAAAATCTCCTACGAACCCTGCGCTTCACGTCCATCGTGAACCAATATAAGGATCGCATCTTCACCTATTCCTTCTATTTCCTGGGCAACCGTCACGATGCGGAAGATGTGAGCCAAGAAGTCTTGCTGAAGGTCTGGCAGCATTTGGATGACATAAAATTGGGCTCGGCAAAAGCCTGGGTGTTGGTCACCACGCGCAATCTTTGCATCGATTTTTGCCGGAGGCGCAAGCGCCAGGCCCGACACCTCACCCTCGCCGCTGCAATGGATACGGACGCCGAACCCGCTGCTCCCGTCGAGGGCAGTCCCTTAGAAATTGCACAGGTCAGCTCGCTCAGCGAACAAATAGCCAAAGCGCTTTTGCAGTTGCCCGAGACCCAGCGAAGCGTTTTGATCATGCGGGAGATTCAAGATTTGAGCTATCGTGACATTAGCAAGGCCCTGGAAATCCCTTTGAATTCCATCAAAGTCTACATTATGCGCGGGAGGATGGCGCTAAAGGCCATTCTGGAAAAATCTCTAAAAACGGAATTGAAAAATGCCTAAGCCCACTATCACGTCTTGCCAAAAGTTCTCCGAGCAGCTTGTGCGGTATGGATTCAATGAGCTTAGCTTCTGGCGACGACGCAAGTTGAAAAGCCACCTACGTCAGTGCGCGGATTGTTCGGCTGTCTTGCAGCAGTACAAGCACTTGAGCGGCGGTTTCGACGATTTAGAACGGCAGCGCCTGCCGGAATTGGCCCTGCAGCGGGTGATGCTGCGTAGCTTGGAGGCTGAATCGACGCCCCGATTCCACATGCCTAATTCCGTCGCGCGAAAATGGGGCGTGATTGTGGTCGGTGCATTGGCTCTGCTGGCGGCGGCGGTAATTTGGCAAAGCACCGACCTCGACCGCCACCAGCAGTATTCGCACAAAGAAATCCAGAGCGCAAAGACCGAGATCGAAGCCGCCCTCGGTGTGGTTGGAAGGATCATGAACCGGACGCAAGGAACTTTGGCGAAGGAAACATCAGCAGACAGAATTGTCAAACCGATTTGGCAAGGCTTGGAAATAGCGCTCAAACCCCTGATGAATGGAGGATGAAATGCACGCATTGCAATACTATTCTCTCTTGATTTTGATCCTGATTCCGATTTGCCTGTTTGGGTTGGATGATGATTTTGAAAAAGCGCCGGGCTTTATCGATCTCGACCAGATTTTCGATTTTCGAACCGACTCGGCCACCACAGAGATCGAAATCAAGAATCCTCTGCTTTCTCTGGTGGCTGAAGCCAGCGAAGCGGAAGATCCGGAATTATCCAAGCTGCTCAGCTCCTTAAAGTTCATCAAGGTCTACTCTTTTCCCACCACGCCCGAGCAATTCGATTCCATCAAAGAGCGCATTGATCGAGCGGACAAAAAAATGTTGAATCGTCAATGGGAAAGATTTGTGCGCGTGCGGCAAAAGGGCGAGCTGACGAATATCTATATGAAGCTGGACGGCAAAAAGGTCGTTGGCTTGACGATTCTGGCTGTCGACAAGGAAGAGATGGTTTTTGTGAACATCGTCGGCACCATCGACATGAGCTCAATTGGCAAATTGGGACAAAAATTCAGTATCCCCAAACTGGATACCGTGCAAACCAAACAATAAAGCCACAATCCGAAGAATCAAAAAGCAAATGTAAATGCCGTCCCCTCGACGACGAATGAGCTCGAGGAGAAGCTTGGCCGGAACGCAATCAAGGAGTTTTCTCAAAGCAGCGTCCAGGTAAGCGCGGCAATGACCATGATCCCTATTAATCCCTGAATCAAAGTCGCAACGGTGTGACAACGCAACGCCGTTGCCGTGTCCATATCCGAAAACTGAGACACCACCCAAAAATAGCTGTCATTAGCGTGAGAAACCGTCATGGCTCCGGCGCCGATTGCCAAGACCACCATCACTCGCGCCAAAGGTTCCCCTAATCCCAAATGTCCCACCAACGGTGCAACCAGCGCCGAGGTGGTAATCATTGCCACCGTGGACGATCCTTGCGCCGTTTTCAAGGCCGCAGCTATGATGAACGGGAGGAAAATACCCAAAGGCCATTTGGAGAGCACTTCGCCAAGATAATGCCCGACCTCGGCTTCCTTTAACACGCCGCCAAAGGCGCCACCCGCCCCGGTGATCAGGATGATAGCCCCGGCATTTTTGATCCCTTCCCCCACCCAATTGAAAAGCAAATCGGATTTGATCTTCTCCGGCAAGAGAAATGACAGAAACACGCCGATCAGGATGGCAACAATGGGATGGCCGGCAATCCCCAAGAGGCTTTTGATAAAGCCCTCTCCCAAAGGAAAAGTCGGATATTCCGATATGGATTTTAGTGCGATTAGAATGATGGGCAAGATCAATGGGGCAAAGCTTCGTATGGCGCCAGGCAAATAGGGGGCATAGCCTTTGAGATCTTCCGGCAAAAAAGGTTCCGCAGACGCCCTTACCTTTTCCTCACCGGGGAGGATGGTAAACCGTTTGCAGTACAGCACCGCCCACAACAAACCGCCGGCGGCAACCGGGATGGCGACCAAAATACCAAAGAGTAACACCAAGCCCAAATCCGCGCTCAAATTGGCAGCCGCCGCCAAGGGACCCGGAGTTGGTGGCACAAAGACGTGGGTGGAATAGAGACCGGTGCCCAGGGCCACAGCGAGCACGGCAAGGGAGATTTTGGTGCGCCGGGAGATGGCATGATTCAAGGCGGAAAGCACCACAAAGCCCGAATCGCAGAACACGGGTATCGAGACAATATATCCGGTCATGCTCATGGCCAAAGGGGATTTCTTTTCGCCGACAAGACGCAGGGTCCATTGAGCCATGCGCTGGGCGCCGCCGCTGTTCTCCAAAAAAGTGCCGATGATGCTGCCGCCGGCGATGACGATGCCGATGCTGCCCAAGGTGGCGCCAAAACCGTCCGTCAAAGCGTGCATGACTGCTTCGGCATTCAATCCGGCGGCAAATCCCATACAAATGCCGGCAAGCAAAAGCACCAAGAACGGGTGCATCTTGAGCCGGGTCGTCGCCAACACGATCCCAACCATCACCAGAAACAACACAACCACCGAAACCAATGGAGAGCCTCCTAAAGTCGCTTAGATCCATGCTTCAGCTATCGCCTAACCAGCAGGGGGGAGTTTCGACAACGCAGCTTGTTTACGTTTCGCCCGGCAGGTCAATAGAGCGGCCGGCAATACAAAAAAATGGCTTCCCTTACCGCCTCTTTAGTGTGGCGACAATTCTCTCCGCCATCGTTCTGCGCGCTGCAAAAAGCTGTGCCGCATCTCGAGTCCACTCATACCAGGAAGCCCCGATTTGCTTTGCAGTAGTGCGAGCAAAGCTCTCCTCCCCCAAGCTTTGCAGCAGCACAAGATATTCGTAATCTTCCATGCCATCGCGAAGGTTCTTCAGGCGCATGGAAGTGACCGGGCCGTCAATGCCGGCAGCAGTGCCGGGATAAAAAAGATAGCCCTCACCATTGAACTGGTTGCGAAAGGCCGCATCGGTCCAAGGATCGCGCCCATCGGGACTGCCCCAGTGAACCGTGCTCCAATAAAGCAGCCCGGTTATGCCAAAGCGATAGCCGATCCACAGAGGTAACCGATAATTGAGCAAGGGAAAATCCATTTGCCAGAAAAGCGGCTCCTTGCCAGCGTTCTGCCTGGCTTGCGGATGGTCAGGAAAGGGTCCTTGACACAATGCGGTATAAGCCCAAACTTCCTCTCCGCGATCAATCGCTTGTCGGGCGCTTTGCTCGTCGAACAATCCAAATAGCGGGCACCAAATATCGACCTGGCCGCTCAGCTTCGGCCAATCGGGCTCTTGTGGCCAGGTTTGCTCCGTCAGCAAAAATTTCAGCTTTGGCTGGGCCTCATGCACCAATTGTGCCAGTTGAATGATCCGCTCGTAATCCTCTCTGCTGTCGGGCTCGTCGAAGACGTAGAGATAGGCGCCTTCTGCCCAATTGTTGCGCTGCAAGAACTCGTAGTAAGATTTAAGGTAACGAAGAGTCCGTTCACGATCCTTTCCCAAAGGATCAGCAAACGGCCACTCCGGAATTTGGAAATGTCGAAGATGGGTTTCCTCCAGGTACTGGCGCAGCTTCTGCTCTTTTTCAGCAAAATCCAAGCTTCCGTCTTCCTTTGCTTTGGGCAAGAGAAATTCCGGCGCCGGCGGGTCGAGACGATGGTCGGCCAGCTCATGGCAATAGCGAAGATAAGTTTCCTCGTAAGCGGGATCACCTTCTTTCAGGCCATGATACCTCATCGCCGTGTGGAAATCCCCAAAGTGGGTGCCGGCCGCAGGCCCATCCGGCAATTGGAAATCCCACACCGTCATGGATACGGGGACCGTAAGGTGTTTCCGTCCGTCCAAAAGAATGTCGATCCGGCCGCGGTAGGTTCCGGCAGGTGTGGCCTTGGTTACGAACACATCGACCCAGAGGATTTGGTTCTGTCCCGGCCATAAATCGAACGGAGCGCCATCAAAGCGCGCGCCAACCAGAGAGCGCTCGTACTGTCCAACGCCAATCCGCTTCTTGACGTAATGCAAAGGCGGGATGTCCTTGCCGGTGTAGGGATCGACAAGGGGAACAAGTGCATCAGGGTACAGGCCGGGCGATGCGGAAGACTTGGGGCTGGGCGAACGCAGGTAGACATACTGTTCACGAAACAGCGTGAGATTATCTGCAGGAATCGAGTTGCCCTTATCGTCTTTCAATGCAGACGCCTGCGCCGAAAGGGCAGTGAGATGCCTTTCCGAGCATCGCAGAACAATCTGGAAGGATTCGTACTCGTTGCGCGCGGCAAACAATTCCACCCGCCTTAAAGTCGGCAGAGGGTCCTGAGGCTGAAAGCGATCGGCTGCCGGGGAAACGCCGAATTCAATTCTTGCCGGCTGCTGAGAATAGGAAGCACACGCGACGACAAGAAACGCCCACAGTATTTTGCGTAACAGCGAACATGCAGAGTCCATCACACTCCCTCACCTTTTCAAATCGTCGGCTGTTTCAATGCGGCAAGCGGGCGAGTGATCAAGGGGCCGTCAAAGGCTGAATGGGAAATCCGCGCCGGAACAAGTAACTCTTGCCATTGCTGAATCTCAATTGATAGGATAGCAGCACCACATTGGCCAAGGGGCTGTTGTCCTGACGATAAGCGTCCAACACCACGCCAAAGCGGAGGGTTTTGGTAGCGCCAAAGGGCAGAGCGAGATCCAGCTTGAGGGACTCGCCCATGTCCTTTTCCATGAGTGCCTTGAGCAGTTTGGGATTTGCCCCGATCTCTTGCAGCGTCGGCTCCACTAAGAAAGCGCGATAATTTGGATTTGCACTGACGACTTCATCTCCCTTTAGCATGACGATAAATCCTGAGCCGGTGGTCAATTTGGCCAACTCGTTGATCACTATGTCCGGGCCGCCGAGATTCGTCACGCCGATCTCGTAGATAGCCAAGTAGCGATACCTCTTGTTCTCTTCATCCAAGATGGGGGTGAGGAGGGAATTCCGCTCGGTGACCTCGATCTCTGACAGCGCCACTTGTTTGATTTCTTGTACGCTCTGTCTGACTTGCTTGGCGGTGAAAAGAGCGATTGTGGCCACCAACAAGGCCACCAAGGCAATGAGCAAAGAATACAGCGAAGGGATTCTCGAGTCCGTCATCGGATGCCTCCCGAGCTATGCGATCAATTTATGGGTTTTCAGAATTCCTGTAATTTTTTCTCGTTCCTGCGCGCTGGCCGGCAATATGGGATGAACCGTGTGGGGTTCGCACAATCCCAAAAGGCTCATGGCCGCCTTAATGCCGCCGAGGAAGGAAGCGCATTCATAAACGCGAAAGATCTCGTTTATCTGTTGTTGTCGGGCATACACGTCCGGGGAATTTGCTTGAATTGCCCGGTAAAGCCGGACGCAGTGTCCGGGGATGAGGTTCGATATACCGTCCAAACCGCCGTCTGCGCCGGAAAGAATTCCGGCTGCCCATAGATGCGATTTGCCGATAAAAATGCGAAATTCCGGGCGCGACCGCTTGAGCTCGATGAGATTCATCAGAAAAACATAGTCCACCGAACTATCCTTGATGCCGATGATTTTGTCGATTTGCATCAGACGGCGCACGGTTTCCAGAGACAAGGGCGCCTTGGTGGTGAAGGGAATGTTATAAAGCATCAGCGGCAGAGACGAAGCGTTTGCCAACCGAGTAAAGTAGGCAACCAACTCCTCCTGTGAATTAGGCGGATAATAGAAGGGCGGATGCGCCACCACGATGTCGGCGCCGCTGTCGGTGGCGCGGGCAAGATTCTCCAGCGCCCTTTTGGTGCTGGTGTCACTGACACCGGCATAAACCGGAATTCGTCCTGCCACTTGGTCGACCACGATCTTGAGCGCGGCGTCGCGATCTTTGTCGAGCAGACAAACCGCTTCACCGGTCGTGCTGTTGACAAAAATGCCGTGCACTCCTCCTTTTAACAGGTGATCGACGATCTTGCGCAGTGCGCCTTCGTCCAGATTTTCATTTGCCGTCAACGGGGTGATAATCGGCACTACAATACCCCGCAAGTCGCTCACTGCAAACTTCAAAACCAACCTCCTAACTATGTTAACCAAGAGTGGGCCAACCGTCAATTCGGCAGCCGCAACTACTCCTCAATATATCCATGATACCGGCCCATCCAGTATGGACACAACCAGTAACTGCCATCGTCTTCACTGTGACCGTCTCCGCCTTCATCAAGCCGATAGGGATTGTGATTCCATTTGTTAATCCCGCGCTCATCAATGGGAAGAGGAACAAGACTCTGCGCCTCTTGGAATCTTCCGCTCAAGGGATTGATCCGAACGTCGGCGCGCTGGCTGTTCTCCACGCGCCAGGTGATCAAGTCCATCGGTATCAGTTGTAGACTCTCTATGGCATCCGCGATACCGCAATCCCGATGCAACGCAAAGGTGGCGATGAAATTCCACAATGGATTTTTTTCTGGGATTTCAACTTGCCAGGCGTGCTCCATGCTTTGGCGATAAATGGGCAGCAAGTCCGGCTCGTCGGCATATCTGAAAAGGATGTAATACGGCAAAAAGGCCAGCTCATCGTCCGAATGGTTGACCTCGAATGGCGGCGTCATTTTCTGGAAACGCATGTTTTCAGCGTAGTGATGTTTGGCGATCAAATCCCGATAGGCCATGATGAACTTGGCCTCCCCGGTCACATGATAAGCCGCGCGCAAGAACGAAAGGATCTGCAGTGAATTCAAGCCGCGCTCGTACAGCCAGTTCGGATTGTTATTGAGCGAGTCCGGATTCCAAACGCCCCAGCGCGTCGGGCGTCCGTCCAGATCAACGAGCAAAAACTGATGCTCCACGATGTGCGTCATGATCCGGTGCACCAGCGACCGCACTCGTTCTTTATAGGATGCATCTGCGACCAAATCGTAGAAAATGGGATAGGCGAACATGTGCCCCACCAATTCATCCGAGCTGGTGTCGCCTTTCCATTTCCATTGGCCGTCGGCCGTAGGATGCCACTCGCCTCCCCTGCCGACGTCCTCATCGATTTTGGCAAAGGATCGGGCGGGAAAACCGGAAATGCCGGTGATGCTCTCCAGCCGTTCCATTGCCTCATAGGCGCGGATGGCATTCTCATAAGCATCCCGCTCCTTGGTCACGGCAAAACGAAAACATTGGCTGGCCAGATAAATGGCCGTCCACAGTCCATCATTGTCGTCGGAGCGGGTGTAGCTGGTGCTCAGATCGCCTGGCACCCGCAGATTGCAACCGGTCACTTGTCCATGACGGTCATGACGCGCGTGTACTCGCTGCTCAAAGACCTTAGCCTTTTCGGCAAAAGTTATGGGGGATTGTTTGATTTCGCTGATGCCTTTGGATGTGGCGATCCATACGGTGTGAGCATCGAGCGGCAATATGTCTAAAACCAAATCATCCGCAAGCCAGCGCTTGCCGGCATAGTAATCCCAATGTCCGTTGGAAAATCTGGCGCAGCCGCGTTTAGTGCCCACCCAAAATCCGTTGTCGATGGGCTTGATGACCATTGCGTCGGTGTAAGGCAGTCCTTCGGCGCCGGTGTAAACTTGAGAAAAGCCTCGCCAATTGGTCACACCGACAGCTTGGGAGCTGGCAAAAGCAATGGCCGGAGCCGCGGCAAAAGGGGGAGCTTGATGGGTAGCCGGCTGATCCGACGTTCCCCTGGCGATGGCCGTAAGCGTGGAAGGTGGTATGAGAGTCAGGAAGCGAAAGTCTTCACCCAGGCCGGGAGTCAAGACAGAGTGCGAGAGGTCAATCCATCTCCCGTCCCAGGTGCACCAGAGTCCATGATTGGTCGCGGCCCAGAGCCTACCTTCTGAGTCCTGACAAAAGGCTTGAACGCGCATCGTCGTGGAAAGGGAGACGCTTTGCCATTCTTTCCCAGTTTGCTGCCAGAGTCCTTGTTGGGTGCCGACCCAAAGAGAGCCATTCTGCGCTGGATATAAGGAGAGGACCGTATCCGTTTTGGCTCGAGCGGGCAGACTCACGGGACTGATCTTTTTACCGATCACCCAAAATTGGCCGATACCGCCCAGATAGACTTTTCCAGTTTCTGCCATGGCCGCGGCGGTAATGACCACTCCGTCCGGCGGCTGAAACAGACCTTGCCATTGACCGCTATCGTGCACCCATACTGACTTTTCCGCAATAACCAGTACGGTTGCGTCCTTGGCAAACAGCCGCAGCGGCTTTGATTGGCCCGGATCAAAAGGCAGAGCAATGTCCTGCTTGATTTCCTGTAAAAAGGTTTGTGATGCCCCGCGACTATCCGCGGAAGCCAGCACAGAACCAAGCACAAGTATCGAGAGTAGAAACCGGTTCATCTGCCTCTTCTCAAGGTTGAATACACTGGGTCGTTTTGATGGGCATGAAAAGCTGCAATTCAACACATAGCCAAGAATCCATTGGGCACAAACATACGCCAAACTTTCCTTTTTTACAACACTCTTTTTTCGTCGCCGCAATGGAAGTTGCGAGGTTGAAACAACCTCGCGCAGAGGCCGCAGTGAACGCAAAGGGAGTGAACCTCTGAGGTTGAGTGCGCAAAACGGAATGAGCTTTGAGCGCGGCTTCTTCTAATGAACAGTCGCCGTGGAAATCTCTAAAAACGGCCAGAAAACGTGCGGCACCCACAACAGGCACGGAGAAAAAAGCTTTGCGAGCATGGCGTGCCCTGCGTGAGAACCTTGTTCTTATGCTCGCTTGCGCCGTGATTGATTACCTACTTTCGCATCAATCATTTTAACCATGATGATTCTGATGTTGCTCCTATGATCGGTTACGTAGATACTCATCGATGCACTTCCACAGCTCGGCTTTGCCGGTGCCGATCGTAGCCGAAAAGGGGATGAGAAGTGAGATGCCGAATGGCTGTAGCTGTTTTTTGCAGGCCCTGAGCTGAGCCGCCCGTTCATTTCCGGAAAGCTTGTCCGCCTTCGTACCCACGACCACCACCGGAATGGCAAAGGCCGTCACCCATTCGAGCAACTCAAAATCGAGAGCGGTCAAGCCGTGCCGCAGGTCAATCAGGCAGACGAGGCAAGCGAGCCGAGGATTATCGCGTAGGTATTGTTCGATCAGCGGTCGCCAGGCCCCTTTGGCGCTCTTGGCAACCTTTGCATAACCGTAGCCCGGCAAATCCACAAAGTAAAACTTGCCGTTGATAAGGTAGAAATTGATGGTGCGGGTCTTCCCGGGGGTTTTGCTGACAAGAGCCAACTTTCTTCTGTTGAGCAATGAGTTCAGCAGACTGGATTTGCCCACGTTGGACCTGCCGGCAAAGGCTATCTGCAGTAAACCGTCCCGGGGAATTTGGCTCAGCTTCCCGGCGCTGGTTGCAAACTTTGAGGATTGGATTTTCATGAATGTCAGCTTTTTCTCGGTCGGCAACAGCCCCAAACCGCTCATCGGCGCGAATGGACACCAAGTCTCCCGTCAGCACCGATTAGCCTCCATATCACGGTCTTGAAGGATCTTGGCGCACCAAAGGTGCATTTGACGGTAGGACAAGATGCTATCTTGTCCTACAAGAACTAGCCAAAAGAACAATAAGTTAATGCGTAATATTATGAAATGAAAAATCTTCCAAGATACCCGGTCTTAGAAGATTCAAGTTAGAATTGGCGCCTGCGGCTATGCGGCATTTTCTCGCACCTGATCCGGCGAAAAATCCATGTCCCGTTTTTTGGTATAAACAGGCTCCCGTTTCTTCGCCACGACCGCTTTGTTTATGTGGCAAGCACGTATCTCTTTGTTGGAAGGCAAGCTGTACATTATGTCCAACATGACATCTTCCATCACCGAGCGCAAGCCGCGAGCTCCGGTGCCGCGTGTTTTGGCAATTCTCACGACCTCTCGTAAGGCCTCTTCATCAAAACTGAGTTCCACTTCGTCCAGCTCGAAAAGCCGCTTGTATTGTTTGGTCAAAGCGTTCTTGGGTTGTGTCAGTATTTGCATCAAAGCTTCGTCGTTCAGCTCGCCCAGAATAGAGATAATGGGAAGACGGCCGATCAACTCCGGTATGAGACCGAACTTTAGCAGGTCCTCCGGCTCCACTTTTTCTAATACAGCCGTACCATCCTTTATCTTGTTCTTTTCCACGTCCGCGCCAAAGCCCATATACTTATTGCCGATCCGCGCCGCCACGATTTTATCCAAACCTTCGAACGCACCGCCGCAAATGAACAGGATGTTCTGCGTGTTGATGTTGATGAAATCCATTTCCGGATGTTTGCGTCCGCCTTTTGGCGGCACCGCCGCAATGGTGCCCTCCAAGATTTTCAGCAGCGCCTGCTGCACGCCTTCCCCGGACACGTCCCGGGTGATGGATGGATTTCCGTTCTTACGAGCGATCTTGTCCAATTCGTCGATGTAGACGATGCCTCTTTCGGCGCGCTGGATGTTGTAATCCGCGGCCTGCAACAAGCGGACGAGTATGTTCTCTACGTCTTCACCGACATAGCCGGCTTCGGTCAGTGTGGTGGCATCGGCGATGGTGAAAGGAACCTGTAAAAAGTTGGCGAGCGTCTGCGCCAGCAAGGTCTTGCCGGTTCCGGTCGGACCAATGAGGAGGACGTTGCTTTTCTCCAGCACCACATCACTGGCAGCGGCAATGCTGTCAATGCGCTTGTAGTGATTATAGACAGCGACCGCAATCGTCTTTTTCGCATGCTCTTGGCCGATGACGTAGGAGTCCAGCTCTTTCTTGATTTCCTCCGGGGTTGGAATGCTGCCGGTGAAGGTGAACGGCTTCTTCGCTTTGTCTCTGGCGATGATCTTGTTGGCAATGCCCACGCATTCGTTGCAAATGCTGACATCGGGGCCCGTGACTATGGTTTCAACCTGCTGGCTATTCTTGCCGCAAAACGAGCAAATCGCAAAACGGCGATTGCCCTTTCCTGGCTGGTCCATCTGCTCTTCCTTACTTTTTCTTCGCCTTGTCTTTTGCGGTTACACCCTTTCGCGTCATGATCTCATCGATGATGCCGTATTTCAAAGCTTCCTCAGCACTCATGAAGAAATTGCGGTCCGTATCTTTGGAGATTCGTTCCACCGGCTGACCGGTGTGAGAAGCCAAGATTTCATTGAGCTTTTCCCGCAAGGTCAGAATCTCTTTTGCGTGAATTTCGATGTCCGTTGCTTGTCCCTGCGCGCCGCCCCAGGGCTGATGAATCATAATCCGGGCATGCGGTAAGGCAAAGCGCTTACCCTTGGTACCGGCAGCCAAAAGAACCGCACCCATACTCGACGCTTGCCCCATGCAAATGGTGGCGACATCCGCTTTGATGTATTGCATGGTATCATAGATTGCCAGTCCGGCGGAGATATGTCCTCCGGGCGTATTCAAATACACATAGACGTCCTTTTCGGGGTCTTCCGCCTCCAAGAACAGTAGCTGGGCAATGGCCAGACTTGCCACCGTGTCATCGATGGCGGTGCCAATAAAAACGATTCGTTCTTTGAGTAAGCGAGAAA
This sequence comes from Caldithrix sp., assembly GCA_020722685.1. The sequence goes on along the minus strand of DYKH01000036.1, from coordinate 30,007 downwards.
AAATATCATACGCGCGCTCACCGCGACCGGTCTGTTCGATTACAATCGGTACAAGTGCCATCATTTCACCTCGAATCAGTTTTCTTCCCTTTGTTTGCGCCAAGGCCTCTTGATTTCCTTGATCTCGGCTTGTCGTGCCAGAAGGTCATACACTTTGTCTTCGACAAGTTTGTTTTTGAACGCCTCTCGCTCTTTCTCGTCTTCCCGGATGCTTTTTGCCCTGCTGGCTCCGGTTTTGCCCGCATTTTCAAGGGCATTGATCCCTGCCTCCACCTCTTCATCCGTCACGGTGATGCCTTCCTGTTTGATCAATTGCTCACGAACCAGATGCCATTTGATTTCGCGAATGGCGTAACTTTTGTAATGCTCCCGAACCGCCGCTTCGTCGATCTTCTCCTTGCTTTTCGACTTTAAATCCTCGACCAGCGCCTGCAGATAACGTTCGATCATAGAGGGCGGCAACTCCAAGTCGGTTCGCTTGATGATTTCGTCGGCCAAAGCTTGTTGAAACAGTAAAGAACTGTCCGATTCAGCCTGGCGTTTTAGCTTTTGTTCCAAATCCTCTTTTAGCGCCTGCAGTGTCTCAAAGTCGCCCACATCTTTGGCAAATTCATCGTCCAACTCAGGCACTCTGCGTTCCTTGATTTCCTTTACTTTTACGGCGAAGAACTGCTCTTGGGCCAGCTCGCCTCCGAGAGTATTGACAATCTCTGAGCCTTCTTGCTGTACAAGCAGATGGATACGCCGCTCCTCGCCGGGCTTAATGCCCAGCAATTGCCGGGTCATATGGTCGTTTTCATCGCCAAGCTGCAGCAATTGACTGTCGAATTTCTTCCCTACCAAAGGTAAGCCGGCACGATCCAGCTCCTGCATGTCTGCTACCAGCAGATGCCCTTTTTGAGCTTCGCCTTCGACGGTGTAGATCATGGCGTTTTGCTGCCGAAGATCTTCTAATGTATCCGCCACATCCTGTTCGGTGATAGTGAATACCTGCTTTTCCACTTCCATGCCGCGAAAGCCGGTCACCTCGAAATGGGGTCGCACGTCAAAGGTCAGGGCAAAGGAGAGGCCGTCTTGCGGATCATACTTCACGTCGGTGATCTCCGGCGTGTTGAGCATGTCGAATTGATTTTCATCAAAAACCTTTTTGACTGCCTCGGAGAAAAAGGGTTGAAAGATTTCCGCTTCGATCTTTTTGCCAAACATTTTCTTGACGAGCTGGGGTGGGACTTTTCCCTTGCGAAAGCCTTGCAGTTTTACTCTGCTTTGATAGTCTTGATATTTTGCATCCAAGCGCGGTTGTATTTGATCGGCAGGCACCGAGACGGTGACGACGGTGTGCCAATTCTTGCCGGCATTGACAGTATATTCCAAAAAAGTATTCCTTCGCTCTTCAAATAGACATAAAAAAATCGCCGAGCTTTTGGAACCGACTGCTTTCGCCCAGCTCGCCGAAATCTGATTCGTGCACTGCTTGTGTGATTGTTAAAAGAGTGCGAGAGGGGGGACTCGAACCCCCAAGTCTTTCGACACTAGATCCTAAGTCTAGCGCGTCTGCCAATTCCGCCACTCTCGCATTTCTAAGACGCCAAAAATATAGATAATTTTAAAAGTAAAGTCAACTGCTTTTTCCACCCGTTCCAGTGACCGAATTGCGCGGCACCGGGCTCCGCACGGGCTCTTGAGTCTCGAAGCCAAATAGTTGCGAGATCCCAGTGCCCATTTTATCACTCGACCTTGACCGTTCGGAGAGCTACTGTGTGCATGAGGCAACCTAATGCTCGGCATCGGCGCTTACGAGTTCATGATAGAGAGACTCCAAATCTTTCATGACCAAACGGACATCGTGACGTCGGACCAACTCGTCTCCATGGGCTACCAGCTTATCTCTCAAGGCCGCGTCGATTAGCAACTGCTCGATCTTTTCCGCTAACATTTCGGGGTTACCGGGTTCGACCAAGAGCGCGTTTTCGCCATCGCGCAAAACGCCTGCAAGTCCGCCCACCGGCGTAGAAATGACCGGCAGACCGCAGGCCATGGCTTCAAGAACCACCATGGGAAAGCCTTCCGAATAAGAGGGAAGCAGCAACATGGAGCTCTGCTGCAGCAACTCCAGCTTGGTTTCGTAGGAGATCCAATCACGCACCTGCACGACGCTGTTGAGACGCAAGTCTTGGACTTGATTTCGCAGCTTGTCCGTCTCATAGTCCCCGCAAAAGATGAAACACAACTCCCTTTGCTTTGCCTTCAGTAGTTCCACAGCCTTGACTATGTCATAAACTCCTTTGATGGGCAGAATGGCTCCCAGATATAGTGCTTGCGGGCGGCGCTGCGGCAGCGTTGGCGGATAGTATCTTGTCAAGTCTACAGGATTGCGCAGATGCACCAAACGCAAATGGGGAAAGTATGGACGAAAGGCAGCGATCAAATTCGCATTTGCAAAGCCGAGACAATCGGCGCAGCCAAGGACAGCTTTCATCAACCGTTGAATAGGCGGTGAAGCCTTCGCAAAATAGTCATAAAAATGGGTGGGATGGACATTGAGCAGCAACTTGAGGCGAAACAGCTTGGCGAGTAGGATGTAAGGCACCTTACGCCAAAAACTGGAATCGGCGGAAAAATGAATATGGGCCAAATCAGGCTGCTTGGCTGTCAAGAGACCTAAGAATTTGACCCATTGCTTTACAATACTAAAAAGCTTGTCGAATTTGGAGCCGTCCCCACAAGAGCAGTGATAGACCACCTCTTTACGATCAAAAAAGCCGGCACCGGCAAAGGTGGCCAGGACTGAAGCGACCCCACCGCGCCGATGCAGCGAAAGTCCGATGACAACGATTTTAGGAGAGCGCTGCACGGTTTGCTTATGGTGCGGATTGCACCACCAATCCACGCGGAGCGGCCGGCGGCGTTGTGTCAGCAGGGGCGATGGCCTCCAAATTAACGTTATCGAAATAAACCATGTCGTTGAAAGATCCCAGACCAATCTGTCCCGGCGCAGAGCCTTGTTGGTCTTGTAAGAAGACTTTTTGGCCGTTGAGATAAACACTCAACGTATCACTCTTCATTTGAATGCCGATTTGCTGATATTGGTCAAGGGCGATGTCAATCGCATGTTTACTGAGAAAAGTACGCGTGCCGTTGACAATCTGATTAATGGCAATGTCATAGGGATGAAACTGAATATAGTTGTAATTCAAGGTGTCCACAAAAGCGTAGACGATAGCATAGTCCGCATGGGGATTGGCAATGAGGTCTTCAGCGCTCTTGGCCGAGCAGCTTATCTCGAATTCTGAAGAAAAGAATTGACTCTGTTCGATGAGTGCATACTCTCCCAACAGCTTGCCGCTGGGGCTCTCATAGCTGGGCTCCCGCAGGAAAAGCGCCTGATCACCTTCGTCGCTCTGCACGGTCCATCTTTCCGGGTGCAGAAAATGCCAGTTGTTGGCCACGCCGTCGTCAAAGCCGTCGAAAAAGTCCGCCAGAAAACGGAAGCTGACAGTCGTTCCGCTGGGAACGACATTGTGATTTCGCGACAGATCACTCACGCCCTGAACAGATAATAGGTATTCAACGCCAAGTTCCATTTGTGAAGTCTGTAGTACTACAGTGACGCTGTCATTTTGCAGGGCCGCGCTCTGAACCGCGACGCCGCCGCTGATGCCATAATTGGCAGCTTGCTCTGCTGAAGACTTTTCCACTGATTCGGAAAACGTCACACTGATCTGCGTCCTGTTCCTTACGCGGACAAATTGAATGGATGGCGGGATCAGGTCGCTCAAAGTGGAGAGCAACGCCGTTGCCGGCGTCAAACTCTGCAACCCCGCATTGTCAACCGCATAAACGTCGTATTTGTAGCTCATGGCTTCTTCGAGCAAAGAGTCTGTGTAGGCGGTGCTAAAGACTTCTGCGATCAAAACGTCATTACGCAGAACACGGTAGAAAGAAGCATAGTCGCCATCCGAAGCGGGGTTCGGGCGAGTCCATTCGAGATCGATGCTGTCGAAGGTTTGGGCCGGACTGTTCAATCCCGTCGGCGCGTTGGGCGGAGTCACGTCGGAAGAGGTTCCGGATCGACTGCCGACATCAAACATGTACAAGTCTCCAGTGGACCCAATGAAGGTGCTGCGAAAAACGATCTTGGTTCCTTGCCGATTGATCACCGCATCCGGCTGCCAATACTTTTCTGGTCTTCCGGGCACTTCGCGCGAACGGTGATGTACCAGCCGGCGCACTTCCCCGGAGCCATCCGTTGGAATCTCCACGATTTCTCCCCAAAACGGCGCCCAACTCTGATCCGGATTATCAGATCGCGGCCAAAATGAGACATACACGAACTCTCCATTGCCAATCGAATTACAGGCCGTCATGACCTGCGGCGCCCAGGGATCCATGTGCTTCAGCAGCCGGATGTAACCGTCCGACAAGCGAATGGAAATAACGTCCCCTGGCTCTACTCCGCGGCTGGTAAAGAATTCCGGAATGCTAAAGCCGGCCACCGTATAGATCACCTCATGGCCAAAGGCATCTGTACCGACCGCCCAATGGATAATGCCCGGGTAGAGCTGGCGCTCATAGTTCCATTGCTTGTCGTAAACCTCAATGCCATGGTATTGCGCCTCCGCAGCCTCAGTGGTCCAAGAGACGATCACGTACCTTCCGCTCGAAGAAACCGCGGCATAATCCACACCTGTGGCACTGCCTTGCGATCCCAAGGTGCCGAGGTCAAAAGTGGAGACCGGATACTTGATGTCGTCGATCAAGTCATAAACGAACATCTCTCGTTTGTCGCCGTCCAAACACCAATAGCGACCATCGTCGGAAATGTCACCCTCGCCGCCGGCAGCGCCGATTTCGGTGTATTCCGAGAACTTGTGCAGCAGGACGTACTGGCTGACATCACGCACATCGTACAGCCGCAGCTCGTTTCCTTCGTACTTGTAAAAGCAGTACGTCGGATCGAAGCTTACGTATTGCCCGTTCTTCTTATATTTGTTGGCAAGCGCCCAGCGGATCCACCAGGGTCGCATGGTATCAGTCCCCAGGTACTTGATGCGGCTGCCATTGATTCCGTTGTAGAGAAAGCAGCCAATGATCTCGGTACCATTGTCGATGATGTTTTCCGAGGCGATAAAATAACTGCCGTCAATATTAAAGTAACAGATCTCGCTGTTGCCGAAATAGCCGCCTTGGGCAGCCGAGTGAGCCAATCCCGAATTGGTCATGCGGAAGACTCGCGTCCCAAAAGCAGGATCGACGTATGAGCTGCCGACCGGATCTGCCGGCTTGAAAGTACCATAATCCGCCGGCGCAATCACGGCATCACTCATAAGGCCGTTCGTCTGCCCTATCACGACCGAAGGCAGCAACAGAGCCGAGACTACGGCCAAACCCGCCATGTTCATTTTGTGTGTCATCATCACCTTCACCTCCCTAAAAAATCAGGAAGGCATCCCATTCTCCCAGCAATCTTGCTCTCTGTCCTCACCAATCGCCTGTTACGGGTTTCGATCAGAACGCTGTCGTTGCCGTGTGATGCCTAACTATGATGCAAGAAGTTAATATACTCGTTATGAGTCAATTTTTCATGTCTTGCCTGTGAATACAGGCATCTCCTAACGATACATTCACAAGGAGATTCCTGCACGCGAGGATAACAAGAAGGCTGCTCTTCTTGCCCTTGACAAGTAAGGATATGCTCAGAGTCGCTTTGTAAGCCAAGCCCGCAGCTCGAATAGCTATCTCGATCTGAGGAGCAATCAAGTCACGACAGCGAACTCCACTTTGAAATTGATCTTCATCTGTCGTCGGCTTATCCCGGTCACACTTAAACTCTGAAGAATAGAAATTCCCTTTTGTTTCTGGTTTTTGCTTTAAAGCCTAAATCTTACAACCTCGATGATTATCAGCCTCCCAATTCATTTTGAAAGTATCATCTTTCTAGTGAACTGAAAGCCCTCCGTCTTCATTTGATAGAAATAGACGCCGCCGGCGACGGTTCGCCCAAGGTCATCCCGACCGTTCCAAGTAACCTTGTAGGCACCGGCGCTGAGTGACGTCGACAGCAGCCTGGCTACTTCTTTACCCAATAAATCGTAAACCACAATGCTTACCGGCCCCGATTTTTCGACCGAAAAATCAATAACGGTCACTGGATTGAACGGGTTGGGATAATTTTGACCCAATGCAAATCTCTGTGGGGCAAAACGGGATTCCTCTTTTTGCACATAGGAGGTGGTTTGGATCATCTTATGCACACCAGCGGACGTGCCGGCATACAGCACGTTGTTCTGGAAAGGGTCAATTGCCAGCGTCGGAATGTACCGGTCTTCCAACCCATTCATCAGAGGCGACCACGATTCGCCGCCATCAACGCTTTTTAGGGCCCCCCCGGAGTTGGTGCCGACGTACAGCACCAGCGGATTGGTCGGATCGATAGCAAAAGACTTGATGTACTTGTCGGTCAAGCCGGTGTTCATCGGCAGCCAATCTGCTCCTTCGTTATCGGTGCGGAACAATCCTCCGCCCCAGGTTGCGGCATATAGTCGCAGAGGATTGAGCGGATCCACAGCCAGCACGCGCACTTCTGGATTGGTAATGCCAGTTGTGGCAGCGAACCAGTCCGTACCGCCGTTAAAGGATTTCATGACGCCGGCCTTTTTAGTGCCGACATAGACGACATTCGGCGTACCGACATCGGGCATCACGGCGCGCGGCTCAAGATCGGTCAAACCCATGTTTGTCCAGGTTTGTCCGCGATTATTGGTTTTGATGACGCCGCTATCGCTGGTTGCGACGTACAAGACAGCCGGATTCAGCTTGTCGATGGCAAGATCACGAATCTCCGTGTCATCGAGGCCGATTTCCACCCACTTGGTGCTTCCAGCAGTCAGCTTGTAAACGCCGCTTTCCCAGACGCCGGCATAGATGGTTCCGGCTGCCACAGGGTCGGCCAGCAAATCCATAACGCCCAAGCTGGAAAGGCCATCGTTTATGTGAACCCATGTTGTCCCGCCATCCGCGCTCTTGAGCACACCACCTTTGCTGGTGCCGGCATAGACTAGGTTGGGCGTAAAGAGATCACCAATTAGAGCGGTCACTTCGACTCCCAAAATACCATTGCTCGCCTCGCTCCACAGAGCGCCACCATTGCTGCTTTTGAAAACGCCGCCGAAGCTCCCGGCGTACAACAAGGAAGGCTGGGCTGGGGAGACCTTGACGCCATTCAACGGCTTTATGGCCAATCCGGTCACCATTTGTTTCCATTGGTCGCCGCCATCCGTGCTTTTGAAAACGCCTTCGCGGTTGGAGGCGACGTACAAATTGTTGTCGTTATACGGATCAACGGCGATGTCAAGAATGTATTTGTTAAACATACCGTTCAGATTACTGATGCTGGTCCACTCATCTCCGCCATTGAGGGTGCGAAACACACCTCCGCCTCGCGTTGCAACGAGAATTTCTTTCTTGGCCGCCGATTTGATGACCAATTCGCTGATCTTCAAATTGTCGGGAGAGCCGCCGTCCAGGCCGTTGTTGGCTGCCCGCCAATGGGTATCCTGCGGCCTTCGCTTAAAGACCCCCGATTTGAAGGTGCCGACGAAAACGGTGCTGTCAGTCGCATCGACCAAAACTGCCCAGAGGTCCTCGCTTTTCAAGGAGTCGGCATTGACCTTTCGCCAGGTGACGCCCGCATCGCTTGATTTGTACAAGCCCAGTTTGGTGGCGCTGTAGACAATCTGCGGCGAGTTCAAATCAAAAGCAAAGGCCCGCACTTCCGTGTTCAGAGAGTCCGAAAGCTGCCAACTGGCCCCGGCGTCGGTGGTCTTATAAACCCCAGTCCTTGTTCCTGCGTATAGGACCGAAGCGGTGTGGGGATCCTGTTCCAAGGCCATAATATGCAAATCGCCCAGTCCGGTGTTCGCGGCTGACCAGTTGTCGCCGCCATCCACACTTTTCCAAATTCCTTGCGCCTCCAAGCCAGCGTAAAGCACGCTGGTGTTCGCGCGGTCCAGTACCAGAGCTTTTATGTCGCCGCCGTAGGGACCGTGAGTTATCCAGATGTCGTTTTGTGCGGTACTCGTACCACTTGATAGAAAAATGATGCCAACTGCAAGTAAGACCGGCAGTATCCGAGTTGCCATCGTCCGTACCCTCTCCTATTTGGTCGAAAAAATCTTCGGAGTGTTTTCTCGAATTTTACTTTTTCCACCGAACAATTGTTTCACAACCGCGCCCATCACCAAAATTGAATAGACTGTATTGGTGAATAAATAACGTTTCCACATTCGACCCGGTTCTTGACACAAGCGATAAAACCATTCCAACCCATACTGCTGCATCCACTTGGGCGCCCTCTTGATGGTTCCGCTCAGAATATCGAAGCTGCCGCCGACGCCGTGAATAACGGGAATCGACAGCTCATGGAGATGGCGCCGGACCCATTTTTCCTTCATTGGGGAGCTCATTCCCACCAATAGGATATCCGCGCCGGAAGCTGCGATCTCTTGCACGGCGCGTCTTTCCTCCTCGTCGGAGGCAAAATAGCCGTTGCGATAGCCGGCGATCCTGATAGTAGGGTACTGTTCCCGCAAGGCGGCAATGGCTCTCTCGATCACCTTTTGCTTTGCGCCCAAGAGATAGAGCCGATAGCCCTTCTGAGCCGACAGCTCGATCAGCCGGTTCATGAGATCCGTGCCGTTCACCCTGCCCGGAAGGGGTTGGTCAAGAATCCTCGACGCCCAGACTATGGGCACGCCATCCGCACCGACCAAGTCCGCATTGCCGATGATGTCGGCAAGGTCTGGATCGTACTGGGCCTTAACGACTTTGGCAGCATTCAAAAGCACCACATGGTGCGGTTTGCGCGTTGGAATGATCGACTCGAGCCGCCGCACGCATTCATCCAAAGTCATTTTGTCCACGTAAAAGCCGAGAACTTCCGCCCGGCCGCGGCGTATGACGGGACTCGTTGCTTGTTCCGGCGCGGACATTTCGGCCAAAGTCCGTTCTTCGACAATGCTCACGGTCTCAAAGCTCCAACGTTCATTCCGAGGAGTTTTTCATACGTTTTCTCGTAAGACTTGACCATGGCGCGATATGAAAACCGCGTCAAGGCCATGGATTTTGCAGCTTCGCCTAAAGCACGAAGCTTTTCCCGCTTGCTCTGTAAATCGAGGATGACAGCGGCAAGCTCAGTAGGATTTTGCGGCTCTACCAACCTGCCGGTCACACCGTCCTGAATGAGCTCAATGTTTCCGACTACTCGCGTTGCAACCACCGCCTTTCCCAGGGCCATGGCCTCAATTAAGGCGTTGGAACAACCCTCGCTCGTTTTCGAGGTCAACAGAACAAGGTCCATGGCATTGAGATAATCAGCCACATTTTCCACTTTGCCGGTGAAAATCACCTGTTGGTCAAGGCCTTGCTCTTTGGCGACCGACTGCACGACCTCGAAATCGGGACCGTCGCCAACCAGCACGAAGCGAACGTCCGGTCTTTCCTTTGCGACGATCCGGGCGGCGTGAAGAAAAGTCCGATGGTCCTTTTGCGGAAACATTCTGGCAACCATGCCCACGACAAAGCACTCCTCGCCGATCCGATATTTCGCGCGAATCTCTTTACGAGACCTTTTTATGGCCAGCCGCGCCGGATCAATTCCATTGTATATTACCTCGATCCGTCTGGCGGAAACGCCGCGGGCCTCGCAGAATTGCCGGCCCGCCTCGCTATTGGTCACCAATAGATGTGCCTTGCGGATCGCCCATCTTTCCAACATGTGGTACAGGCGGCTGCCAATAGAGGAATAGACCTCTTTGGCGTTTCTTTCCATCACCACGGTGTACGGAATTCGGTACAGCTTGGCAGCCATGATCCCGATCAATCGCGCGGAAACATTGTACGGCTGAATGATCGCGAATTCTTCTTGCCGAAGAATCCGGCTGAGGGCCAACAAATGCCCAAAGTGCCAGGCGTGCTTTTTGCCGAGGTGGAATAACCGCACATTGCGTAAGGCTTTGAATTGGCCCTCCAAAGCACCGCCGCCATAGAAAACCGCCACCGCGATTCGATACTTTTCTTTGTTCAGCCCCTTGAGCAAGGACAAGAGTTGAATTTCTGCGCCACCGATTCCCAATGAAGGGACCAGGTACAATATGCCGGGCTTAAGAGAGTCGTCGCCGATCTTGGTTTTGGCCTGTTTCGGAAGTGAGGGCTCGGTGACCGGCGGCAAGGTTTCAGGCATAGCCAAGCGCCTTCATTTTTTCCCAGGTATCCTTATCGAAACCTGGTTGCGTAGTATCCGCCACATGAGGCCGGAAAGACACAATCCACCTTTGCAGAGCCGTTTCACACTCTTTCACCTTGGGCAAGGAAGGCGAATAGCAATTGTTCAGCTCATTGGGATCGGTCGACAAATCATAGTATTCATGCCATCCATCCGAGGCCCAGATCAATTTCTCCGTGCGGGTTCGGTAGGAACGAGAATCTTTCAAGTAGCCGGCAAACTCCTGTTCCGATAAATCCTTGCGCCGACTGAGCCAGCGGGCGATCATCTTTTCCGGATTATCGGCTTCGGTAAGCACGGATTCCCGCTGGGCGCCATTCAAGAAAGAAATTCCTTGGTTTTCGTTTTTGTAAGCCCAAGGGACATCCAATCCATCCAACAGAGTGGGCACAAGGTCATTCGTTTGCACCAACTGACTAAAATGGTTGGCCTTGCCAAACCAGTCCGGATACCTCATAATCAAAGGCACTCTGATCAGCGGATCATAGAGGCACAAAGCATGCCAGAGAAAGCCATTTTCCCCCATGGACTCACCATGATCCGCAGTGACCATGACGACCGTACGATCAAGAAGGTTCTGTTGACGCAAACGGTCAAAAAGACGTCCCAGTCGCCAGTCGAGGTAAGCGATTTCGCCGTCATAAAGCTGCTGATAGTGATCCAACTCCTGTTTGGTGAACCTGACCCGGCCGGCGAAATAGCCGATATGATCGAACTTTCGATATTGCGATTCTTCGACCCACGAGCCGTCAAAAAACCGCTTCCGGTAAGGCCTTGGTGGAAAATAGATTGAATGCGGCTCCTGATAATGAATATAGGCGAAAAAGGGCGAGTTGTTATCACGCTCATCCAGCCATTTGAATAGCGATTGCTCGGTACGAAAAGCCCCCTTGTCCCGGGTCAAGGCGCGTCGTAAGTTGAAAGTATCGTAAACGTCCTTGAGCAACGAGCGCGACCGCAGAGACAATTTTCTGCTCAGAGCGGAGGATAGGCTGTTTTTCGCCTTTTGATTCCTCCTGTCAGAGTTCTGCCCTCTCTGTTCGCCCTGATAGTAAAAATCTGCAAAACCCCGTGATAGCCCTGTCTCAGGAGTGATATAGATGTTGTTCGAAAAGCAACCAGTGTGATAGCCTCTCTTTTGCAGAATGGTGGCCAATGACTCTACGTCGGGATCAAGGTAATAACGCTGATTGCTAAAGCCATGGCAAGTCGGATAGAGTCCGGTCAGAATAGATGCGACCGCAGCTCCGGTCCAATTAGCGGGAGAAAAAGCGTTTTCATAGTAGGCGCCTTCCGCGGCCAGCTTTTCCAGATTGGGTGTCGTTTCCCGGAAATAGCCGTAAAGGGATAGGTGATCCGCACGCAGGCTGTCGATGGTTATAAGTAGAATGTTCGGCTTGGTCATAGTTTGCGAATAGATTGTGAAAAACAAAAATTACTTTCCAGTACGATCCCCGTCCGGCCAATTTGCCTGCCTTCCGACAAACGATAAGATACGTCGTGCACGCGCCCCCCAGGAGTATTGCCTTACATCGGCAAATGCTTTTGCTGCCAGCTCCTCTGCCATTAGGTCTTCCGAGAGAACACGCCGGACGGCCTTTGCCAGCGCACTGGAATCGCCGGCGGGAAAAAGTAAAGCATTCTTGCCGTGACACAATACCTCTTGGAGCACCGGCAAATCGCTGGCAACGATGGGTCGCTTGGCAGCCATGTATTCAAACATCTTGAGCGGCGAGGTATAAGGACTGATGGCGCTATCCTGTGTGTTCGGCAAAACAAGGACGTCGGCCGCTGCTTGGTACAAAGCTACGTTATGCGGTGGAACAAAGCCAGCGAATTGCACGTTGTTGAGCCGTTCCGCTCGAGTACGAGTGCGAATTTCGTTGATGCGTGCCGGTGCTCCGCCCACTATCAAGAAAAGGATTTTTTCATCAAAGTCAGCGGCAGCATCGATAAAAACCTCCACACCTTTCCCCGGTAATATCTGCCCGGTATAGAGCACAACCTTTTCATACTTCCCGGAAATATTTAGCATCTCCCGGGCATCCGCCTTACTGAATTGGGACCCAGTGAAACGATCGTCGCGGACTCCATCAGGGGCAATCAAAATTTTGGCGGCATCAACATTATATTTCTGACAAATTTTCTCTTTGAGTGATCCAGTAATGCAAACAAGGCCATTTGCTCTCTTTAAGACATACTCAAAAAATTTTTCGGGTTGTTGCACCAGTGTATGCACTTCGAAGAATACCGATACGGGTTTCGCGGACAACCAGCGTCCTCGCATGCGCAACAGCATGGCGGCCGCGTTCAAATTGCGCGAATAGATGACCGTGGGCCGATCAAACTCACCGGCACAAAGCTTCCCAACGATGTAGAACCAGGTTGCCGCCAACATGGACGCCCCGCCAATCCAGGGGATGCGAATTCTCGACCGCTCCTCAGCCCCTTCATTGGGCTTGCTCAGACTCAAGAGCGTCGGCAACGTCTTCAGGGAGAAATTTTCTTTGACGCCATAGAACTCCCGTATGGTCGCAGGACTGTACTCGGACAATTCAAAATAATATGGGCGAATCAAGGTGACGTCCGCCCCGGCGCCGGCAAATGCCTCGCACATCTGCAATTGCTGAATGCCGCAAGCGGACCAGCCTGGTATTCGATCATTTGAGAAGTACAGAAGCTGCATTTTATCGCGCCTTTAGTAGGCTTGGCTCAATCCATTTTGCATCGGCGCCGTCTCAGCCTGCGATCCCGTTTTGACCTGATGGCGGAATTTGTACACTACCCAGTAGCTTCCCAGCATGCGTAAACCGGTGAGAATAAGTAGCGACCACCCCGCGCCAAGGACGCCAAAGCGTTGCAGCATGGAATACAAAATTCCGATGTACAGAAGCAAGGTGGCAAAGGTAATGGCCAAATGGTAGCTCAAGGCCGTAGCTCCCAACCTGCCGACGATCACGCTGGAGCCCAGTCCATAGAAGAGCCGAAACACACCAACCAGAGCCAAAACCCGCAACAGGGTCGCGCCGCCATCGTACTTACCGCCGTACAATAAGTGCAAGATCGGTTCGGCTGCGATGACAACGCCGACCAACAGAACTATGGCAATGACCCCCACGACAAGGTTGAGCAGTTTGAATCGCACTTGTTTGTTGCGTCCGAATTCGGGCACCCACACGTATTTGGACGCTCGGGACAAAACATTAAAAACTTGTGCGGGAACCAAGGCAGCAGCATAAAGTCCCAACGCTTCAAATCCTAAAATCTTAGGCATGAAAAGACTATCTAAAGAGGCCATGAAATCCACCGACACCTCGATGCCCATCAGCAAGATGCCCGTTTTGTGCATTTCCGACGGCACCGGTGCTTGTCCGCGTGGCACGGTGCGGTAGCTATACCAGATGTTCAGAATGGCGGACATCCCTAACACGGCTATGAATGCGCTCGCTGCGGAAAACAAAGTAATCCGGGTGGTGAGGTAGACGAACAAAAGAAAAATGAAAAACAGGCCGCGAAAAGCATAAGCCAGCAAAATAGATTGATTGTAGCGCTGCCGACTGCGCACCAAATTAGAATACAATAGAATGACACAATAACAGGTCGAAGCGAAAAATATCCCAGTCAGATAGCCGGGAGACAAGTCGTAGACGAATCGGGCGATCACCACGCCGGCGCCGACCAAAGCTGATGACACCAAAAGGATTTTTGCAAACGCCTTGTCCCAGCGAAACCGGCTGGCGTCGTGCTGGCTGAAATAGCGGGCAGCGGCAATGTCCTGTCCCCAGATCGCCAAAGGCGGAATGAAAAGAATGAGGGTCCGGAATAAGGCAAATCTTCCCATATCCTCGGCGCTGAGCACCCGCGCCAGCAAAATATTGGACAGCGACGAAAGCACCAAGACGGCAGAGAGAACGAAGGACACGCCGCCGATATTTATCGCCATTTTTTTCAGCATGTGTGCTCTTGACCGCCTAAATTCCTCGCCGCGCCGGCATTCTTATCGTTCTTCAATATCCGCTGATTCCAACCAACAAATACTCCGCCTCACGCCGGGAACGAGGTTTTCGCCGAGATTCGATTGGAAGATTGTCGACCTCTTTGATAAATCGCCGCGGCGATTGCCATCAGACAATAGAAAAGCGGATATCCTCCGGGCGGGTGTTTATCGACCAAACCGTGAATCAAAAAGGCGACCAAGCCGGCAAAAAGACTCGTGGCCAGAATTGAAATCTGCAAATCCCCTGCTTTTACGGCTGCTAAAATAGAGCTTGTCAGGCCAAAAAGCAACCATAAAAACGCCGTCAGTCCGATCATACCGGTCTCTCCTGCAATCAACAAATACATGTTGTGCACCGGACGGGAAAAAGTCTTGAACCGCCGGCCCAGAATCGTATCGTTGTAATCCCGCATTTTGATGGTGTAATTGTTAATACCAACGCCACCGAGCGGATGCGCTTCGATGACCGAAAGGGCAATTTGAAACATGGGAATTCGGCTGATGGCCGATCCATAATCTTCGCCAGCGATCCGTCGCTCAATGTAATCGGAAAAGCCGATGGTCAAGGCACCGAGAATCAGAAGCGCCAAAAGCGCCGGACCGATGACGGAGCGGATGTTGACTTGCCGGTTGCGATGCAGCATATAGAAAAACAGAACCAAGGACAAGATCACTCCAACCCAAGCTCCGCGCGAGCCGGTCATGATCAGGGCAGCCATTCCCAGCCCCAAAATACCGATCACTAACGTTCGGCTCCTCTTGTTGGTTTCCGCCCAAAAAAAACCCAAGCACAGAGGCAGCAACAATTCCAGGTACATGGCCAGCCTGTTGGGATGGCCAAGGGTGCCGCCCGCTCGCATGAGCTTTTCCGTGTCGCGGGACCTGATTTGCATTTCGCCCAAAAAACCCAATGCCAATGACTTGCCAGTAAGCATCTGTGCCACTGCAATGGCCGACTCGAAGCAAACGCTGGCGATCAGAATCCCAACGACCAAGCGAAGATCGCGTCTGTCCCTAATCTGGTTGGCGACCACAAAGTAGAGAAGCAGCACCTTGAACATTTGCACCAGCTCGAGCATGGCCAAATCCATGCGTGGAGCCCAGAGTAGGGTGAGCAAGCATGCCTCGAAATAGGCAATGGCCGGCACCGTGGTGCGACTAAAGAATCGAAACGACCGCTCATCGCTGCTGGCAAGCTCGATGAGCCACCAGAACAAAAGTAGAATAACAAAGACATCGCGAAGAGCGATGCCCAAGGTGGCCGCCCCTGCTTGGTTCTCAAAGGAGTGCCGAAAATTCACGTCGATGCTGAGCGGGATGGCGACTACAATGGCTGCCAGCAGAAAACGGCGGACGTCGCCGGCCATAAAGGCGATGAATGGGAAGGCAATGCCCAACAAGATGACCGCCATCGGGCGATTCGGTAGCTCGGCAATGGTGGCTATGGATAGACCGAGGATCGCTCCCAGCAACAAAAAAAGCAAGAATTGAAACGAGATGAGTTTTCGGGCAACAAGGTGCATGCTGAATTCCGCGTCGTGAATGAACTGTGTCTGCCGTTTGACCGCCGGCTATGACTCTGGGACAACGCCTTTTCGGCGGCGCCTCGCGACCCCATTCGCCAAGTGGGATACACCCGCAGCCGCAAAGATCAAAATGTACGGCTCGATGGGAATGCGGTAACGAACCTCGGCGTAAATCAGCGAATAGCCAATGGAAAAGCCTGCTATCGTCAAGAGCACGAGTGTCAAATGCTGCTTTGTCATGGTTGCCGTTAGAAGGCCTATGCAAGCGAAAGTATATACCAACGACATCACGAAAATGCTGATGATTTTTATGTAAGGCCAAAGCCGATTGCCACCCACCACCATTCGGCGGTCTTTTGCATGGATGGTTTGAAGATAATTGGGATTCGCCGTATCCAACCGATCCGGGTAGAGCGCCCAAAAATGGCCCATTTCACTAATGGTATAGCGAATCGTTCCCCATGGGTGTAAAAGGTAATGCAAGGCCGTCTTGAGGATCGTATCTTCTTCGGTGCCGTTCGGGTTCTCCTTTAGGTATCTCACGGTTCCCTGAAAGCCGGATTCTATTTCCTGCTCCTGCGCCTTCTGATCCTGCAAGTTGGGCAGCACCGTATGCGGCAAGGGCTGAATCAGAGTAATCCTGCGGTATTTGTGGTAATTTCGTAGCGTCCACGGCGTGAGAATGACCGAGAATGCCGTCAGAAAAACAAATGCCAAACCAAGATTTCTCGGAAGGGACTTCCTCGTCCGGAAACTCATCCACAGCAGCCAGAAAGGAAGGGCAAAGAGTATCGCCGGCACCGTGAGCGCAGCCAAAGCTGCCAGCACACCGCTGAGCGCTGCGTGCAAGGATTGATTTGTTTTTTCACTTTGTAGAATACAGTAAAAAGAGGCCGCCATTAAAATGGCAAAAATTTGCGTCGGATAGAGAATTCCCGCCAGTAATATAAAATGAGGAAAGAGCGCCGAGAAAAGAGTCGCCATCAAGGCGATGGACTCGTTTAGGAGATTTTTCGCGATCAGAAAAACCAGCCAGCACAATCCCGCGCCCAACAAAGCTTCTAACAAACGCATGGCAAGGAACGATTTTCCAAACACAAGATACACTCCTGCCATGAGGAGCGGATAAAGCGGGGCACGGTAGTATCTCTCTCCAAAACCTTCACCGGCGAGCAAGGACCTGGCCGCTTGGTCATAATGTCTCGTGTCGCTAAAATAGTAGCCGTTGGGATTGAGGACAAGAATAAAGCCAATGCGAACCAAGAGCGCAAGGAGCAAAATAGCCTGGAATCGATTTCTACTGTCTCTCGCCAGCCAGGTCTTAAAAATGAGATAGAGTCGTTGCAAAATTCCCGGATCCTGTTGTCAGCATGTTCTATAAAATTCGTAGCCCCTGCCTGCGATTGAAACCGCAAACTCAAAGCTGCATGCCTTATTTTAAATAGCCCAACCCACGCAGCTTTTGCAGCATCTTTTCGTCAACAGACTGCGATGAAACGACTGCCTCCAGGCCGCGCATGCGCCACTTCTCGGTTTCGTAGGTGTGGATTTTCCCGATTGGCCGTGCAGCTAAAATCTCCGGCCGAATGGCCTCGGTGAGGACCGTACCTTCCATGTCCTTGGCCACCGGTAAGCCGACTAGATATAAAGCAGTCGGCAGAATATCCAACACATTTTTGGGCGAAATTCTTTTGCCGGACTGAATAACATTACCGGAAAGAATCACCATCCCATCTTTGCGGTGACTGCCGGAGAGACGGACGTCCTTTTTCGCCAGCCTATTGCCGATCCAAGGTCCCATGCCGTGATCCGAACACAAAAGCACCGTCGTACTCGGGTCCATTTGCGACAAGTATTTGCCGATTTCGGCATCGATCCATTCATAGTATTTGGCGATGATTTGCCCAAAGTACTCGACCTCCTTCGGCTGAACGTCCGCAAAAAGCTCCGGATGCTGAAAACGAGTGAAGGCGTGGCCGGCGGTATCCAGCCCATAAAAGTAAACGGCGAGAAAGGCATACTCGTGCTGTCTCATCAGACGCAAGCCCAACTCGCTGCGAAATCGGTCTTGGTAGTAACTCTTGAACAGGTTCGTCAATAGATCATTGTGAAGGTATTCACGCGAGTCCTTCGAAAAATGATCTTTGAATTGAGGATCATAGTCATAGGCAGTAAAGTAGCGGAGATCTTCCAACGCCGGGGTCTGCATAAGAGCCAGCATCGAATCCACCTCTGCTTCCGAAACCAGAGTATCGGGAAACCACCGCTGCGGCAAATCCGTATCCTCGAAGCGATCGGAGAGGAAGTCGCCGTTTATCTCTTCCTCCGGCCAAGTGGTCCAAAAACCCAGAGCGCCGACTTCGATGCCGGCATCAGTCAGTATGTTCCAAATGGCCTTGCTTTTCCGCTGCAATCGGTTGAAGGGCCGCGATTTTAGTCCCAGAGCCTTTTCCACTCGCTCTCTGGCTGGGGTAAAGGATGGCAGGAGCGGATAGCGAAAGGGATGTTTTATCCCCGGAATCTCCGTGTAGATAAAATCCTTGATGCCGTGCCGTGCCGGTGACTTTCCCGTGAGAATGCTGTTCCATACCGCCGCGCTCTTGATGCCCATGGTGATGGTGTTGGCGAATGGATTATATAATGAAACCAGCGACGGCAGTCTCCCCGCTGAGCCTTCTTTGATCAGCTTGGCAAAATTGGGCAGGCGGCCGGCATCGAGAAGCGGCTGCATGTTTTCCCAGCAGGCCGCATCCACACCGAGGAAAAGGACTTTTCCAGCCGGCTCGATATTCTTCAGCGGATTCTTCCGGATGGGTGAGCTTGAGGCAACCACGGAAATGACGACGACAATCATTGCCAACGCCGGCAGATAAGCCGACAGCCAGAATTTCGCGCGCAGCCACGGCGAGATTTTCAGGCGAAACAGCTTGCTACTTCCCATTTTGGCAAAAAGCCGAATCAGATAATAGGTCACCAAGGCGGAAACCAGTAGCGAGACAGCGCCGCCAAAAATGATTTTCAGGCTGGCAAAAGAAACGGGCCGGTTGGCTTCTATCCAGAAAATCATGCTCTGGGAAAAAAGGATGGAAAAAATACCTATTCCATACAAAAAACCGGCCGGCTGGGATAACAAGCGAGCGATCAAGCCAATGATCGCAAAGATGCCAGTCCAGATTACCATACTGAGCAATGAAAGAACCAGAACGAATATGAATGTGTCTTTAGGATAAGGCAGCAAATCGCCCAATCCTGCCAGTTCTAGTCCAAATATCAGGCCCCACAGCAAACCGGTGACCAGGCCGGCGCCGATGACTCCACGCCAAAAATTATCCGCCCCGCTTCTTATGTCTTTTGATGTCTCTTTCAATACGACCTCGAAATGTGTGTCTATTCGTTTACAAGCATTCTTGGCGCTTCCCGCCGTTTGTACCGTCAATGACGAGATGCTTGCTGGTTAGCGCCCTCGTCGTCTCTCGATCACGAAACAATCCGTACCACTCGCCGGCGCCGTAAGCCAAATGCGTGCCGGCGTAAAGTCGGAACAAATCGACAAAGTATTCCAGTTTTCCTGCTTTGCGACAGGCTAGGATGCTCACCAAAAGAATGACAAAGAAATAGCCGAGCGGCAGCAACAACCAGGCGCTTAACCAAAACAACAGCGTCAATGGGAGCATCGCCACCAATGCCATCGGCAACAACAGAACGGGACTGATTTTTTTCGGCCATTTGCGCATCAGCCACATTCGCCCCTTGCCATAGGTGAACATATTTTTCATCCAGGACTTCAAGTCAGGCCGCAGCTTGTGAGTGATCGTGGCGTTTGTCAGATAATAAAAACGATAGCCCCTTTTTTGAAGGCGAAAGCTCAAATCCTGGTCTTCGCCGATGTTGCCAAATGTTACGTCAAAACCGCCCGTTTGCAGAACGGCAGCTTTATGGTACAGTACGTTCACGGTCGGAAGATGCGGAACGGACTTGTCGTCCC
The DNA here is from genome assembly GCA_020722685.1 of Caldithrix sp. The sequence goes on along the minus strand of DYKH01000036.1, from coordinate 10,217 downwards.
GGAAACGAATTCCCTGCACCGAGCCGTGACTGCCGAGATAAGTGTTTAGGAAAATGTTGAGCACATCGTGGAATCGGGAAGAGCGCTGCGGTGGCACATTGGAGCCGCCCACGGCAACGATGGCCTGGTCCCGATCGTGGTGATATTTAAAGCCGGTTGTCAGCGTGCTCAACCAATTCGCCGGGGCAATGCAGTCCGCATCCATAAAGGCGACGAACTCATGCGCTGCGGCCATCAAACCCAAATTGCGGCTGCCGGCAATGCCGCGATTGGGATTGACGATGAGTCGCAAATGCTGATGCTGGCGAACATAGTCCTGAATGATTTTTTGCGTGCCGTCCTCCGAGCCGTTATCCACCAGAATCACTTCATACAGGTTTGGCGGATAATCCTGCCGGATGAGCGAATCGATGCACTGATCGATATTGTCTCTTTCATTGTAACAGACGACAATGACGGAGACGTTCATATTTACCTTTCCTTCTGACAGAACACAGAAGACGCGGATTTAGCGGATTTGCACGGATTCAAGAACTTCAATCATGCGAATCAGTGTTATCCGCGTGAGCAGTGTTCCAACAAGACTACATAAACTTTACGTTCGATAAAAATAAATCGCAGCACCGTGCACATATCGGCAACAGCCGATGCTGCTTGAGCTGCCGGCGAAAGTCGCGGTACTTGGCTCCATTCCAAATTTCCAACAAATTCTGCTCGCGCAGATTTCCGGCAATAAAGTCCGGGTAATCGGGGCAGGGAGTGACATCGCCGTTGGGCATCAGGTAGGTTTTGGAATAAATGGCGTAGCAGGTTTTGGCGCCGCAGGTATAGTCCAAATCACCGTAATAACGTTCCAAATCCTCGTTCGGAATCCACGGCGAGACCGTGATGGGGAAATCAACCTGATTATGGATCAATCCTCCAAGCGCCTGTCGCAAGCTGTCCAGCGGCAGACCGTCCGGCTCGTAGACAAAACCCTGCCAGGACGTGGCCTGCACGCCAAATAGTTTTTCCATGACAGCTTGATATTTCGCGCCTCGCTCCGCAGAAGTAAACCAAAGCTGGTTGAAATTCAGGCTGTCGCCGCCAAAATCTTGTGTGATTGAAACCAGCTCCGGCAAATGAGCAAAATTGTCCGGGTGAATGGTGCCGCGAATGCGGATGACCGGCTTGCGCAGGTTGCGCTCCGCTTGCAGCTTTCGCACCGCAGCAATTCCATCGCGGAGCTTGGCAAAAGCTCCCGGTAGGCAACGAATGTCATCGTGCACCGCCTCCGGGCCATCGACCGAGATAATTAGATCATCCAGACCTGAGTCAATGACGTCTTGTGCGTGCTTTTCCAGCAGCAAGGCATTGGTGTTGATCTGCACCGTCAATCCGCGCGACTTGGCATAAGCGACCAAATCGAAGATGCCGTTGTAGATCAGCGGCTCGCCGCCCCAGAGATAAAAGTTGGGGCGAAAGCGTGCGAGCTGGTCAATGACTCGCTTCCATTCATCGACTGACAAATGATCGGCGAAAAAGCTCTTGGGGATGCCCTCGTCACCCACTTTGGGCTGGCCGCACATTTTGCAGTTCATGTTGCACAGGTTGGTCAGTCGCACCGCCACCACCATGGGCGGACGCGCTTTTCCATCCCGCAGGTGATAATCCCACTTGGCGGTGACCTGATTGCGAAAAGTCACCCGCGCCTTGTGCCAGGCGAGAGAGGGATTCTTGCAAGCGAGACGGAGCTTTTTAAAGAACGGCTTCATTCTAAATTGTCTTGATAAAGGTTCAATAACTCCTACCTTCTTGGGCAAGGCCGGTACGAATACAGCTCTCAGGTCACGGAGAGCTGTGGTGATTGTCGAAAAATGTGGAGCGCCGGCCTTGTCCGGCTATGTATTGAGCCAAACAAGTTTGGCGCTTCGATGTGCGGCGGCTTTCTTTTGCTGAATTTCCGGTTTTCTGACAGGCTCGTGCGGTATGTTTTCGTCCTGTCGGATGGACATCCTCAGCTTTGGTAGGGAAAAGTCCCCGACCTGCAGACGACAAAAATACAGGCCACTGGCCAAACCGTCTCCTTGGAAGGTGATTTCATACTTGTCGGGCTTTTGCGCTCTTGAAGCAGGAACATCCGGTATCAGTCGAATCTTAGCCATCCTGAAAGAGCCTTTGTCTTCCATCTTTTGCGACAAAACCAATCACCCCATCTTTTTCTTCATCCTCACAATAAATCCCCCAATCGCCAGCTCGTGCACGCAGCCCCAGAGCAGGTGCTCAATGGCTTCCTTAGGTCGGTGCACAATGGGCAGACCGTGCCGGTTGAAGCTGGTGTTGAGAATCACCGGCACACCGGTTTTTTCATAGAATTTTTCGATGACCCGGTAGTACAACGGATTGTCCTTGCGGACGCTTTGCACCCGCGCGGTATTGTCCACGTGAATGGCCGAGCTGATGTCGGCTTCCTTGCCCTCAACCACGTCAAAAGCCATGGTCATAAAGGGCGTCTGGCAAAAATTCTTAAAATACAAATGACCCTTATCCTCAAGGCAACTGGGGGCAAAGGGCATGAACCACTCGCGATTCTTCATCTTGTGATTGATGACGTCCCGGGTCTTGGGATCGCGGGGATCGGCCAGGACGCTGCGCCGGCCCAGCGCGCGCGGACCCCATTCTTCCCGACCTTGAAACCAGCCGACAACTTTCCCTTGCACCAAAGCATCGGCCACATAATCGGGCAAGGCACCATTCAATTGTTGCCACTCCACCTGTTCCGCATAGGATTGCAGCTCGGTGAGAATTTGCTCATCGGAAAACTCGACGCCGAGACTGGCATCGATCATCTTTTGGCTGGCCGGCAGGCCAGTCTTTTGATGGTACAGCTCCAATGCGGCGCCGATGGCCGTGCCGCCGTCGCTGGCGTGCGGATGGACAAACACCTCTTGGATGTAGGGCAGCTCCAAAATCAGCTTGTTCACTTTGACGTTCAGAAAAGTCCCGCCGGCCAACGCAACACGGGAAAACTCGTACTTTTGATGCAGCGCTTCGACATAGCCTAAAATCCGCTCTTCCAGCAAGCGCTGGGCGGCAGCAGCCACATGCTCTTTGCCGTATTGGGCGATCAAGCGCATGATCTTTCGACCGGAATGAGTCGCGCGCAGCACCGTATCCCGCGGCACCATGATGTAATCCACCCAGTAAGGATAGCCCAGCCAATTGCCGTCGCGGTATTGAAAAACCATGTCTTTCACTTCATCATAGCAGACCGTCGGATCGCCATAGGCCGCCAGTCCCATAGCCTTGCCTTCGCCGTCCATGTATTTGAGGTCGAGACAGACGGTAAAGGCGGAATACCACAGGGCTGTGGCGTACAAGGGGATTTCTTCCAGCAGCTCCATCTCGCCGCCCGAGCAGCGGTAGATTTGGCCGGCGATGTTTTTGCCGGCGCCGTTGGGGCCAAAGCCGTCCATGCTGATGGTCAGACAGTCATCAAAGCCGCTGCAGCGATAGGCGCTGGAAGCATGCGAGCGATGATGGTCGATGAAAACGATCTTCTCTTTCGGAACATTCAATCGCCGCAGACCATTGGAAAACTCAGCCGGCTTGTACATTTTGCGAACGTTGGGGAAGAGGTATTTCACCATGCCCCAAAAGTTATGACCCACCAAACCGAGGACAGAGCGCGGCAAGTCCCAAAACCTGCGGCAGAACAAATCCAAGTAAAAAGAGGAGGGCGGATAGCCGACCGCGAAATAGTCCACGTCCTCGAGACGCAGCTTGGCAAAATCGAGGGCGGCCTGCAAAGCATTCTGTGGAAAGGCCATTTCGAACTTGACCCGGGTGAATCGCTCCTCCGAAGTTGCAAAGGTTACTTTTCCATCTTGTATTAACGCGACACTGCTATTGTGATGGGCGCCGGCCACATCGTTAAGACCGATAATGATCATTGGACTTCCTTATTAAGGTGATAAGTGATTTCGTACTGCGGATTTCGCATTGCGGCCCGTGTCAGGGGAGTCGCAATCAAACTTGGGTGTTCGTTGGATGCCAAACAGTCGGGATGGGCGCCTATCGGTCCCACGATGGAAATTGCACAGGCATTCATCAGGACCGCTCCCAACGTCATGAGGCACTGGGAAAAGCGTCCAGCGCTTCCCTAAAACCAGCTAATCGTTTTCTTTCATGGGGCGAGGCGGACGGACTTCTATGCCAAGGATGCTCAAGAAAAACGACGAAAAGATGATCTGCGCACCGATAATGATAAGCGTCGAAGCAACCAATGCCGGCCTGATCAGATTCAGCGGCCCAAAGCCGCCATCGATCCATTTGATCAGAATGTAAAGGTTCGTCGATAGACCAAGGAAAAAGACGATGGCACCGATGGCCAGGCCTCGTTCTAGGTTGAACAGCTTGAAGGCCTTGGTCAACTTTTTATTCTGCGGGACAAAACCGTGAGTGACGGCGTAGATGCGAGCAAAAATTCCGATGTTGATGATCTGGAATCCCAAGATTGCAAAGAGGCTGCCGAGTATCATCACGTGCAAATCCACGGTGCGATAGGCAATGGCGACCGGCCCAGGCAGCAAGGCTAACAAAACAAAAAGCCCGGTAAAAAAAAGTGTGAATCCCGGCCAAAGGAAAAGATGCGTCGGGCTGTGCAGGAGCATAAAGCGCAAATGCCGCCAGCCGTCCCGAAACGAGCGCAGATGCGGCGGTCGACTGCGGCCATCGCGATACAGGGTGATAGGAATCTCCACGGTCTTGAGTCCAAGTTGGGCGGCGCGGATGACCATTTCCGAAGCGAACTCCATGCCCGTGGTCTGCAGGTTCATTTTGCGATAGGCCTTTTTGGTGAACGCGCGCATGCCGCAATGGGCATCGGAAAAGCCGGAATGATACATGAGATTCAGCAAGCCGGTGAGCAGGGGATTGCCGACGTACCGGTGCAGCCAGGGCATGGCGCCCTTACTGATTTCACCCTTCAACCTCGTGCCCATGACGAAATCGGCGCCGTGCTTCAATGGCTCGATGAACCGGCCCATATCCCTGAAATCGTACGAGTCGTCGGAATCGCCAATGACGATGTATTGGCCCCTCGCAGCCTCGATGCCGGTCCGGTAGGCGCTGCCGTAGCCCTTTTGCGGCTCGTGCACCACGCGCGCCCCCAAAGACTGTGAAATCTCCACAGAGTTATCGGTAGAGCCGTTATCCGCAACAACGATTTCGGCCTCGATCCCCAACGCTTTGATGGCTTCCTTGGCCTTGCGGATGCATACGCCGATGGTCTCCTGCTCGTTCAGGCAGGGCATGACGACGGTCAATAAAGGTGGCATGGGTTCATCCTGCACATAAAAGTTCTTTCTATTGCCCTGTGGCTTTGAGGATGGCCGGCACTGTTTTAGCCATGATTTTCACGTCCAGCCAGACGGACCAATGGTCGATGTATTCGAGATCGAGCTTCATCCATTCGTTAAAGCTCAGCCGGTTTCGACCGGCCGTTTGCCACAGACAGGTCAGTCCTGGGCGCATGCTGAAGCGTCGCTTTTGCCACCGCTCATCGATGCCTTCCACGTCGCGGACCGGCAAAGGACGGGGGCCGACCAAGCTCATGTCACCCCGTAACACATTGAGGAGTTGCGGAAGCTCGTCGATGCTGGTTTTGCGCAGCCATTTGCCCACCTTGGTGATGCGTGGATCGTTGTCAATCTTGAAAGCCGGGCCGTCGGCTTGGTTCAAGTGCTCCAATTGAGTTTGCAGCGCTTCGGCCCCTTCGATCATGGTGCGGAACTTGAGCATCTTGAAGCGCCGGCGGTTGTAGCCGATACGTTCCTGTTGAAAAAGGATGGGTCCTTTGGAACCCAATTTGACCAAAAGCGCCACCAGGACAAAAACCGGCGCCAAAGCGAGCAAAACTATGGCGGAGATCACGATATCGAGGAACCTTTTGATCTCCAAATGATGCATCTGATGTTTCGAGCCGGCATACATGGTCAGGATAGGAACGCCGTCCAATTCAAATGCCGCCGTCTGAGCGGTTTTTAACTCGAACCAATCGGACGGGACACGGCAAACTATGCCGAGCTCGTTGCAGAGGCTGGCCACCTTGCGAATCTTTTCATAGAACGATTTGATCGGCAAGGTAATGAAAATCTCGTCCACCACATGGTTTTCGATGAAGGATGGAAGCTCATCGATGGTGCAAAGGCGCTTGACTTTGGGAATGTGTTTGGTCGCCTTAAGCTTTAGATTGTCGTCCACAAAGCCCAAAAGCTTATAGCCAAGCTCAGGCCGGCTCATCACTTTCTGCGCCAAATCGATGGCACGCGGACCACTGCCGACAAAGACGACATGCCGCAGGTTGCGCCCGTGATTGCGAAGATAAATTAGATACTGGCGCACCACTGTCCGCGTGGCAATGGAAGAGATGATGCAGGTCACCCAGAAGGAGATAAGCAATTCCTGGTCAACATTTCGCCGCGAGATCAAAAAGCTAACGGCGGCCAAAAACAGGACTCCAGTGGTGACCGCCTTGACGATATCGAACCATTCGCGCCAGCGGCTGCCCAAGCGCCTGATTTCATAGAGTCCGAAATAGGCAAACAGTCGATTCCAGCCAACGACGAGGATCAGCAGCGCTAGCAGATTGAGCAGCTTGATCTTCAGCGAGAAAAAGCCTATCAAATCTTTGGGGTATTCTTCGGGAGCGTGAACGTACAGGTTGATCAGAAAGGTCGTGATCATCACGACAATGTCGAGCGCACGGGTCCCCTTGGCAAGCAGTTTTCTCCTGAGATTGGACATAAACAAATGTCAGTATCCATAGTGAATTCACCGTTCAGCCGGGTGATAAGATGAAAAGATCGACCTCCCAAAGGTGATGCACTCACTCGCATTCACGAACGCCGTAGGCTTTTACCCTTCCGACTCTTGGCATCGCTTTGCGATGAATCTGCGGCATAATAGGTATAATAATAGTCATAGTCGCCGTACAGATTCTTTTCGCGGACATTGTTCAATATGGCGCCGAGGACACTAACTCCCAAGCGATCCAGCATGCTCTTGGCCTTGAGAACGATTTCCTTGTCGTTGCGCCCGGACTCGATGACCATCACCACGCCGTCTACATTTGGCGCCAAGACGGCGGCATCGGTCACTGCAATCAGGGGCGGTGCATCGATCAAAACGAATTCGTATCGCTCCTTGACCAGGGCAAGCAAGTCTTTCATCGTTTCGCTGGCCAAAAGCTCCGATGGATTGGACGGCAAAAGGCCGCAGGTCAGAACGTCCAACAGCTTGATGTTCGAGGCTTGCACAGCCTCGGTGATGGCCAAGTCCAGCGAAGCCATTTTCTGCACCGTTTTGCTCGCCCGCACGGAAGCCTGTTCCAACGCCTCGCTTTTTTGCGTGGCCGCATCGGCTCCCGCTTCAGCTTGCAAGTCGGCCGTCCCGGCCAAAAGCGAGACGCGGCCGGCTGATTCCGCTTTCGCGTTTTCCGGGTTGAAGAAAAAAGAGAGAATGTTTGCAAGTCCCGGCTCGCGGCGGAAACCCATCAACCGGTGGATCGTTGGCTTGCGCAAATCGGCGTCGATGACCAAAGTTCGCAAACCCATCTGCGCGGTTGTGATAGCGAGATTGGCAACGGTCGTGGATTTGCCTTCCTTTGGTCCGGAGCTGGTCACCAAAAAAGTGCGTAGATTCTCGTTCAAATCGGCAAATTGTAGATTGGTGCGTAAGGTTCGATACGCTTCAGAGGCCGGACTATTGGGCATGATCTGTGTAACCAATTGCCGTGAAGGATTGTAGTGTCCAAGATGCTGACCCGGCTCGGCTTTTTCTACGTGCAAGTCCCTATGGCGAATGCGCGGGATGGCGCCAATGATGTTGATGCCGAGCTTGCGTTCGATTTCTTCCGGCGTCTTTAGGGAAGTATCCAGCGATTCGAGGAAGAACGCCAATCCGATTCCCATAGTCAGTCCCAGCATCAAGCCGATGGCAAGATTGAGAAGCTTCCGTGGTCTAATCGGATTCTTGGGTACATCTGCTTTATCGATTACCCGCAAGTTACCCACTTTTTCCGCTTCTAATATCCGCGCTTCCTCCTGGCGCTGCGAAAGCATGATGAAGATGTTGTTGGCGATATCGCGTTCGCGGGTGAGCCGGGCCAATTCGTATTCTTTGCTCGGCAATTGATGCAAGGTAGTTTCATATTGGGAGACGGCGCTGGCCAAGGATCGCTCTTGCGTGCGCAGCGTCTCCAACTCCAATTCGAGCTTGAGCTTTTCCTCAAGCAAGGTAGAAATCTGCGACAGGGGATCGATGATGTTCTCTGCTTTGGCCAGCTTGAGCGCCTCATCTGCCAGATTCTTGCGCAGACGGCTCATGTCTTCCCGCATCTGCACCATTTTGGGATTGTTTTCCGGAACGCCCTGCAATTCCAAGTTAACATAGTCGGCTTGCAGCTTCATAAGATTGTCTTTTAGCTTCTGCAGTAGCGGCGTGGACACGTCAGCCAGAGAAGGCCCCAAATCCTTGCGCTGTGACGAGATCTTTTCGTTGACGGATTGCAGACGTTCCTCCGTCTTTTCGCGGTTGGCCTTGGTTTCCTTGTAGACAACATCGATTTGGGTAATCCGTCGCAGCGTCTCTTCAACTTCCTTGTCCAATGATGTCACGCGATTTCTTTCCTTGAACTGCCGCAAGGCCGACTCGGATGCTTCCAATCTGGACTTGTAGGATTCCCGTTGACTCTCTATGAGGCTGCGCACTCCGGTGACTTCTTGCTGCCGAAGGCGGAGGTTGCGATCGCTCAAAACTTGACACAGCGTATTGGCAATGGTCATGGCGCTGAAGGGGTCATTCGCATGCACCTTGATCAGGATGATATCGGACTCCGCCACCGGAGCCGCCTCGATATCGCTGCGCAGTTTGGCGGCATAAAACGCCTTTTCATCAAAGCCTTCTCCCCTGTGCTCGGGCAAGGCAATTTTCTTGACAACCCAATCCGGCAAAGCAGAAACCACTTCCAGAGCCACCGCCCGGCTCTTAATCTCTTCGATTTGGTTGAGCAGCGATTCCTTGCCATAAAATGAGTAGGGTGAAGCGGCCGGTATCGGCACCCGCGGTTCTTCGTAAATGACGGTTGTCGTAGCTTCATAAACCGGAGTAGCTGTGCGATTGTAATAGACCACTGGGCTCAACACCGCAACCAAACAGGCAACGATGTACCATCCTCGTCGCAGCAAAATGCCAAAAAACGAAAACACCGAAGCATGATCTTTATCCCCGGACTGCATCACACAATTTTCTCCTGCTATATTCTGTCTCTAAGACGCGCATTACTTGGAGCGCAAGTACCAAACGTAGACGCTGGCGATCACGGCAACCTCGTGAGCAACGCGAACAATCTCGCGCCATTTGAACCAGCCGTTCTGGGGAACGAACACCAGGTCGCCCGGATGTAACGTCGGGGGCATTTCCAAACTCTTTTTGTTTTTTATGTATTGGCTGAGATCGTAAAGGAGCGCTCGTTTGGCAAAATGTGATTGCAGCGATTGCTCGATTCTATCCTCATTGATCCTCCCCGATTTGGATTCGACCACCAGCTTTTTGAGATCATCCGGATTGAGGTGCCATTGCTCGGATTCTCGAGTCAAGCGAACCTTCGACAGATTCGCATAGGAGGTGGGGCCTCCGGCTTTGGAAATCAATTCGAGCAAATTGGTGTCGTAAGAAACGCGATACTCTCCCGGCGATCTCACTTCTCCCCAGATGTGAACGACCATCTCCAGTTTTTCCTCGGTGCCGAGAATATACTGACTTGCGCGGGTGGTGTCTTGCGCTGCCAAATCAGTCCGAAAAAAAAGTGCGAAAAATACAATCGCCGGCCCGAATGAAAACCTCAGAATTCGCATGACCAAATTGTGCTCCGAATACCAATAATGGGATGATGTGATTCTTCGCCTTGTGTCTCTCTGGAAAATTCTGTTATGTTTTTTTGGGTATGCACTAACCATGCCAACGGAGCTCGTCGGCGAAGCATTTCCAAATTTTACTTTGGTGCAGGTTCGTACGAAAACGGTTTCAGCCGCGGCAATGTGACGTCAGACTCGCAAAGCAACCGCGAAAAAGTGACTGCGCAAGTTTTTGCCGCAGACGGGGCCATCCCAACTGTAGCGCGTTCCTACGAAACCGCAAATGTGCATTTCAATTATGAAAGCCGGGCTTGCGCCTCT
>DYKH01000736.1 GCA_020722685.1 Caldithrix sp. | reverse complement strand
AATCGCTCAGGAATCAGGTCTTCTGGATAGAAAATCGGGGTAACAAACATCAATAGGGTGGTAAGCAGCGCGGTCGCCTGGCGTAAGTCGGGTAGAAAGACCGAGATGGATGACCAGATCCAGTTAGCGCCGGTCACAAACAGAATCTGGAACAATAAGATCACCGGCATAAATAACAGCGCCCAGCCCAGCTGCCCGCTGACGATGTAAGCCAGCGGGAGAAGCAGCACAAAGCCGATCAACTGCTGGATGACCGAGACCAGGGTCAGATTCAATGGCAACACCTCGAGCGGGAAGACTACCCGCTTGACAAGATTGGTGTTGCGCCGGATCAAATCGGTAGAACTACTCAATCCTTCAGCAAAAGTGTTCCAAGGCAGCAGCCCGCATAATAGATACACAGCGAATGTATACGGTGAATCATTGCTACCGAAGCGGATTTTTAGAAAGACCGAAAATACCAGAGTGTAGACCACCATCATAAAGAGTGGTTGAATAATAGCCCAAAGAATTCCAAAAGCGGATCCTCGAAAACGGGCAGCGAAGTCTCTCCAGGTCAGGATGCGGATGATCTCACGGCGGCTAAGAAGGTTCCGCAACAAACCGGGCAGGTTGATAAGTTCTTTCCAGGATGTTATTATTTCGCTCAAATGCGGCCTTCTATGAAAGTTTTTAGTATGCTTAAATTTTTCCCTTCTACGATTGAAGTTTATCCTTATGGAGGACTCCACATCAACTTGTCGGAAATTCGTATAGGGCGGACCTCTTATAGCGCGCCACAATATCGCGCCGCACCAGAAAGAACATCAAATCGCGATAGCGCCAGACTTCTTTTAATTCAACGAGCGCGGCAAATCCCCGGCGAGAGCTATCGTACACCGGAACAGTGCGCTCAAATTTCTTAAATGTCTGTTCCAACATGGCGTTTATTATACTACACAATCCAATCTCAAAATTTACCAAGGAATCCGGCGGGGTTTCCGCCCTTAATTTGTCCACTGCAATAAGATATTAAGCCATGATTGACCCGCAGTAGGGGCGCACGGCCGTGCGCCCCTACGTCCGCCGGCGGCGTCCACCCCTTCACGGAAGGGGAATTTTCCCCCTCTGGCAGAGGGGTGTCAGGCGCAGCCTGACGGGGTGTTCTCTTCCCCTCTGGCAGAGGGGTGTCAGGCGTAGCCTGACGGGGTGTTCTCTTCCCCTCCCATTCGTGCATTCGTTGTCCCATTCGGGTAGGGTACCCCCAGGTGTGTTCCTTTGAGCCGTTTGTGTTTAAATGGTTATTGCAGTGGACTCCCTGATACT
>DYKH01000735.1 GCA_020722685.1 Caldithrix sp. | reverse complement strand
GGGCGGAGGCCCGTCGCCAGAGCCGCCGCGCAGGTGAGCCGCCACCGTTAGGCGGCAATTCTTCGGGAATAAGCCATGACAGAGGAAAAACCACCCATTTCTAAACAATTGCTTCACCACATTGTTTCTCTCACGCAACTTATAGTTCTAGATGCGGGAATAGAACTATATCCTAAACACGGTGGGATTGTAACCCAGAATGTTGACACTGAAGGCCAAATTCACACATTCTTCAGGATTTTGGGATTAGAGCCACCATCTTGTTTGCCTGAAGAGAGAACGCGTGTGTATCTTGGTTTCCTTTCATTGCATTATCCAGAAGCCGATATATTTATTCGTTTGGCTAGGTCACTCACTATTTTGGCAATGATTGCTCCCTGTAAAGATGATTCAGACGAAGCTTGTGCCCCGATATTACAAGAAATAGCGAGAGTGGCGGTTGAGTTGATGCACGAGTCTGAACTTCGTAAGTGGATTAGCCGTTTAAGGGTAATGAGTAAAGAACAAATCATAACAGAAACGCATCATTTCGTGGATGGAGTGTACAACATGGTCAATGAAGGACGAATGGACATCACACCTTTCATTCCCGTCATCGTTGAAGCCACTAGATTCATCTTCAATGAGGTAAGTAAGTGGATTGCCGACATCCGACAACGAGCCGCACAAGAGAATGCGCCACCTGTAGGGTCAACTCTGCCAATGACCAAAGAGCAATTTGTAGCTGCTGAATCGGATCCGAAATCCATTGCCTCGTTGCTAAACCAAGCTGCTGCACAGGCCGACATTACTGAGATCCGTAATCTACTTGATCAACTTAAGACGCGCCGCGCATTATTTCTTGAGTTAGAATCGCAAGAAGTGACCGCGGCAGGAGCCGAAGCTGCAAAGCTACGTGTACAAATGCAGAGTGTTGCTCGCGACATCATTAAAACCGCAGAGCGGTTGGAGAGCGCGTTGTCCAGAGTATATCGCTCAAGGTAGACTAGATCACCAGATTTCTGCCGCCCAACCCGCGGTTCCTGCCGACACGCTTCGCTCCCTCCTCTCCGCGTGCGACTGAACCGTGGGTTGTTAGGCGACGCGTCGTTACCAACAACAACTTGCCGTGTTGCGCGCGTGTCCTGTGTCGCGTTCACGCGCGCGGTGCGTTACCGTCCAAGCACACGCGCGGCATCGCGCTCAAGCGCGCGGTGCGTTGACATCGCGGAGTACGCGTTGCGGGGACACGACGCAGGGGAACGTTGGCTTTGCCCATTCGCACAGGCCGCCTAACATGCGCTTGAAGCCGACCGCCTGCGGCGCGT
>DYKH01000734.1 GCA_020722685.1 Caldithrix sp. | reverse complement strand
GCGAGCACCGCCCAACGCAGCAATCGGGTCGCGCAGTAGGTTTTTCGAGGTGCCCAGTAACTGGTGGCTGTATTCATCACGCTGTATGCCTGCAAACAGATAAGGGGCGTTTATTCCTCAAGATCAATACGCTTGATTCCGCCGCCAATTTCTCAGCCGAAGTAGATGGACTTAACTTGCTGGCACCGCATATTCGCGTACCGAATGACGCATTAACTGGCGTAATCGATCAACAGGCATTCTTGCTGATGGAATGGCTGGATATATCCTCCAATTCAAGCGGCAACCGAGCAGAAGAAGCCTTGGGTGAGCAGATCGCCACACTACACAGACAAGGCGCACATGCCTTTGGCCTCAATCAGGACAACTTCATCGGCGCCTCGCCGCAGCGCAACGTCTGGGAAAGGAATTGGCCGGATTTCTTTGCAAACCACAGACTCAAACCGCAACTGGACTGGGCTGAATCTCGAGGTCTCCCGGCTGCAACACGCGAGGCGGGTTACCGACTGGTGGACGAAATAAACCTGTTTTTCACCGATTACCATCCCACCCCATCGCTCATCCACGGTGACTTATGGGGCGGGAATCACGGGTTTCTTCGCGATGGCACCCCGGTATTGTTTGATCCCGCGGTGTATTACGCCGATCGCGAAGCCGAAATTGCCATGACGGAACTGTTCGGTGGTTTCTCCCACCGGGCACGCCAAGCCTACGAATCGGTCTGGCCGCTGGATGCAGGTTACGCGCAGCGAAGAAACCTGTATAACCTGTATCACATCCTCAACCATTTCAACCTGTTTGGTGGTGGCTACGGACTACAGGCTGAACGGATGATTCGAGAACTTTTGGCAGAAGTGAGCTAGGAGCCTGTCGGACTTTAGGGAAATCGGCTGCAAATCCATCTAGACGGTGCATATTTCACCGCTTTTTTGGGCAATAGAACCCGCTATTACCCTGCAAAATCGTCAAAATCTGCCCTCGCCCAGCTTGATTTTCGCTACGATTCCTAAAGTCCGACAGGCTCCTAGTGCGCTGATTTCAACCACCGGGCCATTGGAATCGCCGTACAGCGTGAACAACAGACTATTCAGGCGGCTGATCCGATCGAATTCATACCTTTCCGTAGATGAGTTGATCATTGAGAACCAATGTTTTGTGCTTGGGCAAGAGTCTTTTATTCATGAACGAATAGAATCAGCACCCAAAATCACGGATTTCTGCGATTGCCAGCCCGGCCAATGCACTAAAAACATAAGGGCACCTCGAACGATCTTTCGAGACGCCCTTTAGGGAAGCGCTGATTTATTC
>DYKH01000733.1 GCA_020722685.1 Caldithrix sp. | reverse complement strand
GCCGCCATGTTGAGAGCATGGCTATCATCTCCTTCGTGATCTTTCCCTTGTTCAGGAGCATTCTTAACAACTTGTGCCGGAAAATAGCCTCAAGCTTTTTCAGTTCCAGGGGCGGGGCGACCAGGGAACATGCCCTTGTTGCCGTAGAAACAGCCGTCCGTAACCAGGATGTGGCAGTGGGGATTGAAACCGAGGAGGTCGCCGAAGGTCTGGACAGCGATGACAGCGCCGGGGATGGGATCGCTTTCGTGAACCGCATCCTGCAGAAAAACCTTCAGGGATTCCCAGGCACAGCGACTGAGATCGGCAAGAAGTGACCGATCGTAGAGGAAGTAACGGCGGAGGATTTTTGGGATGCTGAATACAAAATGCCGGTGGGGGATCTTCTTGACGACATCCATGCACAGCCATTCCCCAAACTCAACCACGCGCTTCTGATGGCATGATGGGCAAAAATGACGGCGCTTGCAGGAGAATGCCAGAAGGTATTAGCTCCGCTGATTCTTCGAATTCGTGGCCGCAGTCTTTGCATTTCACACGGGCAAACCCATTCAGGCAAATTACCGCAATCAAGATAGCGATAGATCACCTGCTCGACATAAGGCCGCCAGAAGCCGTACTGCCGTGATGCTTCGTTTACTACGGGTTTTAGCGTGTCGATATTTTTGAAGTACGCTCTTGCATCTTGCGTCACTGCCGCTTTTCCGTTGATAACCACTTGGCTCTCATTGTCTTTTTGCGGCTTCAAAAGCACGGGGTTGAAGTGGTAACTTGTCGGGAGTCCTAGCATAACGGCTTGCGTGTATTGCGCCACGCCTATCTCTCCTCCGTCGTCACATACGCATGCGTTATTGGACATGTTTGGAGAGCATTGAGTTTTGAAATGCTGACGTACAATCTGAAAGATCCAAAATAACGTCGCTGAAACCAGCAACCTCAATGCATTGATGCATCTGAGATAGAAGATAGTGAAAGTCTCGAAGATCGCCCTCGACCGTGATCCGATTGTTGCTGCGCCTTATATCATTCATCAATTATCCTTAGAGAATTATAACATGGCTCTTCAGCGGGCGCGGTTTTTCTGCGATCCGCGGCAAGAGCTTTGTTATGGCTTTTCTTGGTCGGCCTTGCGACCGCATGTCACTGGATGCCAAGCGTACCTAATACTTCTTGCTCCAACGTCCCAGTTGCATAACATGTCGTCGACTGAGGAAATGACCCCGACCCATTTGAGACTGGACTCGATAATTGATGGGTCAGCGGCCAAATAAAATGATGGATCGGTTAGGGATTGAGTATGCTTTTGATT
>DYKH01000732.1 GCA_020722685.1 Caldithrix sp. | reverse complement strand
CAGGAGCGCCGGAGAGGGCAGGGTTGAAGGAACGGCGGCGGCGGATCGAGGAGAGGGTCACCTTGGGTGAGACCTCGGCTTGCTCGACAGCCCATTCGAGGAGGGTGATCACCTCGGCGCTGAGGGAGCGACGTTGGCTGTCGGCGCGCTGCTTGATACGCTCATAGAGTTCCTGAGGGACATTGCGCACGTGTAAGATCGACATGGTTGTTCACCTCAACGAGATGAGCAGATTATACCACGGCTGGTTGCGAGATGCAACCGTTGCGCTGCCCAACCCGCGGCTTCACCTGACGCGGCTATCGTGGTCGGTTGCGGGGTTGGCTGGGCCTGCCGTCGAGGTCTGTCGTGGAGGCTCGTCGCCAGAGCCGCCGCGCAGGTGAGCCGCCACCGTTGGGCGGCTGTGAGTTGAAAGAGGAGATTATAAAATGTCTACTTGGGAATCCACACTACCGCGCTTTTGGCAACTAAAAGGACTACCTGGAGTTCCAGAAACCCTTGAGACAGTCTATAGTTTTTGCATTCAAGATTTTCTATATGAGGGTCTGGTAATCCGTATTCCAGGTCGCATCCCGGAAGGAGAGCCAAAATATCCAGAACAAGAAGCTTGGGTTAATAAAATCCTTGCAACGCATCAGATCAATGCCAAAGATGTTTGGTTTTCTCGCTGGCAATTTGCTTCAATGGAGGATGCAATCGCTTTCGAGAAACTCTTGTGGCAGTTCGGAGCCATGCAAGTATGGAAGCTTCTGCAAGACTCGAAAGAGCGTGGTGTGTTGATTGAGTATCTTTTCTTCACCGTTACGTCGAGTACCGCAGGGACATTTTCGTTGTCAGTGGTATCCCAACCGCAACTCCCCGCAATAAACAAACGTGCGTGTCGGCTTGTTCAAAATGTGTTATCGAAAAACCGTATTCCGGCGCACAAAAAACGCAGCCAAAACATATGGGAGTTTGCTACATTCGACGATATGGCTCAATTTAGACAAGCATTGAAAAAAATGCTGAGCAGATATAGGGGAAGGATATTCAGCGATACAGGGGAGTTTTAATCTTTCTCTTCAAGGAGTCTGAAATGAGTATCCATACTATGGGGCAGAAATTCGCTTGCAGAGAGGTGATGTCCGTTCGAACGCCGCCCAACCCTGTGTGGAGCCGACGCCCACCCTTGCGCTTTCTTGCGGTAAGTCTCGCCTGCCAAGGTGTCAGTGATTCAGGCACATTTCGCCAGCGGGGGCGGGTGGGCGCGGCTCACACCAACCGTTAGCCCGCCCCCAGACGAAAAACCTAGTAGCGAGGAGGTATATCATGCAA
>DYKH01000731.1 GCA_020722685.1 Caldithrix sp. | reverse complement strand
GTAACAGTGTTCCTTCTGTCCGTTTTGCTCGGTAACATTCTCGTACTCAAGAGGCACTGGTGGCTGCCGCGCGTGGCCGTTTTCTCATTTTGGCTTCCCATTATTACTTTTCTTCTTCTCTTTTTGGCTCTGCGCGAAAGATCCTTTTTATTGAGTCATGCCTTGCCGCTCACCTTCGGCCTGGGTGTGTTACTGTTCGGCATCGTGACCGGACGCAGAATATACGGGCAAGCGGCGTCCCAGTTGGAGTTTGGCGAAAAGCTGTTCCTCGCAACCAATGCCTTTTTCCACGGCGAGTGGGGCGCGCGCAAGCTCAACCGCTTGCAGTTCTATTGCGCCAACATGGAATCCGGCAACCTCCTGTCTAACGAAGTCAAGGAACAGTTCGCCGAAGCCATCAACGACTTTTATTCGTTGATCGTTCCCGAAGTGGATCGCATCGTGTCCTATGCAAAAACTGCCGGACTGGTAGCAGAACTGCACCACGATAGCAAGTCGCACCTCCTCACGTTAATCGGCTTGTTGAATCGACTGAGCGTCGAGATGCGGACTCGCGGAGGCTCCGACGCGGCGACCGCATACGCAGCAGTGGAGCAAATACAGCTTTTGCAAACCAGCCTCCGCGCCTTGCGTAACAGCGTTTCCGAACAGTTCACCTGCGACGTCTATGGGATAATGCTCAAGGCCGTCGAAAACCAAGAAAGCCGGGAGATCGACTTGCGATTTGATCCTCAAGTATCACCGGGAATTCGGGCGCGCCTCCGACCGGCGGATTGCTCACAGATTATCGAAAACCTCCTTAGCAACGCTATGCGCGCCGTTACCGGGGCAGCGGAAAAATCGATCCGCGTAACCTTGGAAGCGAACGCCGATATGGTCTCCATTCAAATCGCTGATAGCGGTTGTGGAATTCCGACAACAGTCCAGGAAAAGCTTTTCAAACAACCAGTGAGCACCAAAGGCAGGTCCGGCGGTTTCGGACTTTTGTACGCGCAGCAGGTGCTGCAAAAATACGGCGGAAGCATCCGCCTCGTAAGCTCCGACCTGCAACAGGGAAGCGTGTTTGAAGTTCTGCTAAAGAGGATTGACAATGCATAAAAAACTGCATCTTTTAGTCGTGGATGACGACAATGATTTTGCCCGGGATTTTGCCGTCCTCAGCCGGGACGTTTTTGACCTCACCTTCGCTGCCACCGGCGAAGAAGCCTTGGAGAGTATCGAGCAGACAGAGCCGGATGCGGTCGTTCTTGACCTGCGTCTTGGCGCCGGTTTGGACGGATTGCAAACTCTACGCGCCATCCGCACCCACCACTTCGATTT
>DYKH01000730.1 GCA_020722685.1 Caldithrix sp. | reverse complement strand
ACAACTCGGTAGGAGTGTCCGACCTTCCTCAAAAATCCACTCCATTTTATTATATCCCGGCAGTGCAGCGATGCCGCCGCATTGCCTCATAAAAAAGGTAACTTTGTGAACTATCATTGTCTCAATAAAGATGTTACTTTTCGGCAGTATACCAGAACTGTCGGAGGAGCATACGATGAGTCAGCGAAGCAAACGCGAGTTCCATGCAGAAGTCGGAGCGAGGTACCTGAAAGCAAGCAAAGCAGGAAAGAAGAAGATTCTGGACGAATTCATGGCAAGCACAAGGTATCCCCGCAAATATGCCATTCGGATTCTCAAGCATGGCTATCGGCGCCCTTCAAGCAAACCAAGCAAGGTCACGGTGATACTCGCTTTACATTGACCATCCTTCAGCGCCCATGACAATTGTCATGGACGCAGCTCCCCAAATGCACGCTCAGCGTGGCCAAGAGATGATTGCGTACACTTGCGAGACCGGCAGGGACAATCTATACTATGGGCGTGGAATTATATTGCCAACAGTTACCGGACGTTTCGGAGTGGAAAAAAAGAGACACGAATAAATCCGTGAATTGCGGAAGAAATCCGTCCAATCTGTGCAATCCGTGTCCAAAATGCTCGCATAGGAGACGATCATAGCAACTTTACCCCTTCCCCACAAACCCTCATTCCTGAGCCGCGAGATCGCCTTGGGCATCACCCCCGCGCACGTGCTGCTGATCGGCGTCATGCTGCTTTCCGCCAGCCTGCATTTCGCCAACCTGGAGGCCATCGGCGACGCCAACACCTACTACACGGCGGCGGTGAAATCTATGTTGCAATCGTGGAGCAACTTCTTCTTCGTGGCGGCTGAGCCGGGTGGCTCGGTAAGTGTGGACAAGCCGCCGCTTGGCCTGTGGATCGAAGCAGTTTTCGCCTTTTTCCTGGGCGTGCAGGGCTGGGTAGTCTCGCTGCCCAACATCCTGGCGGGTATCTTCAGCGTTCTGCTGCTGTACTATTTGGTCAAGAAGTACCTGGGCGTTG
This sequence comes from Caldithrix sp., assembly GCA_020722685.1. The sequence goes on along the minus strand of DYKH01000730.1, from coordinate 299 downwards.
TGGCAGGGCTGGTGGCTGCGCTCGTCCTGGTAGTCACGCCGGTGGCCATTGCCACCGAACGCAACAACACCATGGACGGGATGCTGGTCTTCACCCTGCTGTTGGCGGGCTGGGCCTTCGTGACCGCAACCGAGACCGGCAAATCGCGCTGGCTGTTCCTGGGTGCTTTTATCGTTGGCCTGGGCTTCAATATCAAAATGCTGCAGGCCTTTCTGCCGCTGCTGGCCTTCTACGCGCTGTACTTTCTGGGCGCAAAAACCGGCTGGTGGAAGAAGATCTTCAGCATTGGCGTTTCGGGA
>DYKH01000729.1 GCA_020722685.1 Caldithrix sp. | reverse complement strand
TGGCGATATCGTCTATCCGACCAAACCCTACCTGAAGGATAGCGGAAAATAGGTATATATTCTATATCTTTTTCTTTTAACCAATCAGGCAAATCATAGCCCATTGACATAAGCAGCCGCAGATCCTGTACATAAAGTTTGAGCATGAATTGTGTATCATAGTTCATGCCAGTAAGATTTTGCCGCGCCTGTGCATACCAGGCAGATGGATTCCCGCCATTCGTGTCTAGGAACTGTTCCCAATTAATGCTATCTTGGCTCATTGCATCTCCGACGCCCATTGGACTGAAGTCAAAGCCGTTCTGAGCCAAGGCGGCGACAATCAGCTTATCAACACCATCATTATTACCATCATTGCATGGCTTGCAAGTATCTATTGCTCCATAAATCCGCTCTTCCATAACATCGACAGCAACTGATGGCGAGAATGGATTCTCTCCTCCTAATTCATCACTTTTTGCTTGTGCCCATCCTTGGGTATCTCCAACTAGTGCCCAGGGATATTCGGTTTGAACTGCTATGCCTGCGGTCACCAAGATATCGCTGTCTTGATTCATAGTGACGGCAGAGGCAATCATAGCTCCCTCTACATCTGGTCTGAGACCAAGTCCAGATAAGACAAATGGCGTTGCAACAATTACACCTGCAATGACGGCGACACATAAAATACAATGTCCAATAGGGTCTGTATATCGAACAGGATTATTGTTGGTGTACGCGAATCTGTCCCAGGCTTGCACACCCTGAACAGCAGTTGGTACAATCGTATCTGGTTGAATGAAACGTCCGAGTGCGGGGTCTAGATGCCGGGAGCCGTACCAGAGCAAGTTAATGTAACTGTCAGAATATTGACCTGTAAAAGTGTACTTGGTTGGTGTTGTGCCGCTTGCATACCTCACTTCGCCCCAGGGTTTGTAACGCAGCTCTGAGACCTTGTTCCCAGTCGAATCGGTGGTCAGGCTGGTCGAGCCGAGGTGGTCGGAGAGGAAGTATTCCACCGTCATGTTCTGCGGGATGGTGTACTTACGCATGGCTATTCTTGAAGCTCCAGCGAAATAGTACTTGGTGATTGCACCGCTGGTGAGATTGACTTCGTAGTGCGCGCCGACGAAGAGGGTGGTCTCATTTTCCATGACCGATTTTACCCGCTTTCCGTCGCCGTCGTAGGTGAATTCGGCGTTCATCTCTGCGCCAGTCACCGAAACCAGCCGTCCTTCGGCGTCGTAGGCGAGGGTGAAGGTCTGTCCGCTCACGGTGCGCGTGATCATGTTGCTCCTTCGGCAGGCTCAGGACAGGCGTTGGGGTCATAGCCATAGTCGTTGG
>DYKH01000200.1:4866-8604 GCA_020722685.1 Caldithrix sp. | reverse complement strand
TCGTGATGCATTATCGGGCGCAGGAGCGCGTTGAGCAGCCGGTGTTTGGGTTGGCAGTGCACCGAAGCGATGGGATACACATCGCGGGGCCGAACACACGTGCAGACGGGCTGGAGATTGCATCAATTGAGGGCACGGGTGAGGTGCGGTATAGAGTGAACGGCTCTCCTTTGCATGAGGGATCGTATGCAGTTTCTGCCGCTGCAGTGAGTGTCGATAATTCTGAAGTGTATGATTATCATGATCGACTGTACCCGTTTCGCGTGCGGGCTGTAGAAAATGCGGAACAGTATGGCCTGGTTACCCTGGGCGGTCGGTGGGAATGCCCAAATAGTGTGGAAATGTGAGAGGTGTAATGACGCAATCTGTTGATGCTGAATATTATGATGCTTATTATTATGCGCATGATTGTGGACGACCATATCGACGTGATGAAGTCTGGCTCACATTTTTTGCTAAAGTTGCTGAGTACATTGATGTTGACCTTCACCCTGCAACTGTGCTTGATGCTGGTTGTGCAATGGGGTTTTTAGTAGAAAAGTTACGAGAACGGGGTGTCGAGGCGTATGGAATTGACACATCGGAGTATGCAATTCAGAATGTTCATGAATCTGTGCGCGATTTTTGTCAAGTAGGATCCGTCACTGTTCCCTTCTCGCAGCATTATGATCTTATTGTCAGCGTGGAGGTATTGGAGCATTTGTCTGCCGCACAGGCCAGAGAGACGATTGTCAATTTTTGCCAACATACAGAGCAAGTACTATTCTCATCTACTCCGTTGGATTATCGTGAAGCGACACATATCAATGTGCATCCACCCGAATATTGGGCCGAGTTGTTTGCTAGACAAGGCTTCATCCGCGCTGTGGATTACGATGCGTCTTTTATTTCTCCTTGGGCAGGGCTGTTCTGCAAAACGAATGTTGCTATCCCCAAATTGGCACGCGATTATGAGCGGCGTTGGTGGCTTCTGCAACATGAAACAACCGAGTTGCGTGCGGCATTGGCTGAAACCAGAACCTTAGCAAGGCAGCGTGAAGATGAAATACTCGCTTTACACGCTGAGCTTAGCCGATTGAAGGCCGAGGTGACCGGCTTTAGAAACGGCAGACTGATGCGTCTGTTGTTAGGTGTGCAAACTTGGTGGCGGAAGTTGCGATGAGGACGATCACGATCCACCTTGCAAGACGTCGAGGACAGTGATCGTGAATACCAGTGACGTCAATTGCATCCTGATCATTAGTCATGATGTTATCGGTACACACATGGCCGGTCCGGGAATCCGTTATCGCGAGCTGGCGCGCGTGTTGGCGCAGGACTTCCGTGTAATCCTGGCTGCGCCTTCGCAGGTAGATTTCTCGGCAGCGGGTGTTGATTTTTGGACTTACCAGCCTGGGGTGTGGGATTCGCTGGCGCCGGCGGTGTTGGAAGCAACAGTGATTGTGCTGTGTGGGGATGTGTTGGTTTGGTTTCCCCAGTTGATGCAGTGTGAGAAGCCGTTGGTGATAGATGGTTACGATCCTCATCCGTTGGAAACGCTGGCATTGTTTGCCGGGATGCCGGAACAAGCCGAGCGTCATCGGGAACGCGAATGGATTCTGCAGATGCAGTGCCTGGCTGGCGACTTTTTTATCTGTGCTAGCGAGCGGCAACGGGACTGGTGGTTGGGGTTGTTAGAAGCGACCGGACGCTTGAATGTTCATACCTACAATGAAGACCCGTCACTGCGTCGGCTGCTTGACGTCGTGCCGTTCGGCTTGCCGGCATCGCCGCCGCACCACACCCAACAAGTGCTCAAAGGGGTGTGGCCGGGCATAGCTCCAGATGACAAGGTAGTCTTGTGGGGTGGAGGGCTATGGCAGTGGCTTGACCCTATTACCGCCATCAAAGCTATGACACAAGTGCGGAAGCAACGCGATGACGTGCGGTTGGTGTTTCCTGGCACGCGCCATCCTAATACTGCGATCCCCGATATGCCTATGGCGCGCCAGGCTCAAGAACTTGCCGCAGCGTTGGGTCTTTTGGAAACCCATGTTTTCTTTGGTGGTTGGGTCGCGTATAATAAGTGGCCTAATTATCTGTTGGAAGCGGATGTGGGACTGTCTCTACACTTCGATACCCTGGAAACCCGCATGGCTTTTCGCAGTCGGGTGTTGGATTACGTGTGGGCAGGATTGCCGATGGTGATCACAGGTGGCGACGCGACTAGTGAGCTAGTGACGCGACAGGATTTAGGTCGACTGGTGGACTTTGAGGATGTGGAGGGCGTAGCGCAGGCGTTGCTTGCTGTGTTAGCCCAACCGCGTGCGACCTGGGAAGTGAATTTCGCTGTGGCGCGTGCGCAGTTGACGTGGGAGCGGGCGGCGGAGCCATTGGTGCAGTTTTGTCGTGCACCCCGCCGAATTGCAGGCCATTCTGGGCTAGGGTCATCGTCAGTGCTACTCAGGATTCCTGAAGAGGTACAGACTCGGCTGGATCAGCAGGAACAGGAATTGTCGCGCCTGCGCGCGCTCGTGGCTGGCTATGAGCAAGGTCGTGTGATGTGGCTCATGAAGTGGGTGCAACAAAGCTTACGAAAGAGAAAACAATGAAGGCTTCTGTCGTTATACCTGTCTGGAATGGTCGTGAGTACCTAGCAGAATGTCTGAATGCTTTATTGTCACAGTCCTATTTAGATTTGGAAATTATCGCTGTGGACAATGCCTCCGTTGACGGTTCGGCGGATTTCATTGCAGACAAGTACCCTCAAGTGCGGCTGGTGCGCAATGCCCAAAACTTGGGTTTTTCGGGGGGGTGTAATATTGGGTTACGGATGGCTGCCGGCGATGTGTTAGTGTTGTTAAATCAGGATACGAGGGTGCAATCCAATTGGCTGGCAACTCTGGTGAAGGCTCTCCAGCGACCTGAGATCGGTGTCGCCGGTTGCAAGATCCTGTATCCAGATGGCCAAACAATTCAACATGCCGGGGGATGGATTGAATGGCCGTTAGGCTTGGCACGTCATTATGGGCAAGGCGAACGAGATGTTGGGCAATGGGATAATTCTTGTCAGGTGGAGTATGTTACGGGAGCAGCTCTAGCTTTTCGACGTGATATTTTGGAACAGGTGGGCTTCCTTGACGATGCTTTTTGGCCGGGTTATTTTGAAGATGTAGATTTTTGTTTGCGAGTCAAGGATGCGGGGGCTGAGGTCTGGTATATATCCGACGCGGTAGTGGTACATGCAGAAACTACCTCACTGACTGATTCTTCGAAGATATCGTTTTATTACCAGCAAGGACGGCTACGTATTATACTGAAGCACTTGCCCCCGCTTCGTTTTTTGACGGAATTTGTGCCAGCTGAAAGGGCCTATCAACCTGCTGCTATCCGTGGGCGTGATAGTGGTCCGCTGCTTTCTGCCTACATACAAGGCATGTCAATTGTTCACCATCTCTTGCGTGACCGTTGGCAGGTCACCGAGGATGTTAGTCGGGCAGTGTTGCTGGCTCTGCGGGAACTGTATGAGCAAGCCTGGGCAGAGGAGCAAAAGAAACTCGCGGGACTTAGGACCGTTGTTGAAACAGGCCTGACCTCTTCCGCGTCCGTTGCATCGAATATCCTGCCATTAAAGGAATTTCAGTTTCGCTCTCACGTTCCTGTAATTGCTCCTTTGATTGCTGGTCTTCGCACTTGGTGGTACAACATCGCCGCGCGATGGGGGGTACAAAATTTACTCCGCCAACAGGAGGCAATCAA
>DYKH01000200.1:0-4766 GCA_020722685.1 Caldithrix sp. | reverse complement strand
TCGCCAACAGGAGGCAATCAATCGCCAACAGGAGGCAATCAATCGCCAACAGGAGGCAATCAATCGCCAACAGGAGCTATATATTTGGTATTTGGAACAACAAGTGGCTGCATTGGTGGAAGAGAACGTTATTTTTGCAAGCCATCTTGCCTGCTTAGATAATGACAATTCTGTTAAGCGACAAGGTTAGTGAGGGGTAGAGTATGGGTAAAGAAACGCTTGATGATCTGATAGAAATTCACGATCCGGAAATTGACTCTGTTCAAATCATGGAACAGATTCGTGAACGTATCCGGCAGCGACGAGAAACCTTAGGTTATCCCAGTCAAATATTCCCTACATTTGGCGCTACGTCTTTTCCTGGTGAGCCAAAGGATGGAGACTATGATTCGGATTTGTACTATCACTTACGCCGCGCGAACGAATACTACGCTCGGTTGGATGTGGAGCTTTTACTTGCACCTTCGCCGTACACTCGGGTACCTTTCTTAGGCCCGTTGTGGAATCGCATTCGCCGTGAAGCTCACAATCTTGTCCTTTTTTACGTTAATCGCCTTGCTCAACGTCAGGTCACAGTAAACCGTCATCTTGTCAGTGTTTTAAACCGTATGGTGGTTCAGATTCAGGAACAGCAGAATCAAATTCAGGAGTTGCAAGCGGAAGCGCGCAGACTCGGAGGAGGATAACCATGCGGATTGCTGTTGTAGCACCTCGTTACGGTCTTCAAGTGTTGGGTGGTGCCGAGAAGCAAGCTCGGGGTTTTGTCGAGATTGTCACCCAAAAAGGGTTGGAAGTAGAGGTATGGACAACTTGCGCTCAGAGCCATTATACCTGGGAGAATTTCTATGAGCCAGGAGTGGAAAGCAATAATGGGATCATTGTTCGTAGATTTCCTATTACACACTGGGAAAAAGGGCGCTGGGCTGAACTGGAAGTGCGTCTGGCAACCCAGAGTACTCTTACCGCTGACGAGTCCTACTCCTGGTTGGCTAGCGGACCTCACAGCGTCCCACTTTACGAGTATATTAGCCGTCATAGCATTGATTTCGACGTTGTTATAGCTTTGCCCTATACGATGCCCCTTATCCATTACGCTGCCTGGTCCGCTTTGGGTCGGGTAGTGCTTTGGCCTTGTTTGCATCATGAACCCTATGCGTATTTGGAACCCGTTCGACTCTTGTTAGAAAGTGTCTGGGGCGTTATGTTTAATTCGCCAGAAGAAGCCGATTTAGCTATCCGCCGCTTGAGAATCAAGCCACGCCATCATGCTGTACTCGGAGAAGGGGTGACTCTAGCCGCAGATGCTCCGGACACCTTGGAGAAAGAACGATTCGGTACGTTTATTCTTTATGTTGGCAGGTTGGAGGAGGGTAAAAACCTATATTTGCTTTACGATTATATGCAACGCTATTTTCAGGAAAACAAGGGAATTCGTTTGGTTGTCATCGGTGATGGACCGGCGAAGCCTCCCGACCATCCTGCTTTTGTCTATCTGGGATTTGTATCTGAAGGGATGAAAGCGGCACTTTACCGCGCAGCATTAGTTTTGTGTCAACCTTCATTGCTGGAGAGTTTTTCCTTGACAATCATGGAGGCCTGGCTATCTAGCCGGCCGGTGTTGGTTCATGAGGATTGTGCCGTCACTCTTGGGCATGTTCAACGTAGCGAGGGTGGATTGTGGTTCCGCAGCTATGAGGATTTTGCACTTATTTTGGATAGATTCCGTGCGCATCCTGAACTGGGTGTACGTATGGGAGAAAATGGAAATCGATATGTTCTTCAAAATTATACCTGGGAGGCAGTGTTGAATCGTTTCCTGACTTTGTTCCAATCTTGGAGAGAGCAAGATGACAACGGATAAAACCCTACACCAATTCATTGTTGGTGCTGCGCCAGGAGATGCTATTACGGATCATGCATTTTTATTGCAGCGTTGGCTGGACGAGGCTGGCTTTGAGTCTATGATTTATGCTGAGAGTGTTCACCCTGCGTTAGAGGGTAAAGTGCGATTCTATAGCGAATATTCCCCGTCTCAGGTTGGAGAATTGGTCATCTTGCATCATAGTATTGGATCTGATCTTGTGGATTATCTGCTTGGTCTGGGCAGACGTTTTTTACTGATTTATCACAATATCACTCCACCCAGTTTCTTTCAACCTTTTGATCCTGGACTGACCAGACAGCTTCAGAGAGGTCGAGAGCAACTTATAGGCTTACGTGAGCGGACTGTGCTGGCTCTGGCTGATTCGCCTTTTAATGAAGCTGAACTTAAGCAGGCTGGCTATCTTCGGACTGGAGTCCTGCCTATTGTTTTGGATTCTGCTCAGTATGATATGGAACCGAATGTGACTCTTCATGCCCGTTATCATGGTACAGGCCCTAATCTGTTGTTTGTGGGGCGTTTGGTGCCAAATAAGCGTCAGGAAGAATTGATCAAACTACTGTACTATGTGCGACGTATTGCCCCCGAAGCGCGCCTTTTTTTGGTCGGAGATCCTTGGATACCGACCTATGCTGAATGGCTTCGAGAACTAGCGATGGAAATGGGACTTGGAGAATCAGTTGTATTGGCCGGTCATGTGTCGCAGCGCGATTTAGTAACATATTATCGTTTGACCGACGTCTACGTTTCTATGAGTGAACACGAGGGATTTGGCAAACCACTCATCGAAAGTATGTATTTAGGGGTACCCGTATTAGCCTACAAGGCTACGGCGGTAGCAGACACATTAGGTGAAGCTGCTATTTTGCTGTTGCGTAAGGATTATGAGGCTATTGCTGAGCTAATTCACATTGTCGTAACTGACACGAACTTGCGTGAGCGTGTCGTCAAAAAACAACAGCAACGGGTCAAAGCTTTCTTGGAGCCTCAAGTACGATTGCAATGGAGCGAGATCATACATAACGTGTCAAGTTATTCTATCCCGGGATGAGTGTCTTATGAAACATACGTTGTTAAACAGAATATCGTGCCCAACATGCGGTAATGCCCTTGAGCTGCAAGAAATAAAGCGTTTGGAGGAGGAGCGCATTTTTGAGGGGAGTTTATACTGTTCTCATTGTCAGCAACCTTATTTCGTTCGGAATGGGATGCCGCACTTGCTTCCTGAACATCTAGAGACATTGCACGTACAAGAGATGGAAGGGTGGGTGAACTTGTGGCAGGACTTGGGCATGTATGATCGGCCGACCCTTGAAGATAGCTTCAGGCTTCCTTATGTAGGGGGTATATGGACTGACGTTGCTCGTATGTTCGATATGTCGTTGCAGGAAATGAACCTGACCGGGAAAGAGATTATCCTTGAGATAGGAGCTGGACAGGGATGGGCTTCGCGTTACTTTGCAGAGAAGGGGTGCGAAGTTGTGGCAATTGATATTGTGGCGGATGAATGGTATGGATTAGGACGATCCTGGGCCATTATGGATTATGCGGGAGTCTATTTTGAGCCTGTACTTGCTGAGGGAGAGCATCTCCCCTTTTTCTCCAATCAGTTTGACATTGTGTTTTTATGTGGTGCTTTACATCACTTCAATACATTTGATCACATCTTGGCACAGATATATCGGGTCTTAAAGCCAGGGGGCTACTTCATTGCTGCCGGCGAACCGTCTATTTTTTTCTTCAACAAAGAGCACGAGATACAGTCCACTTTAAAGGAGACCCAGGTAGGAATCACAGAGCGTCGTCCAAGAGTAGCTGAATACTGGCGGTGTACGCGCAGGGCTGGGTTTGAGCGTATCAGTATTGACACCTTTGAAACCTGGCATACTTCACCCTCTGAAGTCATTGCTTGGATCAAAGCTATTCGCCACAATGCGTCTCGAGCGGTCAGAACTCGCTATAAGTTATTTGTCTGGCTGATATTCAGTCTGATCCTTGTGTTGCCAACTAAGTGGCGCGGACAACTTGCTTTATCCTTGAATGGCGGCAACCTTTTTATTCGGGCTTTTAAGCCAGTCCGGTAAACGAGACCTCAGAAGGTAATTTCGATCCTTCATTCCAGATGTCCTGCACTTATTAGACGGATATGGAACAAATAAGAAAAGTCCGTGCGAATGTATTTGCCGATATTCAGCCGGTAATTGACCGGCTTTTCCCATGGATATGCTTCTGGGGAGTCTTTGCCTGTGGATGGCGAATCCGAAACCCTTTTGTTACTATCCCCGCTTATGGCGATGCTCTAGAAGTCATTTGGGGCATACAATACTACAATAATTCGCTTTTTGTGCAGCATATCTTTCCACTGTTCACCTCTTTGCTCTTTCATCCTCTGGGTTGGCACACGGCGACATTGGCTCATACGCCAATCTTTCTTCTTGTTGCTATGCCTATATATAAACTGGCCGGGGCTGCATTTGCGTATAATTTTTTGGTTATTACTGCATTGGTGGTCTCATTTTCAGGTACATTTCGTTTTGTGCGCTTGTATGCCTCTAGGCTCCCGGCTACGTTTGCCGCGCTGGCCTTCACATTTGCAAATATGCGTTGGCTACGTATAGGTGGTCATCTACATATATTGTGGGCCTCGAGTCTGTTGCCTTGCCTGGCTTGGGCCGTGGAGGCGACTCGACGTAGAACCCAATGGCCGGTGGGGAAAGCAGTTTGGCGAATTGGCTTGATTTGGGGCATAATGATCAATTTCTCACTCTATAGCATCTTTTTGGGCGGGTTAGTTTTTATCCTTTTAGGAAAGAATCTGTTTAGTATTAAATCTCTGATTTCGTTGATATAAATTTGCAAACCTGATTTTATAAAGCACATTAAC
>DYKH01000728.1 GCA_020722685.1 Caldithrix sp. | reverse complement strand
CGCGCGGCAGGTTGCCATCGCCGCGGGCGCGGAGGGGGAGATGATCGAGAAGGTCGCGGCCCAGATGGTGGCGGAGAAGGTGGTGCGAAGCGATCGGGCGGAAGAGATTTTGAAGGGGTATACAGGTACACAAGTACACACGTAGATAGGGACGGAGGTCGCGGAGTCCGAAGTCTCTCGACTACGGATTGCAAAGTCTGGAGACTTTGCAGTCCGTAGCAGACAGAATGGTATGATAGCCAAAGCGGACATGAAAACAGTAAAACTTTTTCAAAATAGCAGAAGTCAAGCCGTCCGTCTCCCCAAGGAATTTCGCTTTGATGGCGACCGCGTTTACATCAAACGCGTGGGAGACGCGATTATACTTCTTCCATTTCCAGCAACTTGGAAACCCTTGCTGGATAGTCTGTCCATGTTTTCGACAGATTTCATGGAAGAGCGAATTCAGCCGCCTGTGCAAATTCGCCATGAATAAAAGTTGTTCATCACGTGAATAGAAATGAAAGCATGGCAGAGCCAATGAACCGCAAACCCCTCACCCCCGAAGAAATCTCCGCCATCGTGGATGGATTTGCGCCCGTTGATTGGGAAGAGATAGAAATGGTAGCAAAACTACCGCCAGGTGAGCGTTGGCTGGTTGGCTATCGCAAAAGTGAAACAATGCGCGCTGACCTTCGCGAGAAATTGAAAAAGGAATTTCCCGAACTCTCCGAAGCAGAAATCAACATGAAAGTATTGCGATCATTGACACCCGTCCGCATGGGAAAGAGTTATACAGAGCCTGCTTACTATGAGCATTTTGGATAGATTGGTTAAAATGTCTCACCCACGCCGCAATTGTGACCAGCGGATATAAAACGGATTAGCAGATACACCGCCTCCATCCGCTAATCCGCTTCCCCATCCGTTGGTCGCCACCGCCGCAATCGTGACCAGCGGATATAAAACGGATTAGCGGATACACCGCCCTCCATCCGTTTATCAGATTCCTATCCGCTGGTCACCACTACATTATGAAAGGAAATCCATGCCGCTCGACCCAAACATTCCTCATGCCGAGCTCACCTATCGCATCATCGGTGCGGCAATGCGCGTACATAACCGCCTGGGACCAGGGCTGAAGGAGAAGCACTATCAACGCGCGTTGACAGCAGAAATGCAAGAGGATGGTATGTCTGTTGAGGAAGAATACAGCCTGGAAATCTACGATGGTAATACCTGGCTGGGGAGGTTGTATATTGACAACTGGGTCGAGAAAACAGTCGTTGTCGAAATCAAAGCCCTATCCCACCTGCTGACCAATCTCGAAGTTTCCCAGACGATTG
>DYKH01000727.1 GCA_020722685.1 Caldithrix sp. | reverse complement strand
GGGAGAGTTCCTGGAGAGATACCTTGAGCTCACGGAAAGAGGGGGGTTCGGTTACAATGATCCTGCAGAATGAGGGAGGGTTCTAATGGACAGCGCCGCACTGGAAAGCTGCCTCGTGGACATCAAAAGGTCGCTGGCCCGGATGGAGGAGCAGATAAAGACGCTCTTTGCCAGTTTCGACAGACACTTGATACAGGCCAAGGAGGATTATGCCTTGGGATTCGCGGGAATAGATGCCCTCAAGAAGGAGATAGCCGAGATACACAGGGAATTAGACGTAAGGGTTTCCCGGCACGATGAGGATATCCAGATAATACAGAAGGATGTGGCAAGCATAAAGGCGCTCCTGGAGGCAATCTCCCAAAACACCCAAAAGACAAAGGGCATCGCGGTAGGTTTGGGCATGGCGGGCGGCGCCGCCGTCTCCATAATCGCCCTTTTGATACAAGTCTGGAAAGCGTAGCGAAGCGAAGCTCAATCTCCATAAGAAAGGAGGTGAAAAAAACAAATGGCGGATAGAAAAGAACTCATCGAGAAAATCGCAAAGAGAAGCAACCTGCCCAAACGGAGCGTCGGGATATACCTCTCGGTTTTGCTGGAGGTGATTCAGCTCATCCTGGCGAGATCGGGAGAACTCAAGCTCCCCGGGTTCGGAACCCTGAAGGCAAGCGACGTTCCGGCAAGAAAGGGGATCAACCCCTTCACGAAGAAGAACGTTACGTTCGCCGAAGGGGTCAGAATCAGCTTCAAGCCGGGGAAACCCCTGAAAGAGGCCCTGCAGAAGGGGAGCTTCCTTGCGAAGGCAAGAGGAGCAGGCAAGGCAAAACCGGCGGTGACAAAGCCGGCAAAGAAGTAACTCTGAACAAGGCAAGCGGGAAGGTATCGCGACAGGCTCTCTCCCCTGTCAATTACCCTGCCTTTCCGTAAGCCTTCCTCAAAAACCGGGAAAGGCGGCGGGATGCTGCGGCAGAAGTGGATGATCCCCTGTCAATTACCATGCATTTCCGCCGCTTCTCCCCCAAAAGAACGGAATAAAAGGAGGCAACAAAAAATGAGCGCAAAGGCAAAGAACAAAGCAGCAAAGGCAAAAACGGGCCGTCCGGCAGCAAAGGCGACGGCTAAAGCAGCGGCAACAAAGGCAACAAGCACGGAACTAAAGAGGCTGGGTATAAGCGACCTGGTCACTAAGATGAGGGAGATAACCAATCTTTCAAAGACGGACGCGACGGATATGGTCAAAAAGGCCCTTCAGGCCATCCGCGAGATCATAACCCTTACGTCCGATGAACCCAGGCAGAAGGTAAGGCTGACCATTGTGGATTTTGG
>DYKH01000726.1 GCA_020722685.1 Caldithrix sp. | reverse complement strand
GAGACTGTAAACCAAACTGTGTAACTGCTCTGATAGGCTACCCTAATGCGGGTAACGATGAGAGAGTACGACACAATGGAACAGGCACAACTCCAAGCTCTAGCCAAAGACTTGGCAAAAAGCATCAAGACGGAAGCAGACCTCAAGCAACTATCGCAACTCCTGCTGAAGATGACGGTAGAGGCTGCTTTAAACGCGGAATTGGATGACCATCTAGGGTATGACCGCCATGCGAAAACCCCAGAGGTAGGGAACAGCCGCAACGGTTACATGAGCAAGCTGCTGAAAAGCGACCAAGGCACGGTTGAAATCCAAACCCCGCGTGACCGTGATGGCAGTTTCAGCCCGCAACTGGTGAAGAAAAACCAAACCCGCTTCACCAAGATGGATGACCAAATCCTGTACCTGTATGCCAAAGGCATGAGTACGCGTGAAATCGTGGATTGCTTCCAAGAGCTGTACGGGGCAGAGGTTTCCCCGACCTTGGTATCCAATGTCACGGCATCGGTGTTGGATCAGGTGACAACTTGGCAATCCCGCCCGTTAGACCCGGTCTACCCGATTGTCTACCTTGATGCGATGGTGATGAAAATCCGCAAGGGAAAACAAGTGGTTAACCAATCAGTCTACCTTGCATTGGCGGTCAACTTGCAAGGGCATAAAGAACTGTTGGGGCTATGGCTGTCCGAAAATGAAGGTGCGAAATTCTGGTTAGGCGTTTTGACCGAACTGCAAAATCGGGGTGTCCAAGACATCCTGATTGCCTGCGTGGATGGGCTGACAGGCTTCCCCGATGCCATCAATGCGGTGTTCCCCAAAACTGACATTCAACTTTGCATCGTCCACATGGTACGCAACTCCTTGAAATTCGTGGCATGGAAAGATTACAAAGCAGTCACCACCGACCTCAAGGACATCTACCAAGCCAGCACCGAAGACCAAGGGAAACTCGCCCTCCAGCAGTTTGGTGAACGCTGGAATGACAAATACCCACAAATCAGCCGTTCGTGGCTCAACCACTGGGAAAACCTCAACACCTTCTTTGCTTACCCTGCGGACATCCGCAAAGCCATCTACACCACTAACGCCATCGAATCCCTCAACAGCGTGGTGCGTAAGGCGGTGAACAAGCGCAAGGTATTTACCAACGAAGATGCTGCCAAAAAAGTGGTTTTCCTTGCCATTGAACAGGCTTCGCGCAAATGGACGATGCCCATCCATAACTGGAAATCGGCACTCAACCGCTTTATGCTCCTGTTTGAAGACAGGCTCAAAGACTTTGTTTGATTTATGAGCAAAACGCAGTTACACAGATTTCTTTACAGTCTCC
>DYKH01000725.1 GCA_020722685.1 Caldithrix sp. | reverse complement strand
GTGTCGGTGAGGGTGCGGCGGAAGGTCTCATAGGCGTAGCTGGTGGCGTTGTTCAACACCGCGTCGTCGAAGGTTTTTCCGCTTTGGGCTGGCCCAAGATAGAGAGGGTTGCTGAAAGTGAAGGACGTTGAGCGTTTCACCACGAAGGGTCTGGCGGTTCCGTCGAGGCTCCAGTCGAGATGAACATTTGGACTGCTCTTTGTTGCTCTGAGCATGTTGCCCGCTGTCTTAGTACGCGAAGACGTCGGCCAGTTGGCGAATGAGGCCACGAAATCGAGAGGCCAAAGTGATTGTTTCTTCATCGAATATACTTGCTTGCAAGCGCAATAATAACAACTCCGGCAATAAGAAACGCGGTTCCTACAAGTAGATACGGAGCGCTATAGCCTATCTTGCATTCGGAAATCAATACAAGAACCATCTCTACTACGCAAACCGATCCTATCGTATAGAAAAGATACCTAATGATCTTCTTGAGGCTTTTGCGCATATTAGCTCCGTCGTACCGTGGTGATAAATCACTTACCAAAAATGTTCTGCCCGAAGAGCTTCCAATAGGGATCATATGACACGACGGGTTTGCCATTACAAACTACAGTCACCTTGGTGTGTGGCAACGGTTGCGCCCATGAGAACTTGAAAACGCCTCCCCACGATAGCCACCAATAACTTTCGTCCGCTGCGTGGCAACAGGCCTGTTTACAGCCCTTATTCATGAATCCCGCGGCTTCTTCAGCTAGCTGTCCGCAACTCCCACCAGAACCGCCACTAAGAACATACGCAAATGAGCTTACGGGACCGCCAAAGTGAAATGGGTCCGAAAATACGGTACTGGCAATTACCCATGTATCATATGCGTCTTTCATGCATTTAAGAGCTCCGGCTGTGGCCGCAGCACCACAGCACTGTGATGCTTGCAACCCCTTTGGGTCCGTGAGCTTCTGAACATTGTTGAAGGCATATAGAAAGGGATTGTTGATGGGAATAACGAACTTCACGGTTCTTGCAAGGGACATCTCCAGCGGGTCCGGTTCCCAATATCTTCCGGTGTTGTGCTTATAATCCCTGAACCAGTTCTGGGCGATGCCGGTTTCGCTGTCGTAGTACTGGCCGGGGAAACGAAGATTGTTTGAAATTGTCCCTACTGGCAAAGCGTAAATTCCCCCGAACGGCGCGTGTTCCGCCCTCCAAACCAAAGTCCCTGAGGTATCCGTCATGGCTATTGGCGTTCCGAGATGATCCGCGTGGTAGAAGTAGAGTGTATCGGTAAGTGAACGATTGCGTGTGTCGTACCAGTAACTTGTTGTGTTCTCTAACACTGGGTCATCACAAG
>DYKH01000199.1:4459-8712 GCA_020722685.1 Caldithrix sp. | reverse complement strand
ACAAACTCATAGAACACTTGGGCGCGGCTTTTGCCGTCAAACTCGGCGCGCGGCAGAGATTCCTCGCTGCGCGGGTCTGGCACCTCCGGAGCGCCACTGCTGGCGATGTTCGGTCTGGCTGATGTCAAAGAACTCGATTGCTCCTGTCCCGACATGTCGCAATCGCGGCCCTCAGCCTTTTCCGAAAGGGAGGAGCGATCAGGAGCGCTCACCGGCTCCAGTGTAGCATCTGCGGCAGCCCGTTGGGCTTGCCGTTGCCAGCGACAGATGGTCCAGATGCTACAGCCATACTTTCTCATCGTCTCGGCGGGTCCTTGCTCTGCTGCAGAGCGGAGAATCTCCTGCTTCATCGCGGGAGAATAGCGCTTGCCCCGCGCGGGAATCCGCTTGGACGAATGTTTCTTGCACATGACAGCCTCCATGGTTAGGACTAAAACGTGCTTCCAGAACCCAGAGTCTGTCAGGAATTTCACCGCCAGTTTCTGGTGAGAAAGATAAGACAATTACAGTTGTCCACATGCAGCTTGTTGGTGAGCACCAGCCAGACATGCCGGTAGATGCCATTCCCTTCGTACATGTCCTCTTCGTGGCGGCGACCATCCACGCGCACGCGAAGACCGTTGGGGATGATGTTGCCGGTGCGAACGTAATCGGTGAGATCGTAGGCAAAGCTGGCATAGCCGGACTCATGATGGCCGAGGAAGGCATAGTTCATCCAAACATCGCTGGCGCGATAAACGCCGTCAAAGACGATGAAAATCTTCTTGTCGGCGTAAGATTCAGGGAAAATAAAGTTCTTGATGTACCAACCGACATTCATGGGCATGAAGCCCTGGGTGGTGTTGTTCTCCGGATCGAATGGACCTTCAATGGTCCAGTCGTGCGGGAAATTGACCTTTTGCCAAGGCAAGGCATTCACCTGATGCGTCTCCTCCTCCGCCGGGAAATCGCGATTGATGAACTTCCAGTCAAAGTCAATGCTGATCTTAATACGGTCGCTGGGCGGAGGCAGAAATTTTTCACTCTTGGCAAAAGAGGAAATGGTGAAAAAGAGGCTGATGACACAGACGAGGCGGGTAATTGTCATGGACAAGCTCTCCCAATTAAGCAAGATCCCGGAGTGCAGCGCTCAACTCTGACAGGGTTGAGAACCCTGTCAGAGTCGGACTCACAATTAAGCAAGACCTGGGGCGCCAGAAATCCCAGGGTCTGTCTATTCACTTCTTGAAGACAATCCACCGAACATAAAAAGCATTGTAGACGATCATGATCAAGCCGATGATCCCGTCAAAGTAGTGCGTGACTTTTGCCGATGGCCAGTCTACCTCAAAGATTTTGACGGCAACAAGAATGGTGAGCACGGAAGGAAAGAAATAGGTGTATAAGGGGCCAACCGCCTGCAGGTAGAGCGGGCGCTTGTTGTCTTCTTCCGCCTGCGGAACGCCGGTGCGGCTAAAATAGGCTTTGCCCTCGCGAGTAATGTACTGGCCGTCCATGGCGCGGGCAAGTTGCTTTTCGATATTGCCGATGTACTTGAACTGCCGGTCAACTTGAATCGAGCGCTTGTAGTATTGGATAACCAGACTCAGCAGGAGAAACCATATCACCGAACCGACGACATCGAAATCGATTTTGGGCGCCCGTTCGCCGGTGGCGTTGGCAACATAGGCATTCACCAGATTCGAGATCAATCCAGGCGAGTAGATATCCAGGGCAATGAATGCCAGCAGGATGAGGACGAACATGAATAGCCGGTTACGGGCATTCCAATTGCTGAGCGTGTGCTGAAAGCTGTCCTTGTAATGATCCAGTAACAGTTCCGCGCGCTTTTCTTTGTTCATGGCTTTTCCTCCCGTGATAGCAACATCCCAACGACCAATCCCACGGAGTGCTGTGGTTTGACAAACTTGACAGGATGGCCTGGATAAAACGGATGGACGGGATCGAGAATCAAGAATGAGTAATTCCTATGCCTGAGTTTCGTTTTCGATCTTGATTCTATTCATCCGTGACATCCTGTGCGCCAAAGGGGCATCTGCCTTTGGCATGATTATCCTGCCCTCCTTCATTATCTTATGATCGGCCACGCATTCTCCGGCTCTTCCGGCAAACGCGTACTTTAACCGCAAAGTGCGCTGAGAATGCGCAAAGAACGCAAAGAGGATCAAGTTGCATTGCTTCATGTTTCATATTGCACTACCAGCTAAAAGCTCTCTTTGCGAGCTTCGCGCCATCTTTCCGAGCTTTGCGGTTTATCTTTTGACCTTGGCTATAGAATCATCTCCAGGCTAGAATCATTTCTATGTCAAGCTTTGAAATAACCCAGCGATAAAGCCATCGTAGATACCCTAATAGGCACTCGTTTTCCGGATGAACCCATTCTCCGATCACACGCTTCCAAGAATTTTCAAAATCCGATCATTTAAGCCAAAAGCTAAAGTACAAATACATGGCCAAAACAGATCCGAGGACGCCAGCGGTCGCAAGCACGTCTTGCCAATTCCAACTCTGCCTGTTGAGTCGTTTGTCCTCATCGGTAGCCGTGGCGTAGGTGAGACTCTTGACCTGTTCTTCCGAAGGCGGCGGCGCCGAAAAAGAAGCAACGACCACCACGACAATGCTGATGGCGAACAAGATGCCAGTGAAGTACAAAAAGTTCAAATCGCCAAAAGCAGCCAAGAGGGCGGGATTCTCGAATTTGCCTTTGCCGAACAGAGCTTGGACGGTTAGCTTGAGCATACCGAGAATGAACCCAGTTGCCAGTCCCCAAACGGCGCCTTTGGAGTTGATGCGCTTCCAGAATAGGCCCAAAAGGAACACCGCGCAAATGGGTGGCGCCAGATAACCCTGCACGCTTTGCAAATACTGATACAAGCCGCCTTTGGAAATCATGGGCATGACGGGTATCCAAATCAAGCCGAGAAGAACGACCACCGCCGTGGCAATTCGTCCGACGCGCACCAATTGTTTTTCCGAGCGTCCGGGCTTGATCTTTTCATAAACGTCGACCGTGAACAATGAGGCAGAGGAGTTGAACAAGGCCGACAGCGAACTCATAAGGGCAGCAAGTAAACCACTGACCACCAAGCCGCGTAAACCGGCGGGAAGAAGACTGGCCACCATGGTAGGAAACACCTGATCGCCATTGATCACTGCCGCTCCCTCGACCATTTTAGTGGGAATGCTGATGATGCCCTTTTGGTGCAGTGCCCAACCCATCAGTCCGGGAACTAAAAAGATCAACACCGGCGTGAGCTTCAAGTATCCGCCCCAAATGGCCCCACGCCGGGCATTGCGCAAATCTTTGGCCGACAAGGTACGCTGCACAATATATTGGTCTGTACACCAATACCAGATGCCGATGATGGGAGAAGCGATCAGGACGCCTAACCAAGGAAAGCCGGGGTCAGAGAGTGGTCGCCAGAGAGCAAAGCCATTAGCGTTTTGCGCGCAGATAGCACGCATCTCTCCCCATCCGCCTAATTTTTCCAGTCCGAAATAGGTGATGGCAAGGGAGCCGACAATGAGAATGATCGCCTGGGCGGCGTCGGTGTAAATCACCGCGCGGAGACCGCCAAACACGGTGTAAATGCCGGTCAGGACCACGGTGGCAAAGGCGCCCACCCAAAAGGCATTCTCTGGTGAACCGAAGGTATCCGGCAGCAAGGTTTGAAAAACAAGAGCTCCAGCATAGACGGTAACGGAGACTTTGGTAAAAACATAGGCAACTAACGAAACCAGGGACAGAATCCATCGCGCTTGAGAGCTAAATCTTCTCTCCAAAAACTCCGGCATGGTGAAGACTTGAGAACGATAGTAAAAAGGCACAAAGATCCAAGCCAGCATGATCATGATCCAGGCGTGCAGCTCCCAATGCGCCATGGCCATGCCGGTGGTGGAGCCTTGTCCCGCCAGACCGACGATATGTTCCGAGCCAATATTGCTGGCGAACAGCGACCCGCCGATGGCGAACCAGCCGATGTTCCGGCTGGCCAAAAAATAGTCTGTCGCGGTGTCCTGCCGCTTTGAAGACCACCAGACGATGTAGGCAATGAAAGAAAAATAAACGGCAACGATGATCCAGTCCAGCGGAGCCAAGGTTTGCATAGATTCCTCTCTTGTTAATTTGGTTAAGAGTGGTTTAGTTAGACATGGGTTGAGGAGGGCCTTTCAAGCCCGATTCACAATTCCTGACAATTCGGCGTTTGGAAACGCCTCCTACGGATACGGTTATCTACCGCGTAGGAGGGCTT
>DYKH01000199.1:0-4359 GCA_020722685.1 Caldithrix sp. | reverse complement strand
CCGCGTAGGAGGGCTTTGCAAGCCCGATTTCTACGGTTAGTTCATTCTATGCGGAGAAACAACTCTGACGGGGTTCAAAACCCTGTCAGAGTTTAAGCAAACAATCGGCGTTGAAAACGCCTCCTACAATTCTTTTCCCACCTGTATTTTGAAATCATCCATCAGTCCATAACCCACCACGCTGTATTCCGAACCAGGAGGATAACCATCCTTGGCGCCTTGCTGAAACGAACCGGGCCAGGCTCGGCCCAGAGGTGGATTATTGTGATGCGGACCTAAGGTGTTTTTCAGGGTGCCATAGACGATCACGCTGACGGTATTCGCTCCCGGCGCTAACAGGTTCGTGATGTCCAGCTCAAACGGCTGAAAGGCGATGAAACCGGCGCTTTTTTCACCCACTTTGACCTCGGCCACCGCGCCTTTCCAAGAGCCAAGCTGCACGCGATAGCGCGATTTTTTATTTCCGGCAGTTGGAATTTCCACAGTCTTTTGGTATGCCACGCCCGTTGCGTAGAACGGCATCCCCTGTTCATCCCAAGCACCAAGGTTGAGCGGTTTGGCCGGAACCAGCTCGAATCCTTTTTTACCGGCTTTCAGCATAAAATCGCCCAGCAAATAGACCGGTTCCAACTCGGAGTGAATCGTGAAAGGTGAGGCTTTAAGGGTGATTTTATTGGCACCAACTCGAGCATACTGACCAATCTCAAATACACCAAAAGCCTTGTCCAGCCACCAAGCCTTCTCTTTGGGTCTAACAACCTGACCGTTGATGGCGACCTGGAACAATTGCGGGCGCTCCACCACCGCCTGCAAAGAAGCCAAATTTACTCCGTTGGCGGCGGTGAACCAGTAGGTCGCCTCAAAGCCGGATTCGGGAGCGAATTTGTCCAGATCGAGAATGTTGGTTTTGTATTGCACCGCGCTGTCCCAAGGATTGCGGGGCAATCCGTGATGCTGGTAGGTTTTCAACTGCGCCTGGTAAAAGTACAAGTCCTTCTCGACGTTGCCGGACAAATTCAGATCGCAATAGTCCAAAGTCAGTACGTTGGGTGCTTGGCGAACAATTTTTGTCTCGCCGGTTGTGGTCATCTGCTCCCAAGCCATCTGCTGAGCTTCTAAGGGGGCAGTTGTTTCAGTCGGGCGCATACATAGCAAAACGCTGCCGCCCGGCGGAAGGGCAAAGTCGACCAGCAGTTTTCCCTTTTCCCGTTTTGAAGGATAGGCGGAGACCTTGCCGGCGAACAAATCCCACTTTTCGATGGAGCGCGCTTTCACCATAAATTGTCCCGCCGATGCCTGTTGATCGCTGATGTTGGTCAGGAACAGCAATTCGGCATCTTGCAAAACTCGGCGATGGTGGAAAAGCAGACCGCCATAATTGTTTGGTTGGACAAATTCTATTTTGGGTGAGGAAAGCTGATTGATCTGGTCCAATCCCATGGCCGGATCGAGGGCGAGGTAGTTATTTTTATGCTGCGCATTCAGCTTGGCCATAGCATCGTTGGCTTGGCCATCCACATAAGATGGAGGTCCTACCCAAGACAAAATTTTGCCATTCTGCTGTAAGTAGTTTTCAAGCAAAGCGACAGTGGGCGCATTCAAATTTTCTGTTCCCGGCGGTAGGACGACCAGATCGTACTCGCGCTGACCGACGATGAATTTGCCGCCGTGCGCCTTGCCGTGATCTTTGAGAATCGCCTCGCTGCCCAAATCGTACTCGATTTGCGCTGCTTCCAATTGGTGGACAAAATTCTGAAACTCTTCACCCATCTTATTCAGGTGCGGATTATCAATAGCGCGGGCATAGTGCATCCATGCCGAGGTAGTCGGCTCGATCACCAGAATGCGATTCTGCTGCTCGCCGTGGGACATGGCGATGGTGAGCCGACCAAAATAATCGGCCAACAGACCGTAAGCGCGCCACCAAGGCTCGTGATAGGAAAACGACTGCGGATGATCGCGCTTGCGCGCCCCTTTGATGGTGACGTAAGAAAGGTGCTGGCAGAGGAAATTGACGCCCAGAGCGAACTCCCAATCCCCTTCTCGTTTTTGATCAAAAAAGGTGAAATCCCAACCGCCGGCGCCATAGGTCTCGGAGAGGGTGCGCTTTTTCCCCAGTTGATTCGCAACGCTACGAAGCTCTCTGACCGAGCGGGCATTGCCAAACTGAGCGTGCGGGTCGGTCTTGAATTCGTTCATCAAAATGTCAATACCGGGCTGGTGCGCATAAGCATACATGGCCATGTTATCCGGCGAAACCCGCGGCGTCGGCCATTCATGCTCCCAATAATGGCCGGTGAAGGCGAGCTTATGCTTGGTGCAATAATCGTAATAAGGGATCGACCAATTCTCGACGAACAGGTCCAGCAAGGTGGCGTAGAAATTGTGCCGCACCCGCTTCCAGTCGCCCACATCCTCATAGAGCGAGGGCAAATTCACCCGCAAATCATAGCCCCATTTTTTCTCAAAGGCAGCGAACAAGGCCGGCGTATAATGAATGACATCCTTTCCCCCTGCTGGATTGATTTCCGCTTCGTCCTGAAAAACGCCGGGGACGGTTTTACCAAACTCATCACCAATAACCCGCTTGTAGGCATTCATGGTGACGTCGATAAATTTTTCCGTCACCTCTTTGCGCATGAGGTCTACATAGGTAAAGCCGCCGTACCAGGGCGAAGAGTGCTGGCGGACGGTATCAAATACGCAGTAGTTGCCCGAAGCAGCACTCTGCTGTTGCGCCTTTTGGGTGATGTCAACAAAACCGGTTTCGGTCTGCTGAAGGATCACCAACGGCTGCTTGGCAAAAGTCTTGGGCAATTCGGTCATGCGGGCCATGCGCAGTCCGCAGCGAGCCGCGTCCGGCATCTGCGCCGGGACATGTCCGCCGGCAAAACCGGATGGGTACGAATTCTCGTCATAGATCCAAATCTTCATGCCCAGCTTTTTGCCCACGTCGACCGTGTAGCGGCAAAGAGACAGCCACTCGTCGGAAAGATAGGGCGTAATCAGTCCGGGGCGCGGATGGATAAAGACGCCGCCGATGCCGTGTGCCTGAAAGTCCGCAAGCTGCGTGTCGATTTGCTCCTTGGTCATGGCGTCATTCCACACCCACAGCGGGGCGCTGCGGAATTCCGCAGGTGGATTTTGAAACGAGCTGAGAACCGTTTGGTACGAATCCAAGACAGGTGGCTTTTGACAGGTGATGAATAGCAAACCAAGAAAAAAGGCAACCGTGAAGAACAGCAGCGATAGTCTCATAGTGCTCTCCTTTTTTTGGTCGAAACGGACGGGTATGGTGATAGGTTGTCAATGTGAAGCGGGTAATGGTAAGAAAGATTCGGGGAAAAATCAAGGCATTTGCTGGGGAAAAATGGCCGGAGAAATTAAGGCTTTTCAGAAAGCCCAAGTTTGGTGCGAGCGAATTTCCTTATTGCGGTAGCTAATTTTGCTGCTGCTAATGCTTCCGTGCGAGTTGCTTCCTCCCCTGGGTAGCGGAATATAACCGCATAGTGGTTCAAGGCTTCCAGAATATCTCGGAGCGTTTCGAACTGCCAATCATGCACAAGAACGAGTTCTAACAAGTCGGTAAGGTTATGCGTTTTAGGGAAAGGTTGGTTGGATAATTGCAGAAAGGCTTTCAAATACTTTTCCGCACATTGTTGTGCATGAAAACAGGCAGCATCATGATTCGGATGTTTTCTCGCTCTGACCTCCCGCTGCAACGTATGCCAATCCCCTTCCGCCTTGGCAATCCATTCATCAACAAGAGCGTTCATACATCACCTTGCCATTCTTCTGGATATCTTGAAGAAAAAAATCGCCCAAAGCCAAACGCTCTTGGAACTGCTGCGGCGTTCTGACCAGAATATCCATTCCGAAATGGTGTTCAACGCCTCGAGCTATCTCTATGGCCTGGTCGACTGGAGTTTTATCGGTAGACATAATAACCAACAAATCCACGTCGCTTCCCGGGTGTTGACTATTGCTGGCGAATGATCCGAAAAGGATGATCTTCTCCGGCTGAAAGTGTTCGGCGATATCTTGCACAACTCGCGCTATTTCGGAAAATGGAATGGAGTTTTTGTGAATGGCAGAAGACAACTTGTTCTCCACAATTCGTTTACCGTCTTTGCTCCTGGAGAGAATGCTAAGCAAAGTACGAGCGTTTTTTCATTGCCGCCGCTTTTAAGATTGGTCAATTGTAATAAAGTAAAACCAAAGAATCAAGCTTATTAATCGCGCAGGTGTAATACCTCACTTACCGGTTGTAGCGAATGCTTAAAGACCTCAAAGGTTTGGGAAATCGTAACAGTTCAGCCCCTGTCAAAAATGAATGTCATTCCGACCGAAGGGAGGAAT
>DYKH01000724.1 GCA_020722685.1 Caldithrix sp. | reverse complement strand
GAAGGAAACCTTCAGGATTTTTCGCTCAATCCTTTAAAATCTTCATGAATTTCTTGGTAGTGTCCCTGTAACCGGTGAAGAGATAAATTACTGGTTGTGATCGGATTTGGATGCGTTTATCCTGAGAGCATTCTCTCAAGGAGTAAGCGCATCCATGAAAACAGATACTTGTTATTGTCACGACTCTCGTTGTCGATTCTACGGTAAGGCTGACCCATCCAGTCACCTTGTCTTTCATGATTGGCATGATGGTGCGCCACGCTTTCGGTGTACGTATTGTAGCGGTCTCATTGGCGCACGAACTGGCACAGCGTATGCAGGCATTCGTACCGACGAAGTCACCTATCAGAGCGGCGCTCGGCATTTAGCTGAAGGAACATCCATTCGTGCAACAGGTCGCCTCCTTAGTTTGGACAAGGATACCGTTTGTCATTGGTTGCCCCGCTTGGGGGCACACTGCAATCGCGTGATGAGTTACTTCTTTCGTAACTTGCATTTGAGTGAATGTCAACTCGACGAACTTTGGACTTTCATCTACAAAAAAGAAGATCAACTCACATCGCTGGATAGACTCCTGGGCATCTACGGGGATGCTTGGGTTTGGATTGCATTCAGTCCGGTGTGTAAGTTGGTACCGGCTTGGGTTGTCGGTAAACGCACCTTACTCAATGCCCGCAAGCTCGTTTTTCGGCTAAAATCGGCTTCCGACGGGCAGATTCCGTTCTTTACCAGTGACGAACTGCCACATTATGCCGATGCGCTTCTGGAAGTGTACGGCGTCTTGGAAACACCGCTACGTCAAGGGAAGCGCGGGCGGCATCCCTTGCCCCGCAAGTATCCGCCACCCGACCTCTGTTATGCCGTTGTGGTCAAGGAACGTGAACGCGGGCGTGTCGTGAATGTAACCACGCGAATTGTCTATGGCAACGAACAACAAGTTATCGCCGCGCTGAAGGCGTCACCAGTGAGTACAACGATCAATACCTACGGCGTGGAACGGAACAACTTAACCATCCGACAGTATTCTCGACGCATGGGACGCAAGGTCAATGCGTTTTCCAAGGAACGAGACTACCTGGAATATCAACTGACGCTGGCATTTGCGTACTATCATTTTGTACAACCACATCGCGGTTTGCGTCAGCGTTTACCCGAACCCATCCAGACCAAGGGGCCACACGCTTCCTATAAAAAATGGAAGCCCGTTACCCCGGCGATGGCCGCAGGTCTCACCGATCATGTGTGGAGTATGGATGAGTTGTTAAGCTTCCGGGTGCCGCCCAAGCAGAATTGGTGAACATCAAATTCGGCTTTCACCGGTTACAGGGACACTACC
>DYKH01000723.1 GCA_020722685.1 Caldithrix sp. | reverse complement strand
AAGGTGATAAAGCCAGGACATACAAAAGTAACTACACGCACCTTCTTGTAGTGAAGTTGGTATTCGTGGATAAGAAGGGCGTCTCGCACTACGATGTGGCGCTCTACAACCAGAACAACAAGAAGCCGGTAGCCTCGGGTACAGCGTTCTCAGGAGGGGCTAACGGGGCAAGTGCCGTGCCAAAGGGCAACTATCTTATATTGAACAGGCGCGATCCATCGCCTACCTATGTGCAATCAAGCGACCCTGCCCGAAATCCACCTCCCTCTTATGGCATTCAAGATATTAGTCGAGCCCCCTTGCCTAGTGATGATCCTGCCGATCCCAGCTATTACGATGTATGGTCCGCTTATGGCCCGACAAGAGCCCGCTTGAATCCCATGGGCCAAGGAATGAAAGATGAATATTATTACCACGGACAGCAGCCAACGCGAGGGCAGTTTCTTAATACCACTCACGGCTGTCTCTCCTATGGCCAAGACGACTCTGTAATACAGGCCATCGCTAACACCAATGTTAATGTCCCTGTTTCTATTGAAACGCCTGTGGAATTCCCATGGTGAGGCACCTCTTTCTCATCGCCTGCTGTATGGCCCTGATGTCCTGCTTGTCGGCAACACATACGGAACTGGTCTTGCGCGACAGCAATTTGGCCGGTACATATTGGTGTCATCTCTACAAGCCATGGAATGCTGCACCCAAGGATGTAGCAGACGCATTGGGATACCAACCCTACGACACGACAGGGCGCATACTTTTTTTCTGCCCCTCTGGAGAATTAATAAGCTATGGTGGCGTCCTCTTTAAGATTGATGACATAGTCAGCCTGAGCTCCGGGGATGGACTGGCATATTTGGCTGGGGAATGGAAAATCTCGGGGGATAAACTGGTGTTGGAGTACCAACTTGTTTGGCAGGATTTTCCACCCATCGGCCAGGAAAACGCAGCGCATCCGATGACCCGGGTGGTAGTTCCATTCAACGGCAAGGAGATAATTTTTGAGGGAAAATGTTTCACGCCTATGAGAAACCTCTCCAAGGAAACTATGGAGCGTTTCTTCTCGTGCTCTCCACATGAGAAGTAGCGCTCCGCCTTTGGATCACTCCTTTCCGCTCTTGGCACGACGGCTCCGCAACCTCGTCTCACCCCCCTTCCGACCACGGATCGGGGTCTTCCGACCTGGGCTCATACCCTTCCGCATTGGGATTATAGCTGTCCGAGTTGGGAAAGTGCTCTTCCGGCCACGGAACGAGGCTTTCCGACTACGGACAGGGGGGCTGTGACTTGGGAATGTACCTTATACGAGTATGGAATGTGGGATCGCAGTCTGCGGAAA
>DYKH01000198.1 GCA_020722685.1 Caldithrix sp. | reverse complement strand
TCCCACCTCTTAATTGACAATATAAACGAGGTTTATTATGCCGACTTATGATTTTTAACTGTCGCCCACAGTGGGAAAAATTATTCGGGGCACAGTACCAGCCATCTGTGCATTTGGGGGAAATTGCTGCCGGCAAAACGGTCGAGTTCACGAATGGTCTGGCAAGCGTACCGAATCAAATGATTCTGACTTTATCGTGGACAGAATCTATCCCGTCACCAAAGCCTCGGAAGAAATTGAAACTGTAGCAACGGTTGACAAGCAAATTGTCGGCACCCAGCGCAAGCATGGAGCAGGCTTTGCTTACTATCTTGGTTTCCGTCCGCGTGACGATCAGGCAGGCAGTTTGGGAAAAGAAGCCCGTACTTGGTTCGAGATTCTCTCAGCGGCCGGCGCCTATCCGCCCAGCGGCAAATTTGCCAGCATCAACGACAACACGGAATATCTATCCCGAAGCACCGAGTATTTGACCACGCGATTTCCCAACGGAACGGTGGTCGTGGCCAGCCACTACAAATCCCATCGCGAAAGCTGGCCGGGAGGATTTGCCCGCAATGCTGAGGAGGACGAGCGGATTTTGCAGGAAAATCCCTTGCCCTCGGACTCGATCAATTTGCGCAGCTTTATGGTGAACGGACATAAAGTCGATTATTCCGGCCGGCTCATCCTTGCCTTCAATGTGGATGGACAAAAGCGGCTGGTTGGATTTGAGGGACATGACTGCGACCGCATCAGTATCGATGGCAAAGAGTTCGTCCTTTCCAGTCAAAAGCAGACGCACATCACCTGGGCGCCGGTTGCCCAGGCGCGTCGGATCAAGGGGAAGGCTTTTATGCAAATTTTTCTAAACGGTTCGGGAGAAATATCCATCCCCTTGGAGACAAAGAGAACTCAATTGCAGCTTTGGGCGGAAGAAGCGGTACCGGGTTCGAGGGGAAAGTTGATCCCTTTCAAAATGGAAAATGGGATGCTAATAGTGAATGCCACTTCAGAGACGAATGGCCGGTGGTTGTATCTAACGGGCATAGGAGAGTGAAAAGAGGCCTGCTATGGAGATTACGAATTATCACGGGGTAACAGTTTAGTCAGTTGAGCTAATACCTGTCATTCCGACCGCAGGGAGGAATTTATCGATTCCGTATCTGCAAAGTAGGTCGAGTCCGTAGCTCACAGATTTCTCACTCCGTTCGAAATGACGTACTTATTCAGTCGGCTAAACACGTACATCACGGGAAGTACCGATAGATGTCTTTTCTGTGCAAGGCGCGCTCGAAGATGACGGTTCCCCTTTCGATCTTTACTCCCACACCGTAGGAACCAAAGCTTGCTTTATAATAGGACGGATAACCTTTCATAGCTTCGAATCTTTTTGACTGGAATATGTTTTCCAATTCTGGCACTTGCTCAAATACGAAGCGTTCTATCTGAGCCCTATTTTCAGCAGGTATTTTGGCAAGCTCCTTCAAGAATTTTTTCCGATATTCTACCCTCAATCGACCTTCTTTAGTCTGCTGTAATACGTTTTGGCTTTGGGCAAATCCAAAATCTCACTACCCTCGTTCTCTTTCATCAATTGCACTAGGGAATAGTCTTCCAACAGCTCTTCGATCTTTTGATAAGTGCCGATGTCGAGCTGAACCGCCACTCTTTGGTTATTTTCGTCTACGATATACTGCTTTTTGATCCCTTCCATTGTTCTCACCTTTTCTGAATTGGTTTTAGATAGCGGACAATTTTTGAATTGCGCCGGCGTATTATAGTTTTTCGCCAGGTAAAAATCAAGACCATTTATTTCGTCAGCCAAGTGCTTCCCTTCCAATTCACTTCCGCCGTCTGCGCTATCCCCGAATTCCGTCCGCTCCATTGCGTGTGCAATAGCCCCATGCAGCTTGGATTCCCCTTGTGCGTTTGCATAACCCTTTCCCACAACTGATGGTTCACCAAATGGTCCCAGGGACAGCCGTACATGCGAAATCCCTTGTCGAGGAAAAAGTTGCTGCCCAATTCCACTAAATCCACTTGCTCGAAATTCTCGGCGCTGTAATACCAATGCGCCATGATGATGTCCCGATGCAATAAATCACAGGTCTGCTCTAGGACCTTTTTGCCGGCGTTGTGATACGGATTGACCGCGTCGGCCCACATGATCATGTCCACCTGCGGATCGTGGCTTTTGATGATGTCGTGCATGCGATTGATCTGATAGGCCGCCAACTCATAACCCTTCATGTTGCGCTGGCGGCAGCGGCTGTCGCTGTTCATAATCCCCAACTCATCATGGTTGACGTGAATGGCAGTGGGCTTGAGAAGCTTGATGGTGTTGGTGATGATTTTATCAAACTCTTGGTAGGCAGCCTCCTCCGATGGACAGGGCTTGAAAAAACGGTGCGTGCGCGTGTCCACAATGTCGGCGTCCAAGTATGCTTTGGCACCTGTCAGTATTTTGCCGTTCGCCAAGCGTCTTAACACGGGCGGCTCAACCGATACAATCTGATAATCTTTGTCCCGCTCGTAGGCAATTCCGCCTCCCTTTTCCGAATGCAACCTCGGGCGAGAATTCGGCAAATCGACCAAACGCTGAAAGCCGAGCTTGACCTCATCTTGCGTAAAGCTCACAGGCTCATCCTGCAGCCAGACGCCCTCATACCAGGATTTGTCTCCGTTCAGCCAGACGACCGGAATAGGATTGACCTGGTGCCGGCGCAAAAGATCGAAATAATCCTGCATCGCCTGCGCGACCGCCGGATCGTCCAAGCGGCGAAAGGCATCGGTGCCGATACAAATCTCGTTGTATTTCAGGTCCACGTATTCCAGAATGCGCGCCTTAGCCTCACCGTTCATCGGCACCGGCCAGTATTGGAACGCGCAGCGATGGGCGTTGCCGGGATAGTCCAAGATCGTCGCGGCGGGAAGCGGTCGGTTCATCTCGACAAGGTGACGCAAGGTGACCAAGGCGTTGTGCAGTCCTTTGCCCGTGGCGCCAAAGATCTTCATCTGTGACGGGCTGATTTTGATAAGGTAAGCTTCATCGTTAGGGAGAGAGACGCCTCGGCAATCCTCCGGCAAATGGGCAGACAGTCCCAACACAATGACCGGATTTTCATTTGCCATTTGCATTTCTGCGCCCAGTTTTTGCTTGAACATTTCCTGCACGCGATCCAAATCGGCTTGACAGAGGCCGTTCGTCAGGTCTTGGAATCCGATATTGGGGTGGAACTCGAATGAGCCATCACCCTGCAATTCTACTTGTTGTACGGCAGGGAAAATCAGCTCATAGGGAGATTTTGGATTCCGCAGCGAGGCGGTCCAACGGCTATATTGGTTGGTGATCTCGCGTTGCGTCCACAGATCGGAAGCCTCCAGGTTACCGTGAGTGCTGTCACTGGCAAGGTGAAAACGCATGCACTCGTAGTTATGTGCTGCTTCGCGACCGACAAACAGCTCATCGCCGATGATGGGCGCCAAGCGAAACTGGCGGCAGGTTTCTGTCATCGCCGGCGGCTCGCCAACAAAGATGGACGCCCGCAACACGTGTTCATCCCCATCTGCTTTCATGACCCGGCAAAGAACCGGATACAGTCCCCCCGAAACGGGCAGTTCCGTTTTCCTTACGAAAAGTGTCGCACCCAAAAACGTATCGTACGCGGCCAAAACCCGCCGGGAATCCGGGCTCACGATTTCTACCCGCGCCGGGACTTTTTTCGGGAGCAATTCCACCTTGTATTTCTGGCCGACAAAAATTTCCCAGCCATCCGCCATTTCTCGAATTTCCGGGCGACCAAAAAGATAGGCTCTCGGCAATAGCTCGTTGACGGTCTTTGCTAAATCCAAGAACCGGAATTGGAAGCTCCACATGCCAAAACCATTGGCGACTTTGACGAGGAAATGATTCTCGCCTTGCTGCAAGACAATCGGAACCAAATCCCGATCCGGCTCCTCCGTGCCGCCGACATTGTGATCCAAAATAAGTTGGCCGTTTTGCCAGACGCGCACACCGTCGTTGGAGGTGATGCTGAGAACCACCGGACGTGTTGTTGCGGATTGCACTACGCAAGCTGCGTATGCGACTGTTTGCACGTTAGGGGAAAAGATTTCATCCAACGGGATGAGGCCAAAATAACCGTGGAAGCGCTGCCAGATTTTCTTGCTGCCGTCGGGATGCTTGACACTCATGCCTTCCCGCGGGTGAATCTTGCCCTCACCGCCGGACGACAATAGATAGTCGCGATAAAATCCAAGCGACGTTTCGTCGAATCGATATTCGGTGATGCCTTCCGGCAAAGGATTCGGAAACGGACCACAGAGGAGCCAATCGGTAAAGTATGTATCAACCGGTGGGTCCACATAGGTGGGGATTTTGTCCGTGGCGAACAAAGCAGAACTGAGAACCAGCAAGATTGCAAATGCTCTTTTCATCTCCCTCTCTCCTATCGTTCAGTTGTGATTTGTGAAGCAGTTCAGCGCAACAACAAAAGCCGGCCAACAGATTGCTCTTTCTCCGCTGACAGCCGCAGAAAATACAGCCCCGAAGCTACCCGGCCCAAGTCGGATTGGCCGTCCCACTGGCATTGATGCCGACCGGCGGTTTGTCTTTCCTTGAATAAAGTCCGAACGCGCTTACCAGCGACATCATAAACGGTAAGATCGACCTCCGTATCCTTGGCAAGATTGTATACTATGATTGTGGATTGATTGAACGGGTTGGGATAGTTTTGTTCAAGGCCGAATGCCTTTGGCTCATTCTCCGGCGAGTCGTGGGATTTCCCCACGCTAGTGGTTTCCAGATTACTGACGAAAACCCGGCTGAGGAACATCACCCCGCTGGTGTAAAAGCGAAAGTCAGAGCCGCCATTTTCCCGATTGCCAAAATAGGCGTCGTTGAGATGGAAGGTTTTGCTCTTCCACTTGCGAGTGTTGGAGACGGAAATGGAGCCGGCGGATTGGTACCAGTTAGAGAGGGTGCTACCAGGACTATCATATTGCAGCTCGATGATTCCGGTGGCGGAGGTGTCATAATAGTCGACGGTGAGCCATATTTCGGGAGAACTGCCGGAGAAAATGAGGCTGTCTTCCACGTCGAAATAGAGATAACGGCCAGGATACGGACTGGAATTCTTGACCAGATTGTAGCTGCACGGTACGCCCGCCAAGCTGGTCTCGGCGCTCCAGCCATCATCGTTGCGATGATAGCGCTGGCGAATGCCGTTGCCTTCGGGGCCGGAGCCGAGTCTTATCTCAGCCGCAAAATCCGGCGCGGCGCCGTTATAAATGGGAAAGCTTGGGCTGACGACCGAATCGCCGCGAGCGTTTATAATAGCAAACCGTACCTTATTCGGCGTCGACAACGGCCGGGCGCTCCCGGCGAAAGGAATGTTCGCCGCGGTGACGGTCTGAGTCTCGGTTGTGCCGTCGGCGCCGGTGCAAGCCGCCGGCCAAGAGCGCCAGCTCGTGCCGTTGTCGTCCGTGTAGGTGAATTTGACGGTCGTGGGCATGATGCCGAATTTGCTGTCTCGCACTTGCACGCTGCAGGAAGGATGAGGCGTCTTAATCCACCCTTGCGGCTGAAACGAGGACCATTTGGTCGATTGTTTTAAGGCTCGGGAAAACTCGGCGGTCAATTCGATGTACTGGCGTCCATATTCGCGGCTATTGCAGATGTCGGTGCCTTCATGCAGCTCATTCCAGGTTTCCACTACTACGAGATTGCGGCCCGATCCTAAAACCGTGCTCCAATTGCGGCGATAGAAATCGCCATTCTCCCGCTCACGAATGGGCGTCGTGCGGCCGGGGACCGCGGAATCGTTGTAGCCCGGGCCGACGGAGGCCACGCCAAAAAGCTGCGCGCCGCTGAGAGCCGCTCCCCAGGCATAGTCCTTTTGGGTAGACAGATTCCAGGAAATCTCGCGGACAATGTACGGCTGCAATCCGCCAAAAGAAACGGCAAAACGCTCATTGACATAATTGACCAACGCTTGGCTTGAGTTTTTCGCAAAGGCAGCCGCATACAACCAAACCACCGGCTGGTTGTCTATCCGTGCCCACAAGGCGGGTGGAATAAGGGAGAAGAAATCACGAAGGTGTTTGTAAAAATACGCCTTTCCAAACGAAGTGGAGAGATCGGTTTGCGCGTCCTCGCTTCTGAGAACGTACTCGCCGTAGAAAAGCGTGGTGGTATCGAAAAAGAGGCCGATCTTGGGCGGCTTTTTTCCTTCGGCTATCAGCTCTTCTTCGGCTTGCACTAATTTGACCAAGCCTTCGACCGACCAACCCTCCATCTCACGGGCCGACCCCCAATAGATGGGCAAAATCACATCAATGCCGGCAGCCATGATATCCAACAGTTCTTGCTTGTGCCAGGCAACCGATTTCCAGCTAAAGTCCGTCATAGAAGCCGGATGATCTTGCAGCGCGTCGTCGGTCTGTTGCGCGTTATCCCAGATGTGCGCACCGGAGTAGACGTCATACCAGTAGAAATAATATGTGAAAACGAGGTCGTCCGTGGCGGCAAAAGACTCGCCGGAAAAGTCTTGCCGCTTGGGAGCGATGTTAGCGCCCGGCGCCCGCCACACCCAGACATTCTTTATTGCCAGCGGGGCAATAGAGGTATCGAGGAGGGCGAGACGGAAATCAGCGCCGCCGTTCTGTCCATTGGTCAAGCCAGGACCCGGCAGCACGAAGGTGTGTTTTGACCAGAAATTCGAGCCGCTCAGCGGCTTGCTCCCGCCGTCGCTGTATGGATCGGCATGACCGTCGTATTGAAGATGAAATTGGCCGCTGCCGCGATCAAGGTATTCTACGGTGACAAAGACGTCGAGGGCGTCGCCATAAACATAGCTATCGTCCACGGCAAAATAAAGATAGGCCGAATTGGCCAACCCATTGCGCACCATCTCGATGCACGATTGGCCGCCCAGTTGCGTGGTGCGCCATTGGCCGTCCTGCCAGTTAATCAGATGGACGCCTTCTTCGGTCATTGGCAGGCTCAATGAGATATGACACCACAGATCCACCTTGGCTTGAGTAGCAGGAATGAGCGGCTGAAAAACCAGGTAGGAAAAAAGGACGGGACAGTACAGCAAATTCTTTTTAAGCATCATAAATCGCTTCCTCTTCTTTGCCACTAAATATTGATCGATCTTATGATAATCCCCTCAGTTCCGGCAGACCAAATGCAAATAGTCGTTTTAGAGTCGCTCCACTCTTTTCTCTCTCATGGATCTAACTTCGGCCAGCGCGATCTCGATACTTTGGCGCGCGCTTTGCGGGAGGATCTTGTCCGGCGCCTTGCCGGTTTCCAGGCATTCAATGAAATAAGCAAATTCATGCTCGTAGCCATCCCCCGGCGGGACCGGAACTGGCTCGGCTGCTGCCGCCCCACTTCGGGTCAGCATCAGGCTGGGTGATAAATTGCTGTCATATTCCAGCTTGCCTTTCTCAAAAACGGCTGTGTAGGCCATCTTGAAACCGGCAGGATAAATCCAGCTTCCTTCTGCACAGCATAAGACTCCTGATTCGAAACTGTATTGAGTCATAACGGCCTGATTGCTGCCGCTGCTGCTAAAAATGCCCTGCGAAAAAACAGAATGAGGTCGGCCGAGTAGATAATGAACAAAGTCCACGTCGTGGACGTGCAGATCGAACACACAGCCGCCGCTTTTCGCGGGGTCGGCAAACCAGCTCTGCGGGCCGGCCCAAAACGGTGGAGCGCTGACGCGACGGAAAAGGAAAGAGATCGGCTGGCCCAATTCTCCCGAATCCATCATGCGCTTAAGCTCGGCGTATTCCGGCCAAAAGCGGATGCATTGCGCAATGAATAGCTGCCGGTTATGTTTCCCCGCAGCTTCGATCATGGCGTCGCAATCTTCCAGAGTCAGGGCCATGGGCTTCTCGCACACCACATGTAGTCCCGCTTGCAAGGCCTGTACGGTCGACTCCCGATGCTGGTAGGTGGGAAGTGAAACAACCAGGCAATCCACCTTTTCTTTGCCGAGCATCTCCGCCAAAGAAGGGTAAAGATGCACCCCTTCCAGTAAATTATCTGCGCCGGATCGTTCGATGTTGCCTTCGGTAACGGACCGCAGCTTTTCCGGATTGCTTTCGATGACGGCCACCACTTTTGCATTGGGATTCTTTTTCAAGGTAGCCACATGACCGGCACCCATAAAACCATAACCTAACACTGCGAATCGGATCACGTTTTTTCCTCCAAGTAAAAGAATGTTAAAACCTGTGAGGTTTTGCAAACCTCACAGGATTGGACGTTTCATTTCAAAAATTCCACCAGCCGATAATGATAGATGAGATACGCCGCTACGACGACGCAGGCAAACAGCAAGATGCCAATGAGGGTACGTATGAATGCCAAAGCCACAGAAGCGAGGCCGAAGAACAGCAGTCCCAGCAATACCCAGGAATGGACTTGATCGACTTTGCCAAAGCGGCCGTAGAGTGGATTGAGACGATCCCCGGATAGCAACACAATTGCAAAAAGCAGCAATAAGGTCAGCCCCGCCTTGAACAATGTCGCTTGCATGAGAGCTTCCCTCCTGACAAATTCTACCCTTTGCCAATTTCGTCAAGGTATTTCGTCCGGCTATGCTGGTGCAACCGACAATTGCACGCAGCTCGAAACGCAGAGAGAATACAAAAAACAAATCCTCAAAGCAACAGAAAATTTTCATTGCTTGACAAACTCTATGCGATTCATTAAATTGAGGCCGAGCG